>NC_014211.1:0-300000 GCF_000092985.1 Nocardiopsis dassonvillei subsp. dassonvillei DSM 43111
AGCTGGCCGTCAGCGGTCCGGCGGGCGCGGGAGCGCCCCGGGAGCCTCCGGCGACCGCCCCCGCGCGGTTCGGGGCCGCCCCGCCTCGCGGTGCCGCCGGTCAGGGGCGCTCGGCGGGCAGGGAGAGCAGTCCCTCCACCGTCCGGGCCAGGTCGCGGTCCGAGACGTCCGGCGGGGCGAAGACCGACGGGAAGCGCCCCTCCAGGTGGGAGGACCAGCCGGTCACCAGCCCCGCGTGCCGCGCCCCGGCGACGTCCCATCCGTGCGCGGTGACCAGGGCCAGCCGCTCCGGGGCGACTCCCAGGGACCGCGCGGCGGCCCGGTAGGCGCCCGGCGCGGGCCGCCACTCCCCGGCGGGGCGGGCGGCCAGCACGTCCTCCACCAGGTCGGGCAGACCGGCGCGCTCCAGCAGTCTCCGGGCCAGCGCGTCGTCGTGGTCGCCCAGGACCGCGACGGGCACTCCGGCCCCGCGCGCGGCGCGCAGCGCGGCGTCCGCCTCGGGCCGGGGGTCGAGTTCGGCCAGCCCCCCGATGATGGCGTCCTCGGCGGAGGGGGCGATCTGGTGGCCGGTGATGTCGCGCAGCGCTCCCCGGACCACGTCCTCGAAGGAGCGGTCGGCGCCGTCGCCCCCCACCAGGGCCAGGGCGAACGAGTCGCGCAGCAGGTGGTCCGACCAGCGGGTCATGAGCACCCGGGGGATTCCGGCCTCCCGGAACCGCCACTCCAGGGGCGCGAGGGGGAAGAGGGTGTCGAGGACGTCGAGGACGAGGGCGGCCGGGCGGAGCGGTCGCCCGGCGGGGCGTTCGGACATGGGAGCGGCTCCAGGGAGGGGGTCGGGAACGGCCACCCCGTTCCTACCCGGGCGCGGGGTCCTTCGCGCCTCCCGGACACCCGATCGCCGCCCCCGTGCCTCCGGGACACCCGGTCGCAGCCCTCACGCCCACCGTCCCCGCGACCGGTACCCGGCGCGCGCCTCCTCCCGCCTCCGCCGCACGGCGCCCCGGATCCGCTCCCGTTCCCGGGCCGCCGCTCGGCTCAGAGCGCGTCCAGGCGGGGGATCTGCTCCACCGCCCACGGGCTCAGCAGCCACGGTGTCCGCTCGGCCACCGCCACCAGGTCCGCCCACTCCGTCCACGCGTACTCGGCCACCTCCGACGGGTCGGGGTCCGGGCCCTCCTCCGCACGCGCCCAGAAGACCGGGCAGAACTCGTTCTCCACGATCCCCTCGGCCGACACCGCCCGGTACCGGAAGTCGGGCAGCGCGGGCCGCACCCCGCTGACGCGCATCCCCAGCTCCTGGCCGACCCGGCGGCGCACCGCCGCGTCGAGGTCCTCGTCCGGGCCGGGGTGGCCGCAGCAGCTGTTCGTCCACACCCCCGGCCAGGTGGTCTTGCCCAGGGCCCGGCGGGTGATCAGCACCCGCCCGTCCGCGTCCAGGACGTAGCAGGAGAACGCCAGGTGCAGCGGTGTCTCCCGGGTGTGCACGGTGGCCTTGTCGGCGACGCCCACGCGCTGGTGCTCCTCGTCGAGCAGAACCACGAGTTCGCGCTCTGCGCCGCCCTCCGCGCCCGCGGCGGCCCTGTGCTGGGTCACGGCTCCTACCCCCCGCTTCCGGGACCGCCGCGCTCCGCCCGGTCGGCCCTCGTTCCTGCGTCACACGCGTACGGTCCGTACTCCCCACGCGGTGACGTTCTCCCCTCCCATACTCACCCGTCACTCCCACCCGATGCGCACCGGCTCCCCGGGACCGCGCTCCGCGCGGTCCCGGGGTGCGCATACAGTTCCTGATGGCCCCGAGTCGGGAGCCACCGGACACAGGGAACGGAAGGCCGGCCGCGACGACCGCGGCGCGGCGGTGGAGCGGTGACAGAGACGATGACGGACACGGGTACCCGGACGCTGCCGGAGGAGTCGGAGCACCCGGCGGAGCGGATCGACCCCGACCGGTTGGCCGCGTGCCTGGACGTGATCGCCCGCGCCGGTGAGCTGCCCAGCGACCACCCGGACTCGGTCGCCCTCCAGCGCGCGACCGCCCGCCTGTTCAAGAACGTCAAGGAGCGGCGCCGCAAGGAGCGCCAGGCCGCCCGCCAGGCCCACGACAGGGCCGTGTTCGCGGCCACCGCCACCGCGGCGCCGGACCGGATCGACGACGAGACCAACGGCCGCGCCCTCACCAGCGGCAGCGGCGGCGCCCTCGCGGGCGTGCTGAGCAGGCCCCGGCCCTGCTACATCTGCAAGGAGAGGTACCGGGAGGTCGACTCCTTCTACCACCAGCTGTGCCCCGCGTGCGCCGCGTTCAACAGGGAGCGCCGCAACGCCCGCACCGACCTGACCGGGCGCCGGGCCCTGCTCACCGGCGGCCGGGCCAAGATCGGCATGTACATCGCACTCCGGCTGCTCAGGGACGGCGCGCACACGACCGTCACCACACGTTTTCCCAACGACGCGGTGCGCCGGTTCGCCGCGATGCCCGACAGCGGCGAGTGGCTGCACCGGCTGCGGGTGGTGGGCGTCGACCTGCGCGACCCCGCCCAGGTGCTGCGGCTGGCCGACGCGGTGGCCGAACAGGGGCCGCTGGACATCCTCATCAACAACGCGGCCCAGACGGTGCGCCGTTCGCCCGGCTCCTACGGGCCGCTGGTCGAGGCCGAGGCCGAACCGCTCACGGGCGAGGGCCTCCCCGAGCCGCTGGTGCTGGGCGGCGTGCGCCCGCGCGCCCTGGAGGACCGCGCCGACCCTGGGCGGGACGCCCCGGCGACCCACGCGCTCACTCCGGCCATGCTCACCTCCCTGGCGCTGACCACGGGCTCCGCGTCGATGGAGAGGGTGCGCACCGGGACGGCGATCGACGCCGGAGGGCTGGTGCCCGACCTGGCCCCGGTGAACAGCTGGACGCGGCGGATCGGCGAGGTCGACCCCGTCGAGATGCTGGAGGTGCAGCTGTGCAACGTGAGCGCGCCGTTCCTGCTGGTGGACCGGTTGCGCCCGGCCCTGGCCGCGTCCCCGGCGCGCCGCACCTACATCGTCAACGTGTCGGCGATGGAGGGGGTGTTCGGCCGCGGCTACAAGGGGCCGGGGCACCCCCACACCAACATGGCCAAGGCCGCGCTCAACATGCTCACCCGCACCAGCGCCCAGGAGATGCTGGAGTCCGACGGAATCCTGATGACCAGCGTGGACACCGGGTGGATCACGGACGAGCGCCCGCACCCGGAGAAGGAGCGGCTGGTCGAGGCCGGGTTCCACGCGCCCCTGGACCTGGAGGACGGGGCCGCGCGCGTGTACGACCCCATCGTGCGGGGCGAGCTGGGAGAGGACCTGCACGGGTGCTTCCTGAAGGACTACGCCCCCGCCAACTGGTAGAGGGCAACCGGAAGCCGGATCCCCTCGGGGACCCCCCGTATCCCAGGAAACCGCATCGGGCCCGGCGGCGGTAGAGGCGGCGGGAGGCTGTGGACAACCGCCGCCCGCGAGCGGCTGGAGGGCGTGCCGCTCCTGTCGGGAGCGGCACGGCGGCCGGGGGACGCGTTCCGCCGCCGGACGGTTCCCGGTCCCGCCCGCGCGCCACCGCGCGGCGCACCGGCGCCGCCCCGGGGAGGCTCCGCCTACTCCGCCTACTCCGCGTGCCCGTTGCGGTAGGCCCAGGCCGCCACCTCCACGCGGTTGCGCGCCCCCAGCTTGGCCTGCACGCTCGCCAGGTGCGTCTTGACCGTGCTCACGGTGACGAACAGCTCCCCGGCCACCTCGGTGTTGGTCAGCCCCCGCGCCACCGCGCGCACGATGTCCAGCTCCCGCACGGTCAGCCCGCCGTCCCCCGGCGCGGACCGGGGCGCCGCCGCGAAGTGCCGCAGCAGCCGCACGGTGACCCTCGGGGATACCAGGGCGTCGCCCCTGGCGGCGGCCCGCACCGCCTCCACCAGCAGGGCCGGTCCGGCGTCCTTGAGCAGGAATCCGACCGCCCCTCCGGTGATCGCCGCGTGCACGTACTCGTCCAGGTCGAACGTGGTCACCACGACCACCCGGAGCGGGTCGGCCACCCCCGGACCTGCCAGCCGCCGGGTGGCCTCCAGGCCGTCCACCCCCGGCATCCGGATGTCCATGAGCACCACGTCCGGGCGCAGCTCCCGCGCCAGCCGGACCGCCTCCAGACCGTCACCGGCCTCGCCCACCACCTCGACGCCGTCCTCGGCCGCCAGCATGTACCGGAACCCGGTCCGCACCATGGCCTGGTCGTCCGCCAGCAGCACCCGGATCGGCGCCTCGCCGCCGCCGGGCACCGCCCGCTCCCCTCCGGCCTCCTGGGACCCCCGCATCACCCTCACCCCTGCTCCCCGACAGTCGAACGTCGCTCCGGGCCCTCGCCCGCCCGGTCCAGCGGCAGCCGCGCCGCCACCTCCCAGCCCCGGCCCCGGTCACGCGGGCCCGCGGAGAACACGCCGCCGAGCAGGCGCACCCGTTCCGCCATGCCGACCAGGCCGAACCCGCCCCCGGCCGGTCCCGAGCCCCCCTGGCCGTCGTCACTCACCCGCACCGCGACCTCCTCCGCTCCGGCCTCCACCGACACCTCCACCCGGGCGGCGCCCCGGGCGTGCCGCAGCGCGTTGGTGACCGACTCCTGGGCGATCCGCAGCACCGCCGTCCCGGCGGTCGGCGGCAGGGCCTCCACGGGACCCCGGCACCGTACCGCCACCTCCGGTCGGCCCCCGGCCGCCGGTGTCACCAGCCGGGCCAGCCCCGCGGCGGTGTCCGGGGCCAGCGGCACGTCGCCCGGCTCCCGCAGCCGCGAGACCATCCCGCGCATGGACTCCAGTGCGCGCGCCCCCGCCGCCTCGATCTCGGGCAGCGCGTTCCGCACCGCGCCGGGGTCGCGGTCGGCGATGTGGCGCAGCGCCTGCGCCTGGACGACGATGCCGGTCACCTCGTGCGCCACGACGTCGTGCAGGTCGCGGGCGATCGCCAGCCGCTCCTGGGACCGGGCGTGCTCCACATGGGCGCGCCGCTGGGCCTCCCGCCACCGCAGGTACAGCCCCGGAGCCAGTCCCACGGCCACGAACGTCAGCGACGTGTTGGCCAGGCTCGCGTAGTAGGGGACGGGCTCTCGCAGGTAGTCCGAGAGGGTGGCCGCGAAGGCGCACAGGGACACCGCGCCGATCTGCCAGGGGCCGCACCGCAGCCCGGCCAGCGCGAGCAGCACCAGCAGCCCGCTGACCTCCGAGCCCGCCAGGGCGTATCCGAACGCCTCCCCCATGGGCAGCGGCCACAGCACCGCGGAGGCCGCCAGCACCGAGGCCGCGGCCGCCGCACCGGACACCGCGGTCGCCACCGGTCCCGAGGACGGGCGCAGGGTGAGCAGCGCGAGCACGCAGACCACCCCGCCGGAGACCACCGGCACGTAGTCCATGGCCGAGTGCGGGGGCCCCATCCAGTCCGGGCGGGAGAAGTCGCCGTGAACGCGCAGCAGGTCCAGCGCCCACAGCACCGCGAGCACGCACGCCACGGCCCACGGCGCGATCCGGGACAGCGCACCGCTGGTCCGGCCGCCGCCGCGCGTCGCGAACACCCTGTTCATGGCCATGGCGACCAGCGTAGGCCGCGCGGACGCGGCGGGCCTCGGCCGAAGGTACGAGGCGGGCGGGTCCGGGCGTCGGCCGTTCGGTCGATGCGCGCGCACGGGCCCGGAGGCGAGGCTGGGAGCCGTTCGACGTCGGAAGGGGAGAGGGCGCCGCATGAGCGAGGCGGGGTACGACACGACAGGGGCACAACGGCACGGGGACGGGACGCACCACCCGGTCGGTGCCGGGGGGCGGTACACGGCCGGGGCACGGCACGAGGGCGGGGCGCTCCACACGGCCGGGAGCGGGGAACCGCGCACGGCGGGGACCGAGGCGCGGCACACGGCCGGGGCACGGCGCGCAGCCGCGTCCGACGGTGCCGGTCCCGGCCTGCCGTCCCCCGCGCGGCGCGTGGTGTTCCTGGACGTCGCCCGGGCGCTCGCGATGATCGGCGTGGTCATGATGAACGCGTCCTCGGTGGTCTATCCCGTCGAGATGTCGGGCGACCGGGTCCCGGGCGTGCTGAGCGAACTCGTGGACGGCGGGCTCACCCTGCTCATGTCGGGCAGGGCCAGGACCATGCTCATGGTGCTGCTGGGCGCGGGCGTGGTCCTGGCGTGGCGGGCCGCCGCCCGGCGCGGCGGGAGTCCGGCGGCGGTGATGCTGCGCCGCTACGCCGTCCTGGGCCTGCTGTTCGGACTTCCGCACCTGGCGGTCTTCGACGGGGACATCCTCACCCAGTACTCGGTCGCGGCGCTGCTGCTGACCCCGCTGGTGCCGCTGCTGCTCGGCGGGTCCCGCCGCAGACCGCTGGTCGCGGCGGCCGTGCTGTTCGCCGCCGTGCCGGTGTCGGACCTGCTGCTCTCGCCGTTCCTCGGGGACCACACCTGGGGGGCCTCGGCGATGCTGGTCCCGCAGACCCTCGGGTTCTTCTGCGTGGGCGTGTGGCTGGCCCGCCGCCCGGAGCTCACCGCCGAGCCCGGAACCGGTGCGGAGGGGACCTCCCGCCTGCCGCTGCGCATGCTCGTGTTCGGCGCGGTGGTCCAGGTCCTGAGCGTGGCCCTCATGCTCGTCGGCAGCGTCGTGTTCCCGACCGAGTTCGGCGCCGACGGCGCGCCGGTGCGGTCCGTGGGCGAGACCGTGGTCGTCCTCCTGGGGAACACCTTGCTGAACCTGGGCGGAGCCCTGCTCTACCTGGGACTGGTGTGGTGGCTGGTACTCAGGGGACGGGGCGCGGCGCGCGTGCTGGGGACCCTGGCCCCGCTCGGGCGGATGACCCTCACGGTGTACCTGGGCAGCACGGCGGTGTTCCTGGCGGTCATGGGCCCGTTCGAGGGGACGGTCCCCCAGCTGGCCCAGTACGCCCTGGCCGCCGCCTACTTCGTCGCGACCGCCGTCCTGGCCCACCTGTGGGCGCGCCGGTTCCGGCTCGGTCCGCTGGAGTGGGTGTGGCGGAGCCTGACCCACCTGCGCCCGGTGCCCCTGCGCGCCGAGCGCTCCGGTCGGCGGTCCGGCCTCCCGGCCGCCAGCGGGGACCCGGCCTGACACCGGAACCCGACCGCTTCCGGCGGCGGTGGTGCTCACCTGCCGGCGGTTGCGGAACCGGGTCCCACCCGGAGAGAGCCATGGGGCGGCGGACCGGTGCACCCCTTCCGGTCACCGCGCCAGCCCGACGGGGACGCCCGTCCGGGGCACCGCCCCACGGAGGTGTCGGCGGAAGTCGCGCGGCGCCCCGCCCGCCCTGCCCCCGGGGGGCTCCCGGACGACCCGCACGTCGTGCGGGTCCCCCTCAGCCCCCGGCGACCGAGGGCAGCACGCGCACGTCCGCGCCGTCGCGAACCGGCGCCGCCAGCCCGCCGGCCCCGCGGCACTCGTCCTCGTCCACGAACACGTTGACGTAGCGGCGCAGCCGCCCCTGCTCGTCGCGGATCCGCCTGTCCAGCCCCGGATACCGGGCGGTGAGCGCGTCCAGCACCCCGCCCAGCGCGGTCCCGTCCTCGACCTCCACCGGGACGTGGGCCGCGCCGTCGGCGTCGGCCCTCAGCAGACCCGGCAGGTGTACCGTCACCCGCATCTCACACCTCCGCGGCGCGTACGCACAGGACGTCGGGCAGGTGCTGGACCACCGGGTGCCAGCCGTCACCGCCGTCGGTGGCGGCGTAGACGTCGCCCGACCGGGTGCCGAAGTAGAACCCGGGCACGTCCGCCCCGTCGGTGCAGGCGCCGTCGCGCAGCACGATCCCGAAGTAGGGCTCCCGCGGCAGGCCCTGCGTGAACGGCCGCCAGCTGCCGCCCCCGTCGTCGGTCCGGTACACGCCCAGCCGGTGGTCGGGCGGCAGGTGCACCTCCTGGCTGACCACGGGGAAGTTGAGCGCGGTCTCCGGCCGGTGCGGGTGGGCGACCACCGCGAACCCGAAGTCGGTGGGGAGGCCGGTCTCCACGGCCGTCCACCCCTTCCCCGCGGGGTCCGAGCTGCGGTACACCCCGTGGTGGTTCTGCGCGTAGAGCACGCCGCCCGGCCCGGCGGCCACCTTGTGCACGCACTGGCCGTACTCGGGCTCCTCGTCGGGCAGGAACACCGCCGAGATCCCCCGGTTGGCCGGAGCCCAACTGGCACCGTCGTCGCGGGTCTGGTAGACACCACCGGTGGACATGGCCACCGTCACGGCTCCGGGCACGCGCTCGCCCGCGCCGAGGATCCCGGGCAGGATCGTGTGGACCGCGCCGCCGCCCGCCCCGGGGAACCAGTCGGCGCGGTGCGGGTGGTCCCACAGGGCGCGGACGAGTTCGAAGCGCAGTCCGCCGTCGGAGGACCGGAACAGGGCGTGCGGCTCCACCCCCGCGTACACGGTGTCGGCGTCGTCGCCGAAGGCGAACTGCCAGGCCCGGACGAGGGAGGCGTCGGTGTCCTCGGGGAAGGCGATGGGCGCGGACCCGGGCTCGTGCCAGGTGGCGCCCCCGTCGTCGCTGTACCAGACGCTCGGTCCGAAGTGCGAGCTCTCCGCTCCGGCGAGGATGCGGCCGCTGTGCGGGTTGACGCCGACCGCGTACACCGCGCTCATGCTGGCGTAGTCCGCGGAGTCGAGCCGGTGCGGGCCGCTCACCTCCCACGCGCGCCGATCCTCGCTGCGGGCGGTGAAGAGCCCCTTGCGTGTGCCGATGACCAGGAGATATGCCATGACCAGCTCCAGAATGGGATCGAGGTCTCCACTGTGGCACAGGCCACTGACAATCGGCGGTCGCGCGCCCCGGCGGGCCGCGTTCCCCGGCCGGGAAACTGTAAGGAAACCGAACGTTTTCCTGGAAGATGTTCAATGGGGACTGAACCGGAATGGCTCCCGCTCCGGCCGCGCGGAAGGCGAAATCCGCTGAGAGGCGAACCGCTTTCCGGGTAGATGTTCCGCACGGTCCGGAAGGCGGTTGTCAGACGAACCCCGCTCTGCAATAAAATTCCGGGCCAACCAGTGCGCCCGCGTGGGTTTCGGACTGTGCCCACCGGATGCGTTCCCGCTACAACAGGACAGACGACTTCCCGCTCCCCGGTCTCGCGGTGCGTTTCAGGACTACCGTCCCAATGGTCCCGCGTACCAAAGAGAACCGGATCCCCACTCGATAGGGTCGCCTCATGCACCACCCCCCCGACACGCTCCACGCCCGCAAACGGCGTAAGGCCCGGGCCATGATCGTGTCAGCAGCCTTCCAGCTCTTCGCGGAGCACGGATTCGACAACGTCACGGTCGCCGCGATCGCCGAACGCGCGGAAGTCGGCCGGACCACCTTCTTCAGGTACTTCGGCGACAAACAGCAGGTGCTGTTCGCCGACGACGGGGCGGAGGCCGACCGCATGTGCGCCTACGTGCTGGAGAAGGCTCCCCGGCCGCTGGGCGAGGACCTCGGCGCCGCCGTCGAACTGCTCAGGGAGGCCGACGCCGCCGTCAGGCCGCACACCGCGCTCTCCCCGGCCCACTCCGCCGTCCTGGCGCGCCTGCTCCGGGAGAGCGGTGAGCTGCGCTCGCGCTACCTGCTCACCCGCCAGCAGCGCGCCCACCGGTTCGCCGGTGCACTGGTGGAGGCGGGTGCGGTCGAGAACGTCGCCGTGCTCGCCGCCCACACCGCCATGGCCTGCGAGTTGACCGCCATGCGGCTGGCGGAGAACCCGGAGGCCTTCCCCGCCCGCCTCGACGAGGCGCACGTCCTCCTCCACACCATCGGCAGACCGGCGGCCCCCTGACCCGGGCCCCCACCCCGCACCGACCCGGGGCGCACCGATACCGGTACCGGCCGCCCCGGGCCGTGTCGCGCGGCCGGTACGCCCACGGCGTCCCGGACACCCGCGCGGTCCGGAGCGTGCGCGCCTGGACGCGGCCGGCGCGCTCGCGGCGCCCCGGCACGTCCACGGCGTCAGGACGTGCGCCGGGCCGCGTCGAGGGCCGCCTCCACGCCCTCGTCGTAGCGGAGCGCGGCGGTGATCAGGCCGTGGCGCACCTCGAACAGGGTCGCGGTGCGCACCGGGGCCGCCTCGGGCCCCGAGTCGGCGCGGCCGGGCCATGCGGCGTCCTGCTCCACCACGACGCGGTGCTCGTCCACGGTGTGCCAGCCGACCGGTTCGATGCGGATGCCCGAGTCGCGGACCCAGTCCAGGAAGGCGTCCACGCCCTGCGCGGAGCCCTGGGGGCCGCCGACCCTGATGCCGGGGTCGGCGACCGCCTTCGCCGCCGTCAGGTCCCTTGCGCTCACCGCCGCGTGCCAGTCCCTGACCGGCGCCCAGCGCGCGTCGTCGGTGTCCGCGCTCATGTGCATCGCCCTCTCTGCGTCGGGTGTCCGTTCCTTCGGCCCGCGTGCTCCCGCGGGCTCCCCCAACCCGCTACCCGGAACCGGGCGGTCGTGATCTTCCCCCTCCGGGAACAGGGTGCGCGCGGGTCGTGGAGGAAGCCCCCCGCGCCTTCGGGGCGGTGTGCTCTTCCCTCCGGAGGGAAAGGGCGTTCCCCGTGGGAAAAGACGGCGAGGGCGTTTTCCCGATTTCCGGTCTGACGTTTTCCCCGGTGTCCGGGCAGGCCGGGAACGCCGTTCGGAAGCCGTTCTCCGCGGGCGCCGCCGCGGGAGGGCGCGCGCCGCTCCGGCGCCGCCGCGCACGGGCGGCCGGGCCGCGGGTGACGGCGGGGGAGGGCGCGCCCGGACCTGGTGTTCCGCGTGGCCGGGGCGTCCCCGGGGAGGCCGTGAGAAGTGGTTTCCCCTGTGTCCCCCCGCCGACGTCCTTTCCCCGGCGAGGAACCGGGTACGACGAGGACGCGCGGGAAAGCGCGTCGGAAGGAGCACGGGAAACCGAGGGAAAAAGCCCTGGAACACGCGGCGGAGAAACCCCGCGACGCGTTCCCGCGCCGGAACCCCTCTCCGAAATCCCCTGTGCAGGGGCGCGCGGGGAGCACCTTGCCGTCCTCCCCGCGCTTTCCGGCCGCCCGTCCAGGCGGGGCCCCTCGGCCGGGGCGCCGCGCGCCCGCCGGGAGCGAACGTTCCCCCCGGTCCCCGTCCTCTCCGCGCCTCCCCGGTCTCCCGGCCCGGGCGGCTCCCCTCGGCCGGGGTCAGTGCACGACGGCGGCCCGGTACGGCTCGGCCCTGAGCAGGGTGACCCCGATGACCGCGCCCCGGGGCGCGGTGAACGTGCGCCGCTCGCCCTGGCGGGCGCCCACCAGCGCCGCGCCCAGCGGGGACTCCGGGGAGTACACCGTCATCCGGTCCGCCACGGACGCGTCCCGGACGCCGAGGAGGAACACCTCGTCCTCCTCCTCGCCGTCGTAGCGGATGGTGAGCACCTTGCCGGGAGCGGCGATCCCGTCGTCGGGCGCGGCCTCGTCCACGACGGCCTCGCTGAGCAGCCGCTCGATGGTGTGCACGCGCGCCTGCCGCACGGCGGGGTCGTGAATGTAGCGGGGCGCGGGGAGTACGTCCCCCGCGCCCCGGTCCGCCCCGGTGCCGGGGTCGTCGTCGGGGAGCGCGCGCAGCGTCCGGAGCTCCTCCCGGAGCCGCTCGTAGGCCTCCCGGGTCATCCATCGGTCGGTGGTCCTGGCCATGAACGTTCCTTGTCTTCAGGGCCCGCGCCGCGGACCGGGTCCACGGACGGGGCGAGCACAGCGGCGGCCGACACGGGGGCCGTCACCTACCACGAGTGTGTCCACGGGGACGGGGCCGGGCGTTATCCTCGGGCGACAATCAGGTGAGGCCCCTTTGTGGCCGCGGAACAACTCCGCCGCCGGGGAAAGGAGCGGGCGTGATCCACCTCGACCGTCTCGTCAACGTCCTGGGCGGCTACGGCGCCCGGCTCGTCGGCCCCGAGCCGCTGCGCCGCAGGGAGCTGCGCAGCGTCGCCATGCACGATCCCACCGACGACGTGCCGCAGCTGGGCGACGCCTTCCTCGCGGTCGGCGTGGACTCGGCCGCCGAGGCGGTGCGCCTGGCCGAGCAGGCCCGCGCG
The DNA here is from genome assembly GCF_000092985.1 of Nocardiopsis dassonvillei subsp. dassonvillei DSM 43111. Taxonomy (GTDB): domain Bacteria; phylum Actinomycetota; class Actinomycetes; order Streptosporangiales; family Streptosporangiaceae; genus Nocardiopsis; species Nocardiopsis dassonvillei. The sequence goes on from NC_014211.1 coordinate 12,022, forward strand.
ACCGTCGTCATCATCCGGTCCGCGACCGAACCCGGCGACGACGTACGCGCACGCCTGGGCGAGGGCGGCCCCGCCCTCCTGGTCGTGGAGCCCGCCGTGTCGTGGAGCCAGGTCTCCGGGGTCGTCTACGGGCTGGTCCTGGAGGGGCGCGAGACCGAGGCCGGGCGCGGCCCCAGCGACCTGTTCACCCTGGCCGACACCGTCGCCGCCGAGGTCGGCGGACCCGTCACCATCGAGGACCGCGCCTCGCGCGTGGTGGCCTACTCGGCCTCCCAGGGCGGCACCGACCGGGTACGGCGCGACACCCTCGTCGACCGGCGGGTCCCCGAGCGGGTCCGCGAACGCCTCGACGCCGACGGGGTGCTCACCCGGCTGGCCGCCGCGACCGGCCCCCGGTTCGTACCGGGGATACCCGAACTCGACATGGGCGGACGCACCGCCGCGCCGATCCGGGTGGGCCGCGAACTCCTGGGCACGCTGTGGGTGGCGTGCGACGCGCCCCTGGACGCGGACCGCTCCCGGGCGCTGAGCGAGGGGGCGCACACGGTCGGGCTGCACATGCTGCGCGCCAGGGTCAGCAGCGACCTGGAGCGGCAGGTGGAGTCGGAGTCGGTGATCGACCTGCTGGAGGGCTCGGCCGACCCGGCGCAGACCGCCGGGCGGATCGGCCTGCTCGGGGCGGGGCTGCGGGTGATCGCCTTCCAGGCACGCGCCCGCACCGAGCCCGAGGCCGCGATCCTGCACCTGTTCGAGCAGGTCACCACCGGTTTCGGCTGGTCGCGTCCAGGACGCAGCACCCTGCTCGGAACCACCGTGTACACCGTGCTGCCGTGCGGGGACGACCCCGCTCCGGCGGTGGAGTGGGTGCGCTCGACGCTGCGCGGCCTGCCCGACCGGCTGGGCGTGGTGGCCGGGGTGGGCGGCACCGCCGACGCCGCGGGCCTGCCCGCCAGCAGGCAGGAGGCGGACGAGTGCCTGACGCTGCACGGACAGGCGCCCGAGGGCGCCGACGCGGTCGTCTACGACGACGCCTGGGACTCCGTGCTGCTGCGCCGCCTGCGCCTGGTGGCCGAGGCCGGGCGCATGCCCGTCCGCAACCCGGTGGCGGACCTGGTCCGGTACGACGCCGAGCACGGCACCGACCACGCGCGCACGCTCCGCGCCTGGCTGTACGTGCACGGGGACCTGGGGAGGGCGGCGGAGCTGCTGGGCCTGCACCCCAACACGGTGCGGTACCGGCTGCGCCGGATGGGCCGGGTCGCGGACCTGCCGCTGCACGACCCGCGGGCCCGGGTGGCGATGACGGTCGCGCTCGCCGCGCTCGTGGCGGACCCGCCCGGGGAGGAGGGGCCTCACCCGCTCTGAACCGACACCCGTGTCCGCCCGCGTCCGCGTGCCGCGCGGACCGGCGGCGCACCCGCTCCGGGCGGGCGGCCGGGTGTGTTCCGGCGCACTCTCCCGAGTTCGGGCAATGCCCGGGTGCGCGGGTCCGCGGATCGCTACCGTTTGCGCATGAGCACACTGATCAAGGACCTGACAGCGTTGTTGGGGACCGCGGCGGCGACCACCCGGTGGGACGGGCGAGTGGAGGAGGAGCTGGCCCGGCCCCTGGTGGAGGCGGGCCTGGCCCGCAGGACCCCGGCCGGGACCTACCTGACCCCCGCCGGGCGCGACGCCCTCCCCGACGGCGCCACCGCGCGCGAGCTGCGCCCGCGCTTCGACTGGGGCAGTGACCCCTATCCGGCCGCGCCCCCGGCCGCGCCGACCGTGGAGGACGTGCGGGCCTACCCCGCCTACTGGCTCTGCGGCCCCGGCAGGGAGCGCGTCCGCGAGGAGTGCTGAGGCGGGCACCGCGGGGACCCGTCCGTCCGGGACGGGTCCGAGCGTCACGTGGGACGGGCGGAGCCCTCTCTTTGAAGGCCCCTGCCAACACGGACCGGGCCCGCGCGGGGCGACCACGGAGGCGGTCGGCCCCGGCTCACGCGGCACCGGGCCCGCGCGCACGGGACGGGGAGCGGCAGGTTCGCCCCGGCCCCTTGTCAGAAGGGGCGGGCGCGGATTCAATCGGGGTGTCGGGCGGTCCGTCGGCACGGCCCGCCGTCGCCTCGGCGGAGGGAAGCGCGCATGCCGGGACCGTGGAACGCGTGGCCGTGGGAGGCCGACCCCGAGGCCGTGCGCCGGGACGTGGCGGTCGCGCACGCGCGCTTCACCGACTCCGGTCGGGTCAGCGGCCCGGTCCGCCCCGTCGTCGGCGCCTCCTGGCGGCGCAGCGCCCAGCACGGCGTGGACCCCGACACCGCCCTGCCCCGGATCGAGCTCACCGGCCCCGACCTGCGCGACCACCGCGACGCGCACCCGCTGGCCGCCGTCATGCCGCTGCTGCGGCACCTGCTCGTCGACACCGCGCCCGGCCCCCAGATCCTCGCGGTGGGCGACGCCTCGGGCCGCCTGCTGTGGGTGGAGGGCGACCACCGGCTCCGCGGCCGGGCCGAGGACATGTGCTTCGTCGAGGGCGCCAACTGGCACGAGCACGCGGTCGGCACCAACGCGCCCGGTGTCGCCCTCGCCCTCGACCACGAGGTCCAGGTGTTCGCCAGCGAGCACTTCGCCCGGGGCGTGCAGCACTGGAGCTGTTCCGCGGCGCCCCTGCACGACCCCGGCACCGGCGCCCTCCTGGGCGTCCTCGACCTCACCGGGGACAGCCACCTCGCCTCGCCGCAGGCCCTGGCCCTGGTCCGCGCCGCCGCCACCGCGGCGGAGGCGGAGCTGCGCGCCCTGCGCGCCGGGGCCCGGGGGCCCGAGCCGAGACGGCGGCGGGCGGGCCGGACCGCCCGCCCGCCCACCGGTCCACGCGGAGGCGCCGCCTCCGCCGAAGCCCGCGGACCCGCCGGGGACGACCGGCTCCGCGTCCTGGGACGCGACGGCGCCCGGCTCACCCTGGACGGCCGCGACCTGGACCTGAGCACCCGCCACTCCGAGATCCTGCTCCTGCTCGCCCGCAGTCCGCGCGGGCTGACCGGCGACGAGCTCGGCGCCCGGCTGCACGAGCGGGACGCCTCCCCGGTCACCGTCCGCGCCGAGGTGTCGCGCCTGCGCCGCCTCCTCGGCCCCGGCCTGCTCGCCTCCCGCCCCTACCGGCTGTGCCGTCCACTGGCCACCGACGTGGACGAGGTGCGCCGCCACCTGGCCGCGGGCGCTTACCGGCGGGCCCTGGACGCCTACGCCGGGCCGGTCCTGCCCCGCTCGGAGGCGCCCGGCGTGGCCGAGGTCCGCGACGGCCTCCAGGCCGAGGCGTGCGAGGTCCTGGGCGCCAACGCCGGACCGGACGTGCTCCTGGACTGGGCCGAGCACCCCGAGTGGCGCGACGACCCCCGAGTCCTGACCGCCGTGCTGCGCGCCCTCGACCCCGCCTCCCCACGCCACGCCGCCCTGCGCGGCAGGCTGCGCTGGCTCGGCGGCTGACCCGCCCGCAACGTGGTCGCAACGTGGTGGTGACTAGCGTCACCCTCCCGACCTCCCCGGAAGCGGCTGCCGGCCCCACGGCCGGAGCCCGGTGAACTAAGGAGACCTCCATGGCGATCTACGCACCCCCGGGCCAGCCCGGAAGCGTCGTCGAGTACGCCGCCCGCTACGACAACTGGATCGGGGGCGAGTGGGTCAGGCCGGTCCGGGGCCGCTACTTCGAGAACCCCAGCCCCGTCAACGGCCGCGTCTTCACCGAGGTCGCCCGCAGCGGCGCGGAGGACGTGGAACTGGCCCTGGACGCGGCCCACGGCGCCGCCCCCGCGTGGGGCCGCACCTCCGCCGCCGAGCGGGCCCTGGTCCTCAACCGGATCGCCGACCGCGTCGAGGAGAACCTGGAGAGGCTCGCCGTCGCCGAGTCCTGGGAGAACGGCAAGCCCGTCCGCGAGTGCCTGGCCGCCGACCTGCCGCTGGCCGTGGACCACTTCCGCTACTTCGCCGGGGCGATCCGCGCGCAGGAGGGGCACACCTCCCAGATCGACGGCGACACCGTCGCCTACCACTTCCAGGAGCCCCTGGGCGTGGTCGGCCAGATCATCCCGTGGAACTTCCCGCTGCTCATGGCCACCTGGAAGCTCGCGCCCGCGCTGGCCGCCGGGAACGCGGTCGTGCTCAAGCCCGCCGAGCAGACCCCCGCGTCGATCCTGCTGCTCATGGAGCTGGTCGCCGACCTGCTGCCGCCCGGCGTGGTCAACGTCGTCAACGGCTTCGGCGCGGAGGCGGGCAAACCGCTGGCCAGCAGCCCCCGCGTCAGCAAGGTCGCCTTCACCGGCGAGACCACCACCGGCCGCCTCATCATGCAGTACGCGTCGGAGAACCTCATCCCGGTCACCCTGGAGCTGGGCGGCAAGAGCCCGAACATCTTCTTCGCCGACGTGGCCGCGGCCGACGACGCCTTCTACGACAAGGCCCTGGAGGGCTTCACCCTCTTCGCCCTCAACCAGGGCGAGGTGTGCACCTGCCCCTCGCGGGCCCTGGTGCAGGACGCCGTCTACGACCGCTTCATGGGCGACGCCCTGGCCCGCGTCGGCCGGATCCGGCAGGGGAACCCGCTGGACACCGACACCATGGTCGGCGCCCAGGCCAGCAACGACCAGCTGGAGAAGATCCTGTCCTACATCGACATCGGCCGCCGGGAGGGGGCCGCGGTGCTCGCCGGAGGGGAGCGGGTCGATCCCGGCGGAGACCTGTCCGGCGGCTACTACGTCGCGCCGACCGTCTTCGAGGGCCACAACGGCATGCGGATCTTCCAGGAGGAGATCTTCGGCCCGGTGGTGTCGGTGGCCCGCTTCGACGACTACGACGACGCCCTCAAGACCGCCAACGACACCCTCTACGGGCTGGGGGCGGGGGTGTGGTCGCGCGACGGCAACACCGCCTACCGCGCGGGCCGCGACATCCAGGCGGGCCGCGTGTGGGTGAACAACTACCACTCCTACCCGGCGCACGCGGCCTTCGGCGGGTACAAGCAGTCCGGCATCGGCCGCGAGAACCACAAGATGATGCTCGACCACTACCAGCAGACCAAGAACCTGCTGGTCAGCTACTCCGACAAGGCGATGGGGCTGTTCTGATGGATCCCCGCGCCGACGGCGCGGCCGTGGAGAGGGTGGCCGTCACCGACGCGGCGGCCGCCCTGCTCCGCGAGCTGCGCGCCGAACACGGGCCGCTCATGTTCCACCAGTCCGGCGGGTGCTGCGACGGCAGCTCGCCGATGTGCTATCCGGCGGGGGAGTTCCGCACCGGGGCCTCGGACGTGCGCCTGGGCGACCTGGAGGTGGGCGCGCCCGAACCGGTGCCGGTGTGGATGTCGCGGGCGCAGTTCGAGCTGTGGAGCCACACCCACCTGACCATCGACGTCGTCCGGGGCAGGGGCGCGGGCTTCTCCCTGGAGGCGCCGACGGGCAACCGGTTCCTCATCCGCTCCCGGCTGATGACCGACGACGAGGCCGAACGCCTCTGAGCCCGCGCGGACCCGGCGGGGCGGAGAACGCGGTGGGGCCGCCCTGACGGAGCCGGACGGGGCGGCCTCCCGGGGGAGCGCGGGGGGAGCGGCCCTCCGGTCCGCGCCGCCCCGTCCCCCCGTCAGGCGTTCCCGGGGTCCGGACGCCCGTCGGTCCGCGCGCCGGCTTCGGAGGCGCGGAGTTCCTCGTTGATCCGCTGCGCCTCCTCCAGCTGGTCCTCCAGGATGATGATCCTGCACGCGGCCTCGATCGGAGTGCCCTCGTCCACGAGTTCGCGGGCGCGGGAGGCGATCCTGAGCTGGTAACGGGAGTAGCGGCGGTGCCCGCCCGCCGAGCGCAGGGGCTCGATCAGCCGGGCCTCACCCAGGGCGCGCAGGAAGGCCGGTGTGGCACCGATCATCTCCGCCGCGCGGCCCATGGTGTAGGCGGGGTAGTCGTCATCGTCGAACCGGTCTTCGGTTTCGGGACGGGACAAGCGTTTCTCTTTCTCTCCTCATCGCACGCCGAGGGCCCCAGCGCCGAACAGCGCTGGGGCCCGAGAGTTCAACACCATCTACCGGCTGCTGCCGGTCTTCCGCTTCCCGAGGTCGAACTGGGACGGGAACGCGGGGATCGCGGTTGTGTGACCGTGGACCACCTTCTTCCGAACCGGGGCCTGCGGTACCCGAGTGGGACATCCCCACACCCGGGCGATCCTCGATGGCATCTACTCCTCTCGATCTCACTGCGTACACTTCACACCTGCCGCGGCGCCCCCCGTACGGGCGGGGCGCCGGTCCTGCGGTACTGCCTTACCTCTGTACTGCGTGTCGCTGTCCTACCGGCTCCCGGCGTCTTGAGGCACGTGCACACCGGTCGAGCCGACCTGCTCTGTCACTGCGCGGTCCTCCCCGTGCGGGCGAAGAACCGGTCCTGCGGTACTGCCCTACCTCTGTACTGCGGTCCTACCGGCTCCCGACGCCGTACGCAAACCTCTGCGTCGGTCGAGCCCTACCGCGTTCTCCCTGTTGCTGCGGCGTCCCCCGTGCGGGCGGGACGCCGGCCCTGCTCCCCACCGGCGCATCCGGTGGTCCACCTCGTGGATCTCTGTGGCTACGACAGGAAATGTATCAGCGCTTCCGGCGGATGTCTACTCTGGCCGATGTAGATTTCGGTGAGTCCCGCGAGGAGGTTTTCCGGAAGCGCCGCCTCAGCCCGCCTCGGCGTACACCGGGGCCTCCAGGGACGCCCTCAGCTGCTCGGCGAGCGGTTCGTCGAGGCTGTGCGGCAGGCCCCCGTGGCGAGGGTCCCGGCACGCCCGCCGGAAGGAGTCGGGGTCGCCGGTCAGCTCCGCGGTGGCGTTCCTGAGGTCCTCCAGCGCCTGGCGGAGGCGGTCGGGAGTGCTCCCCCACGCGGTCTCGTAGGCCCGGAGGGCGCGGAAGAAGCGGACGCACGCGAAATGGGTCGTCTCCCGGTGGTCGTGGCGCTGGATGTGCTCGGCCACGGCGCGGGTCCTGCGGAGTGTGGAAGGCATCGGATCACTGCTTCCTGAGGGGAGGGACACGGACACTGCTCAGGGGCGGGCGGCCCGGCCGGAGCCGGGCCGTCGGGGGCTCAGGCCCGGATACTGCGGGGCTGGCCCTCGCCTGTGCCGACGCTGATCTTGCGCGGCTTGGCCTGCTCGGCGACCGGGATGCGCAGGGTCAGGACGCCGTCGGCGTAGTCGGCCTGGATGGCGTCGGTCTCCAGCGTCTCGCCGAGGAACAGCTGCCGGGAGAAGGTGCCGGTGGGCCGCTCGGCGACCACCACCGACTCGCGGTCGCGCACGGTGTCGGGGCGCTCGGCGGTCACCGTGAGCACGTTGCGCTCGACCTCCAGGTCGATGGAGTCGGCGCGCACGCCCGGCAGGTCGAAGCAGACGACGAAGACATCACCGTCACGGTAGGCGTCGATCGGCATCGCGGCCGGTCGGGACGCATCGCCCAGGATCCGCTGTGTCAGGCGGTCGATGTCCCGGAAGGGGTCGGTACGCATCAGCATCATGGAAACCTCCCTTGGCTCTACTAGAAAACCTGATGCGAGGTGACGCAAGTTTTATACCTCAGTCTGGAGAGGTAAACAACTATGTCCGACAAAGATTTCCTCAAGCCGTGGGTAAGACGACGGTCCCGACGGGAAGGATGCGCTGATGAGGGGACCGGGGCCGGATCCTGTCCGGGGCCTGTACACGATCTCCGTGGCCGCGGAGCTGTCCGGCGTCGCGCCGCGGAGCCTGCGCGCCTACGAGGAGCGGGGCCTGGTCGCTCCGGCGCGCACCGAGGGCGGCACGCGGCTGTACAGCGACGACGACATCATCCGCCTGCGGCGGGTGGCCGAGCTGGCCGCCCAGGGGGTGAACCTCGCGGGGATCGGCCGGATCCTGGAGCTGGAGGAGGAGAACACCCGGCTGCGCGGCGGTCCCGGGTGAGGCGGGCGGGGGCCGGCTCCGCCCGGACCCGGCCCGGACACGGCGAGGGCCCCGGGAGCGGGCTCAGCCGCCCTCCCGGGGCCCTCGCGGGGGTTCTCGCCCGCCGTCTAGCGGGAAGCGCCGTCCGCTTCGCCGCCGCCCTTCCCGCGCTTGGCCTCCAGGCGCTCGGCCAGCTCGTCACGGGTGGTGAGCTCCTCGTCGATGCGCCCGGTCCGGTAGCCCACGCGGGCGGCGATGTGGCCCGCCACCGGGACGGTCACGATCTGGAACAGCGCCACCAGCAGCAGCGTTCCGGCGCTGAAGACGTTGGTCTCCACGGGGATCAGCCGGATGCCGATCCCCACCAGCACCAGCAGCAGTCCCAGGATCTGCGGCTTGGCGGCGGTGTGCATGCGCGAGAGCAGGTCGGGGAAGCGCAGCAGGCCCACGCCCGCCACGAGCGAGAGCATGGCCCCGGCCAGGACGCACAGGAGCGCCACCCAGTCCAGGACGGTGATCAGCTGGTCGCTCACGAGGTCTCCCCCTTCTCCGGCCGCTCCGAGTCGGGGACCGCGTCGGTGGGCGTCGCTGAGGTCGGATGGGCCTCGGTCGGCGTGGCGATGTGCTCCTGGTCCTCGTGCGCCCGCCGCGCGACGAACTTGGCGATGCTGACCGAGCTGACGAAGCCCAGCAGGGACAGGACCAGCAGCGTCGGCAGGACCGTGGGGTCGCGGGTGAAGGCCGCGTAGGCGCCCACGCCGGCCAGCGCCGAGGCGAGCAGCACGTCCACGGAGATGGCCCGGTCCAGGATGCCCGGACCGATGAGCATCCGGGTCACGCTCAGCAGCGCGGCCAGGCCGAGCATGACGCCGATGACGATCCACAGGACGTTCACGGTCTCCCCCTCCCGCCGCCCAGCACGGGCTCCCCGGCCCGCAGCGCGGCGATGTCCTCACGGGTGCCCAGCGCCATCACGATCCGCTCCTCCAGGTGCAGGACGTCCTCGCGCCCCTGCTCGATCGAGCCGTCGTCGTCCGCGCCCAGCACGTGCACGTACAGGGTCCGGTCCGGCTGGCCGACCTCGACGATCACCGAACCCGGGATGATCGAGCTGGCGATCGACACGCACACCTGCATCAGGTCGGAGTCGGTACGCAGCCGCACCTCCACCACCGAGCTGTGCACCCGTCCGGGCGTGAAGGTCTGCACGGTCACCCGGAAGCTGGCCCAGACCATTCGGGCGAGCATGTACACCAGCAGCCGGACCAGGTACAGCGGCCGGAACCGGAACCCCGGGGAGATCGGCGGCAGCGGGAACACCAGCATGATCACCACCGACACCAGGAAGCCCAGGACCAGCAGGCCCAGCGACTCCGGCCGCAGACGGAAGGCGTCGAAGAGCAGCATCCACACCAGGGTCATGCCGAGTGCCACCGGGATCTGCACCTTGCCCAGGCGCCTGCGCAGCGCGGTCAGGCCGATCCGCTTCTTCTCCTGCAGGCCGTTCACCGGTCGCCTCCCAGAACCGCCTCGATGTAGGGGCCGCGCGCCTGGAGCTCGACCGCCGCGTCCGAGGAGTACTCGATCAGCGGTCCGGCCAGCACCGTCAGGGCGATGCTGAACACCACCAGCGCCACCGTGGCGCCGACCATACTCCTGGGCAGGACGACGGACGTGACCACGGGCGTGGCCGCGGTCGAGGTGTCGCCCAGGCGGGAGGACGGACCGACCGCCTCGCCGGGGCCCAGGGCCGCGGTGGAGGGGTCGTCGGTCTCGGTGTCCTCCAGCACGGTGCCGGGCTCGGCCACCATGCCCTCGGAGGGCGTGCGCCAGAACGCGTAGTTCCACACCCGGGCGATGACGTACAGGGTCAGCAGGCTCGTCAGCACCGACGCGCCCACCAGGGCGTAGGCCAGCGGCGTGCCCGCCTCCACCCCGGCCTGGATCAGGCCGAGCTTGCCGAGGAAGCCCGACAGCGGCGGGATGCCGCCCAGGTTCATCGCCGGGACGAAGAACAGGACCGCGAGTATCGGCGCGATCCGCACCAGTCCGCCCAGCTGGTCCAGCGAGGTGGAGCCGCCCCGGCGCTCGATCAGACCCGTGATGAGGAACAGCGTGGTCTGCACCGTGATGTGGTGCGCGACGTAGAACACCGCGCCCGCCATGCCCTGCTCGCTGCCCAGGGCCACACCGAACACCATGTACCCGATGTGGCTGATCAGCGTGAACGACAGCAGACGCTTGATGTCGGTCTGCGCGACCGCGCCGAGGATGCCCATGATCATCGTCGCCAGGGCGACGACCATCAGCAGGTCGTTGAGCTGGTCGCCCGGGAACAGCAGGGTCTGGGTGCGGATGATCGCGTACACGCCCACCTTGGTGAGCAGGCCCGCGAACACCGCCGTGACCGGCGCGGGCGCGGTCGGATAGGAGTCGGGCAGCCACGCGGCCAGCGGGAAGACCGCCGCCTTGATGCCGAAGGCGAACAGCAGCACGACCTGGAGGACCGCCCGCAGGTCCGAGGACAGCTCGGGCAGCCGCTCGCCGAGCTGGGCCATGTTCACGGTGCCGGTCGCGCCGAAGACCAGCGCGATGGCGATGAGGAACAGCACCGACGACACCAGGGACACCACGACGTAGATGGCGCCCGCCCGCATCCGGGACTGCGTGCCGCCCAGGGTCAGCAGCACGTAGCTGGCCGTCAGCAGGATCTCGAACCCGACGTACAGGTTGAACAGGTCACCGGCCAGGAAGGCGTTGGAGACGCCCGCCACCAGGATCAGGTAGGTCGGCTGGTACACCGACAGCGGTGCCACCTCGGCCTTGCCCGCCATGCCCTGGCCGATGGAGTACACCAGCACGGCCAGCGTGATCGCCGCCGACACCGTCACCATCAGCGCGGAGAGCCGGTCGGCGACCAGGGTGATGCCGATCGGCGCCTCCCAGCCGCCCACCTGCACGACCTGCGGGCCGTAGGCGTGGGAGCCGAGCATCAGCACGAGGCCGATGACCAGCACCAGGGCCAGCGAGATGACGCTGAGCGCCTGCTGGAGCCGGGGCCAGCGGATGCCGAGCGCCAGCTTCACCCCGGCCGCGAACAGCGGGAGCACCACCGGCAGCGGGATGAAGTAGTGCAGCAGACCGACGAAGTAGTCCGTCCCCATGGTCACTCGCTCCCTTGCAGGTCGCTGTCCTCGGCGCGGGCCAAGCGCTCGCGTTCGGCCCGCATGGTCTGGCGCGCCTGCCTGCGCTGCGAGCGGATGCGGCGGCGCAGCTCGCGCCACAGCTCGCGCTCGGCGGCGCGGTCCGCCCGCCTGTGCTCGCGCAGGCGCCTGCGCCCCTGGCGGATGCGCCCGCGCAGCTCCTGGACCTGGGCGGTCATCGACTCCGCGCGGTCGCTCAGGCGGCGCATGGTCTCGCGGGACTGCTCGTCCGGATCGTTCTCCTCCGCCTCCAGCTCGTAGCGGGCCAGTTCGGCCTGCGCCCGCGCGATCTCGGCCTTGATGCGGGCCTGCTCGGCCAGCTCGCGGGCGTCGGCGGTGGCGATGGTCGCCTGGAGTTCGGCCCGCTGGCGGCGGATGTCGGCCTGGAGCCTGCGGCGCTCCTTGAGGAAGCGCTGGCGCACCGCGCGGCGGCCCTCGCCCTGGACGATGCGCAGGTCCTCCGCGTCGTCCTGGACCTCGTCGTTGCCCTCCAGCTGCCAGTTCCGGTAGGCCATGGCCAGCAGGAAGGCGGTGATGCCGAGGGTGATGACGATCGCCGTCAGGATCATCGCCTGCGGCAGCGGGTCGGTCATCTCCTCCGGTTCGGTGAACCACAGGACCGGCGGCCCGCCGGGCTCGCCCGCCATGGACAGGATCATCAGGTTGACCCCGTTGCTCATGACGATGAAGCCGAGCAGCACGCGGGTGAGGCTGCGCTCCAGCAGGAGCACGACGCCCACCGCGACCAGGACGCCGACGATGACGACCAGGAGCAGGCTGGGGGACTCGTTCACGAGATGACCTCCTCGGGGCGTTCGGGTCCCCCGGTCCTGGCCTGGGCCTCCGAGTGCGCGGCGTCCCGCTCGATCTGCTCGTCGATGCGGGCGCCGAGGCTGCGCAGGATGTCGAGGATGAGCCCGATCACCAGCAGGTACACGCCGATGTCGAAGAGCATGGACACCGTGACGTGGGCCTCGCCCAGGATCCAGAAGTCGATGTAGGTGTCGCCTCCCGCGAGGACGTCGGTGCCGAAGACGGCCCCGCCCAGCGCGGTGCCGGTGGCCACGGCCAGGCCCGCGCCGATCAGCGCGCCCGGCTGCACCCACGCGGTGGCGTACAGCTCGAACCGGCCTCCGGCCAGGTAGCGGACGATGAACGCCAGGCCCGCGACGATGCCGCCCGCGAAGCCCCCGCCGATGGCGGTGTGGCCGGTGAGCAGCAGGTACACCGAGATCACCATGATCACGGGGAACAGGAAGCGCGAGACGACCTCGAAGATGACCGACCGGCGCTCGGTGGGCAGGGCGTCGGCGCCCGGCAGCCAGGTGCGCGCCCACCGGGGCTCGACGTGCATCCTGCGGGGGGCGAACCGCAGGCCGCCGAGGTCGAGTCCGCGCTGGCCGTCGGCGGGCGGCGGCGGTTCGGTGACCGACAGGGCCATCACCCCGCCCGGCGTCTTGCGCGGCTGGGCGCGGCGGCGCACGAACATCAGGCTGGCCACGCCGGCGGCCGCGGCGGCGAGCACCGAGATCTCGCCCATGGTGTCCCAGGCCCGGACGTCGACCAGCAGGACCGAGATGATGTTGTAGCCGCCCGCCTCCTCGGCCGCGGCCGGGTAGCCCGCCGAGATGGAGGGCTCCTGGCGGCCCGCGAGGGCGAACCAGGTCATCGCGGCCACCAGGACTCCGGTGGCCGCGCCCAGGGCCAGGTTCCACACCCGGCGCCCGCGCAGCGCGGGCGCCGAGAAGCGGGCCGGGAAGCGGCGCAGCACCAGCACGAAGACCACCAGGCTGACGGTCTCCACGAGGAACTGGGTGAGCGCGATGTCGGGGGCGCCCATCAGGTAGAACAGGGCGGCGACGCCGTAGCCGCCGGTGCCCACGAGGATCACCGCGAACAGGCGGCGGCGCACGAACAGCGTCAGCAGGGCGGACGCGCCGATGATCAGGACCGGGATGATCTGGACCGGGCTGTCCCACAGGCGCACCGCGGGGTAGTCCCCCTCCCAGATCCGGCCGCTGACCATCCACCACCCGGCGGCGACGACCAGCGTGACCAGGATGGTGCCGAGGTAGACCGGCAGCGAACCGCGCTGGGTGCCGCCGGTGACCTGGAGGGCCAGGTTCTCCAGCGCGGCCAGCATCCGGCGGTAGACCCGGTCGGCGTCGGGCAGCGCGGTCCGCGTTCCCGCCCACACGATCTCGTGGCGGAACCGGAACAGCGCCAGGCCGCCCGCGACGCACACCGCCGACAGCAGCAGGGGCAGTCCCAGGCCGTGCCACAGGGCCAGGTGCTTGGCGTAGTCGCCCTCGGCGACGGGGACGGTGTCGGCGTACACGGCCAGGAAGGGGTCCACGAGGGTGGAGAGCAGGCCGCCGAGCAGGCCGAGCCCGGCCAGGACCGCGGCGGGCGCCTGGAGGAGCGGGCCGGGGGCGTGCAGCGGGGTGGCCGGGACGTTCTCCTTGTCCCAGAAGGCGCCCCACAGGAAGCGCAGGCTGTAGGCGACGGTGAAGGTGGAGCCGATCACGATGCCCGCCAGGACGGCGATGTCGGCGCCTCCGCCGTGCTCGAAGGCGCCGAAGGCCAGCTCCTTGGCGGCGAACCCGAGGGTGGGCGGCAGACCCGCCATGGAGGCCAGAGCCACGACCGAGGTCCAGAAGGTCACGGGCATGGAGGAGCGCAGGCCGGACAGCTCGCGCAGGTCGCGGGTCCCGGTGCTGTGGTCGATGACGCCGACCACGAGGAACAGCGGCGCCTTGAACAGCGAGTGCGCGATGAGCATCGAGATCCCGGCCAGGGCGCCGGCCTGGGTTCCGGCGCCCAGCAGGGTGATGAGGAAGCCCAGCTGGCTGATGGTGCCGTAGGCCAGGACCAGCTTGAGGTCGTACTGGCGCAGCGCCTTCCAGCCCGCGAGGACCATGGTGAGCGTGCCGAAGAACAGGGCCGTGTACTTCCACACGGCGACGTCGTGGAAGGCGGGGGTGAGCCGGGCCACCAGGTAGACGCCCGCCTTGACCATCGCCGCGGCGTGCAGGTAGCCGGAGACCGGCGTGGGGGCGCGCATGGCGGCGGGGAGCCACAGGCTGAACGGCAGCAGGGCCGACTTGGACATCGCGCCGACCATGATGAGCACGAGCGCGACGTTGACCAGGGCGCCGGCCGGCGGCGAGGCGACGATCTCGGAGATCACGTAGGTCCCGGCGGTCTCGCCGAGCATGATCATGCCCACGAGCATCGCCAGTCCGCCGAAGGTGGTGACGGTCAGGGCCGTCATCGCCGCCCGGCGGCTCTCCTTCAGCTCCGTGCTGTGCCCGATGAGCAGGTAGGAGAAGACCGTGGTCAGCTCCCAGTAGACGAAGAGCTGGATGAGGTCGTCGGCCAGCACCAGGCCCAGCATGGCCCCGGCGAAGGCGACGAACACCCCGGCGAAGCGGGCCAGACCGGGTTCGGAGTCGTCGAAGTAGCGGGCGCAGTAGATCAGGATCAGCGCGCCCACGCCCGCGGCGATGAGCGTCATCACCAGGCCCAGGGCGTCCATGTACAGGCCGAGCCGGAGGGAGAACTCCGGTGCCCAGGGGATGGAGACGGCGAGGGTCTCGCCGCGCATGATCGCGGGGATCTGGAAGAGGGCCCAGAGGGTGGACACACCCGGGACGACGGCGAGCGCGAGGAAGGCGTTACGGCCCCACTGGCGCACCAGTAACGGCGCGATCGCAGCTGCGATGAAATGCGCGATCAGCACTGTTGTCAATGCGCCCCTCCCGGACCTGTCCGGGCCCGCCCTGGTGTCGGACGGACGTCCACTGCCCCGCACCGTGTCCACAACCGTTCAGTGGACGGGAGGTGTCGCTACGGTTTGTGGGGGCATGGATGTATGTGAACTTGCGTGCCTTAGCTATTTAATAGCTAGACTACACAAACGTCAAACCACCGCGCGGATTGTGGACCCGCGGTGCCCGCCCAGCATGCGAGGACCGTTTCGTGCCCGACGAGACCCACGAACCCCGTGCCGAACAGCACGGTTCCGAGCTTGAGGAGTTCCAGCGCGCCTGGACCGAACTCATCAACGCGGCTCTCCACGCCCGCTCGCGCAGCGGTCACGGTCACCGGGGTGCCGAAGATCTCACTCTGACGCAGGCGCTCCTGATGGAGGCGGTGCGCGGTATGGACAGCCCCAGCGTCGGCGCCGTCGCGCACATCGTCGGTGTCTCGTCCCCCTCCGCCACCCGCATGATCCAACAGCTGGAGCGCAAGGGCATGATGGCGCGCCGCCGCTCCGAGCGCGACGAGCGCAGCACCGTGGTGACCCTCACCGAGGAGGGCGAGCGGGTGCTCGCGATCCGCCGCAGGGACATGGAGCGCAAGCAGCGCCAGGTGTTCGACGCCATAAGGCCGTCGCTGCGCCCGATGGTGCTCACCCTGCTGCGCGACCTGCGCGAGGCCCTCGACGAGACCTGAGGCGCCCGGGGCCGGCGGGGTCCCCGGTACGGGCCCGGAGCCCCCGCCCGGGGGGCCTCTGCCGTCGGCAGATCTGCCCCGGGCCGAAACGGTGGAAGTCTCCCTCCCCGCCGCCGCAGGCTGGGATCACCGGCCCACGGGGGCCGGGGAAGGGAGAGTGCCATGCCGACCCATGTCGCCGCCTCGGACGAGACCTCCGGCGGTGCCTTCGACGACCAGCTGGCCACGCGCCTGCTGCGCAGCCGCATCGTGCTGCTGGGCACGCAGGTGGACGAGGCCAGCGCCAACCGCGTGTGCGCGCAGATCCTGCTGCTCGCCGACGAGGACCCGCGCAGGGACATCACGCTGGCCGTCAACAGCCCCGGGGGCTCGGTGTCGGCCGGACTGGCCATCTACGACGTGATGAACTTCGTCCCCAACGACGTGTCCACCCTGGTCATGGGGTTCGCGGCCAGCATGGGCCAGTTCCTGGCCTGCGTCGGCACGCCGGGCAAGCGCTACAGCCTGCCGCACGCGCGGATCATGATGCACCAGCCCTCCGGGGGCCTGGGCGGGACGGCCGCCGACATCGCCATCCAGGCCGAGAACCTCGCGCACACCAAGCAGACCATGGTGCGGCTCATCGCCAAGCACACCGGCCAGACCGAGGAGACCATCTCCCGGGACCAGCACCGCGACGCCTGGTTCACCGCGCAGGAGGCCAGGGAGTACGGGTTCGTCGACCACGTGGTCGCGTCGGTCGCGGAGATGGACGGCGGAGGCATTCGGCTGGGCGCCGGGGCACCCGGGTTCGCCACGTACGTGAAGGGGGAGGACCGGTGAGCGGTCGTTACACGGTGCCGATGGTGGTGGAGCGCACGCCCCACGGCGAGAGGTCCTTCGACGTGTTCAGCCGACTGCTGTCGGAACGGATCATCTTCCTGGGCACGCCGATCGACGACGACGTCGCCAACGTGGTGATGGCGCAGATGCTCCACCTCGACTACGAGTCGAGCGAGACCGACATCCAGCTCTACATCAACTCGCCGGGCGGCTCGAACACCGCGCTGACCGCCATCTACGACACCATGCGGTTCGTGCGCGCGGACGTGGCCACGGTGTGCATGGGCCAGGCGGCCTCCGCCGCGGCGGTGCTGCTGGCGGCGGGCACGGCGGGCAAGCGCACGGCCCTGGAGCACGCGCGGGTGCTGCTGCACCAGCCCTCCGGGGAGGGCCAGGGAGTGGCCGCCGACCTGGAGATCCAGGCCGAGGAGATCCTGCGGGTCCGCTCGCAGGTGGAGGAGATCCTGGCCCGGCACACCGGGCAGACGCAGGAGCGGCTGCGCGCCGACACCGACCGGGACAAGATCTTCACCGCGCAGCAGGCGAAGGAGTACGGCCTGGTGGACGGGATCATCACCACCCGCCAGGCGCACCCGGCGACGGGGAGGACCGCCGCCTAGGGGACCGTCCGGGGCCGGGGGCAGGCCCCCGGTCCCGGGGCCCGCCCCCTCAGGCGGCCAGCGACAGGACCCGGGCCTGGTGGGCGGGCGCGGTGGCGGGCCGGTAGTCGCCCAGACCGGTGCCCGTCCGGGTCAGCCGGGCTGTCACGGTGCGCTCGTACAGCCCGCCCAGCACGTCGGACAGGCTCAGCCCCAGGGAGCGGTAGACGGCGGCGAGCACCTCGGAGGAGGCCTCCTTGCGCCCGCGCTCGATCTCGGACAGGTAGGGCAGCGAGACCTGGGCGTCCTCGGCCACCTCGCGCAGCGTGCGGCCCTGTTCGTTGCGGGTGCGCCGCAGCAGGTCGCCGATGAGGTCGCGCATGAGGGGTTCCGGCGGCTCCTCGGCGCGCCTGCCCGCGCGGGCCTCGTCCAGGGAACTCAGGACGTCGGTCATCGGGCCTCCACGGTTGTCGTGCGCGACGGTCTCACCCGACGAGCCTACGCCGCCGCGGTCTCGCGGGGGAGTGCGTCCACAGGCGTTCTGCGAAGGGCAGAACCGTCCGGGCCGCGCGTGCGTCGCATCCGCTGTCGGGCACCCCGGCCCCCGCGCCGCGGGGCCGACGCCGCGGCCGAGGAGAGCCGGTGCCCCCGAGGAGAGAGGCCAGGGTTGTGGACACGACCGCCAGGACAGCCGGAACAGGGAGCCCGCCCCGGGAGGAGTTCTCGACCGCGCGCAGGCGCGTGCTGCGCACGCGCAGCCTCATCGCGCTCGGCGTCTACGCGCTGACCTGGGCCCTGGTGTTCGTGGTGCTGGCGACCGCGCACTCCATGGGCGCGCTCGCCGTCTCCCAGGACGGCATGGCCTCCGTGCTGTTGGTGAGCCTCCTGCTCGCACCGGTGCTGCTGTGGCTCGTGGTCAAACCGCTGCACGTGCTCGGCCGCGCGCTGACCCGCTGGCTCGGCGGCCACCGGGTGCTCTGGACGACGCTGCTGGTCGTGGCGGCCCTGGCCCTCGGGGTCGCCGCCCTGACCGCGCTCACGGCCGACCCCGCGCTCGGCGCGGTCGCCGCGGGGGATCTCGTCACGCCGCTGGCCGAGGGCGTGGCGCTCCTGTCCGCCGCCGCCCTGGTGGCGCTGCCGATGACCGTCCTCTACGCCGCCCTGCGCGTGGACCGGCCGATGCCCGAGTCCATCACGCGCGGCCTCCTCGCCCTGGCCCTCCAGGCGGTCGCGAACTGGTAGCCGGCCAGGCCACGGCCGGGCACGGAACGCGCAAAGCCTTGGTGCCGGGCGCGTGTCCCGCGTGTTTTCGCCGTCACCGAGCGGGCAGGGGGTGAGGGCGTCAACATCCGGGAGGAACAGATGGAGATCACCGGAATCATCAGTGCGATCATCGTCGGCCTGATCGTCGGCGCACTGGGACGCCTCATCGTCCCCGGCAAACAGCACCTGCCGATCTGGCTGACCCTGGTCCTGGGCATCGTGGCCGCCTTCATCGGCGGTTGGATCGCCGCGGGGCTCTTCGGCGCCGGGTGGATCATCACGCTGATCATCCAGGTGCTGGTGGCCGCAGCGATCGTCTACCTCGCCGACGGCTTCTACTCCAGGGGAGCGAAGGGCCGCACCGCCTGACCCCGCGGCCGACGAGGTCCGGAGAGGCACCGCCGCCGCACCGGAGGCCGACCCGCGAGGTCCGCCTCCGGGCGGCGCCGTCCCGTGCCGCTAACCGAGCGCCTCGTCCACGCCCACGGCCCGGCCCAGGCGCACGGAGGCCTCGGCGGCCTCCAGCACGGCCACCACATCCCGGCCGAAGCGCACGTCGCAGGGGTCGCCGACCTCTCCTTCCACCTGTGCCAGCAGCCGGTCGACCGCCGTGCCGAACGCCTGCACCGGGCTCCGGTCGCCGCCGGGCACCGGCACCCAGCCCCGATCGCCGTGCAGCACGACCTCGAAGGCCTTGGCCTCGGGCGCGGCGTCCACGGTCACCGCGAACGAGCCGACCGCGCCGCTCTCGTGCCGCGTGAGCATGTGCACGGTGTCGCGCGGCCCGGCCATCGCCGTCACCTGCGTGACCGGGCCGAGCACGGGCAGCACCAGCGACAGCACGTGCGGGCCCACGTCCCACAGGCCGCCCTTCTGCTGACGCCAGCGCGAGCCGCCGTAGGGGTTGCCGGGCTCGAAGATCGAGGCGAACAGCGTCGCCCGCACGCCGTGCCAGCCGCCCTCCGCCGCGGCCGAGTCCACGAAATCCACCACGTTGTCCGAGAAGCGGCTGGTGAAGAAGACCACCGACGCCAGCCCGCGCGCCTCGGTCTCGGCGACCACCGCGTCCGCCGCCAGGGTCGACAGCGCCAGCGGCTTGTCCAGCAGCAGGTGCTTGCCCGCCCGGGCGGCGCGCAGGGCCAGGTCGCCCTGGATGTGGGGCGGCAGCGCGATCGCCACGGCGTCCACGTCGTCCAGCAGCGCCTCGAAGTCCTCGTACGCCCGGGTCCCGTAGCGTTCGGCGAGCGCCGCCGCCTTGACCGCGTCGCGTCCCCACACCCCCGCCAGGGTGGCGCCGGGGTGGGCGTCCAGCGCCGCGGCGTGCGTCTCCGCGGCCCAGTAGCCGGTGCCCAGCAGACCGAACCTGAGTCCCATGCGTGCTCCCTCGTCCCTTGTGTCCACCGTCTCACCATTGTCCATGGAAGCGCTCCCACACTCCCGGGCGGGGCCGATCGCCCGCGGCTCCCCGCCCGGCGCCTCAGGGGTGCAGACGGCGCGCCCCCGCGGACGGCAGGGCACCGAACGCGGCCGGTTCCTCGAAGCCCCGCTCCCGGTAGGCCTCCAGCACCGCCTTCCCGCAGGCCTCCACGCGCCCGGTCTCCACCAGGGCGACCACGCACCCGCCGAAGCCGCCGCCGGTGATCCTGGCCCCCAGCGCGCCCGCGGCCAGCAGCGCGTCCACCGCGGTGTCCACCTCGGGCACGCTCACCTCGTAGTCGTCGCGCAGCGAGGCGTGGGAGGCGGTGAGCAGCGGCCCCACCTCCCGTGTGCGCCCGGACCGGAGCAGGTCCACGGCCCGCAGCACCCGCCCGTTCTCGGTCACCACGTGGCGCACCCGGCGGCGGGACACGTCGTCGGGCAGCGCGGCCAGGGCGCCCGGCAGGTCGGTGACGTCGCGCAGGGCCGCCACCCCCAGGACGCGCGCGGCCTCCTCGCACGAGCGGCGCCGCTCGGCGTAGGCGCCGTCCACGTGCCGGTGCGGGGCGCGGGTGTCCACCACCAGCACGGTCAGCCCGTCCGCGGAGGGGTCGAAGGGCACCTGCTCGGTCTCCAGGGTGCGCGTGTCCATGAACAGGGCGTGCCCCTCGGTGGAGAGCATGGACGCGGACTGGTCCAGGATCCCGCAGGGCATGCCCACGAAGTCGTTCTCCACCCGCTGGGCCAGCCGGGCCACCCCGCCCGGCGCGAGGTCGGCCCCGTACAGGGAGGCCGCGGCCATGACGGCCGCGCACGACAGCGCGGCCGACGAGGACAGGCCCGCCCCGCTCGGGATCGTGCTGTCCACCAGCAGGTCCAGCCCGTCCACCGGGTGGCCCTCGTCCCGCAGGACCCACAGCGCCCCGGCGGGGTAGGCGGCCCACCCCTCCACCGCGCCGGGGACCAGGTCGCCCACCGGGCCCGCGTACTCCTCCGGCGACTGCCGGGAGAGCAGCCGCACCCGCCCGTCCGTCCGCCGGGCGGCCGAGGCCGTCAGCGCGTGGGGCAGGGCGAAGGGGAGCACGAACCCGTCGTTGTAGTCGGTGTGCTCGCCGATGAGGTTGATCCGCCCCGGCGCGGTCCACACGCCCTCGGGCCCGTACCCGAACGCCGAGTGGAACGCGGTCGTCACGTCGTCCACGAGGTCCTGCCTTCCTGCTGTGCGATGGGGGTCAGGCCGTGCCGCGCCGCGCCAGGACGAACTCCCAGGCGTCGGCGACGGTCTCCTCCAGCGTGCGCCCCGGCGTCCAGCCCAGCTCCTGACGGGCCCGGTCGTTGGCCGCGACCAGGACGGCCGGGTCGCCCGCGCGGCGCGGGCCGTCCACCACGGGCACCGGGCGGCCGGTCACCCGCCGGACCGCCTCGATCACCTCGCGCACGCTGTGCCCGCCGCCGGTGCCCAGGTTGTGGACGCGGAAGACGCCCGGGCGCACGCTCTCCAGGGCGCGCAGGTGCGCGTCGGCCAGGTCGGCGACGTGCAGGTAGTCGCGCACCGCCGTTCCGTCCCGGGTCGGGTAGTCGGTGCCGAACACGCTGGCGTGCCCGTCCCCCTCGGCGGCCACCCGCAGCAGGTTCGGCACCAGGTGCGTCTCGGTCTCGTGCCGCTCCCCGAAGCCCAGGTGCGCCCCCGCCACGTTGAAGTAGCGCAGGCTCACCGCGCCGACACCGTGCGCCGCGGCCCACGACTCCAGCATGTGGTCGACGGCGAGCTTGCTCGCGCCGTAGGGGCTGGTGGGCACCGCCGGGTCGGTCTCGCGGATCGGCGCGTCGCCCGCGGGGTCGCCGTAGACGGCGGCGCTGGAGGAGAACACCACGCGCCCCACGCCGTGGCGCCGCACGGCCTCCAGCAGGGCCAGCGTCCCCGACACGTTGGTGTGCCAGTACTTGCCCGGGTCCGCCACCGACTCGCCCACCAGGGACTTGGCGGCGAAATGCAGCACGGCGTCCACGGACGGGTCCAGCACGTCGGCGGCCTCGCGCACGTCGGCCACCACCAGCCGGGCCCCCTCGGGCACGGCGTCCGCGTGCCCGGTGGACAGGTCGTCCAGGACGGTCACGGCGTGGCCGGCCCGCAGCAGCAGGGCGGTCACCACGCTCCCGACGTATCCGGCGCCCCCGGTGACGAGCAGCCTCACGGCGCGACCTCCCGCAGCCGCTCGGCGACGGTCTCGGGCGCGACGTCGCTGATGAACGCGCCCATGCCGGACTCGGTTCCGGCCAGGTACTTGAGCTTGCCCGGCGCACGCCGCACCGAGAACAGCTCCAGGTGCAGGTGGGCCAGGTCGCGCCGGTCGCGCACGGGCGCCTGGTGCCAGGCGGAGATGTAGGGCAGGGGCGCGTCGTAGAGCGCGTCGAAGCGGCGCAGCAGGTCCAGGTAGAGGCGGCCGAAGTCCTCGCGCTCCTCCTCCGACAGCGCGGGCAGGTCGGGCACCTGCCGGTGCGGGTACAGGTGCACCTCCACGGGCCAGCGGGCCGCGGCCGGGACGAAGGCCGTCCAGTGCTCGGTCCTGGCCACCACCCGGATCCCGGCCTCCTGCTCGGCGCGCAGCACGTCGGCGAACAGCGAGCCGCCGGTGCGCTCGCGGTACTCCTCGGCGGAGTCGAGCATCCGCCGGGTGCGGGGGGTGACGAAGGGGAACGCGTAGATCTGTCCGTGCGGGTGGTGCAGGGTCACCCCGATCTCGGGCCCCCGGTTCTCGAAGCAGTACACCTGCTCCACGCCCGGCATCGCCGACAGCGCCTCGGTCCGGTCGATCCAGGCGGCCATGACCGTGCGGGCCCGCTCGGGGCCCAGGTCGGCGAAGGACGCGTCGTGGTCGGAGCCGAAGACGAGGACCTCGCAGCGGCCCGCGGCCACGCGCCGGGACGGCTCCAGCTCCCCGACCCCCTCCAGGGCGCGACCGTCATCGCGCACCAGCGAGGGGAAGCGGTTCTCGAAGGCGACCACGTCGTAGGAGGCGGCCGGGACCTCGGTCAGGCGCCCCTCCGCCGAGGGGCACAGCGGGCAGTCGTGGCTGGAAGGCAGGTGGGTGCGGCCCTGCCGGTGGGAGGCCACCACCACCCACTCGCGCAGCAGGGGGTCGAAGCGCATCTCCGCGCCCGTCGCGGACGGGGGCAGCTCGCGCAGGTCGGGCGCGGGTTCGCGGGCGGTGTCGCCCTCGTCGAAGTAGACGATCTCGCGGCCGTCGGCCAGCCGGGCCGAGGTCCTCCTCATCCGTCCTCCCTCTTCCTCGGTCGCACGTCGGCGACCACCAGGCGGCCCACGTGCTCGGTCAGCGCGGCCCGGACGGCCGGGTCGGTTCCGGAGTCGGTGACCAGCACGTCGCAGCGGTCCAGCGGCGCGATGGTGCTGATCCCGACCGTGCCCCACTTGCTGTGGTCGGCGGCGACCACGAGGGAGGCGGCGGCCTCCACCAGGGCGCGGTTGGTCTCGGACTCCATGAGGTTGGGCGTGGTGAACCCGGCGCGCTCCTGCATGCCGTGCACGCCCAGGACGAGGACGTCCAGGTTGAGGCCGCGCACGGAGGCGAGCGCGAGCGGGCCCACGAGCGCGTCGGAGGGCGTGCGGAAGCCGCCGGTGAGCGCCACGGTCTGGTCGGGCCGCGCGGCCCGGTGGAACACCTCGGCCACGCGCAGCGAGTTGGTGACGACCGTCAGCCCCGGCGTGTCGGTGAGGTACTCGGCGACGGTGGCGGTCGTGGTGCCCGCGGACAGGCCCACGGCGCTGTGCGGCTCGACCAGCTCGGCCACGGCCCGCGCGATGGCGTGCTTCTCGTCCTCCTGACGGGTGGACTTGGCCTCGAAACCGGGCTCCTCGGTGCGCGCGCCCTCCGGTGCCACGGCCCCGCCGTGCACCTTGCGCACCTCGCCCCGGCTCTCCAGGGCGTCGAGGTCGCGGCGCACGGTCATGTCCGACACCGAGAGGCTCTCGACCAGGTCGGCCACCCGCACCGCCCCGCTGCGCCGCACCTGTTCGAGGATCAGCTCCTGCCGTTGCGCAGCCAGCATCCGCCCCCCAGGCATGATCGAAAATGTGGGAATGTGTTGGATCCAGTGTTCCAGGTTCCCCTCCGGTGTCAATGGTACCCACCCTCTCGCCGGAAAACTGTTGGAAAACGTTGGGACCTGTTGACAGAGCCGGGGGCGCGTGTCGAACATATTAAAACGTTCGTGTGACCGCCTTCACATCAGTTCACCCCCTTCGAAGGAGGCCCCCATGCACCACGGACCACCGGGATCGTCGGGACCGCCCGGCCCGCCGGGCCTGAGGCGCCGCACCCTGCTGCGCGGTCTGGCCGGCGCCGGAACGCTGCTGGCCCTGCCCTCCCTGGCGGGCTGCGGAGCGGGCCGGCGCGGGGACCCGAACCTGGTCACCCTCGCCTCCAACCGGGCCAACCCCGCCCAGCGCGAGGCCGTCGCCGAGAGCGTCGGGCTCTTCGAGGCGGACTCCGGGCTGACCGTGGAGGTCAACACCTTCCAGTCCACCGCCTTCCAGGAGAGCGTCAACAACTACCTCCAGGGCACCCCGGACGACGTCATCGGCTGGTTCGCTGGCTACCGGACGCGCTTCTTCGCCGAACGCGGCCTCATCAGCGACGTCTCCGAGGTCTGGGACCGCCACTTCGGGGACGTCTTCACCGACCAGGTGCGCGGGCTGTGCACGGCCGACGACGGCAAGCAGTACATCGTCCCCGACTCCACCGCGCCCTGGGCGGTCTTCCACCGCAGGAGCGTGTTCGAGGAGCACGGCTACGAGGTCCCCGCCACCCGCGCGGAGTTCGAGGAGCTGTGCGTGCGCATGCGCGCGGACGGGCTCGAACCCCTCGCCTCGGGCATCCGCGAGGGCTGGCCCGCGATGGGCATGTTCGACCACCTCAACCTGCGGCTGAACGGCCCCGAGTTCCACCTGGAGCTGCTCAACGGCGACCACTCCTGGGACTCCGCCGAGGTCAGGAGCGTCTTCGGCACCTGGGCCGAGCTGCTGCCCCACCACCAGCCCGACCCCCTGGGCCGGGGGATCAACGAGGCCCAGACCGCCCTGGTCCGGCGCGAGGCCGGGATGATGCTCTGCGGCATGTTCATCACCCACGTCTTCCCCGAGGGAGAGGACCTGGACGACCTGGACTGCTTCGCCTTCCCCGAGTTCGACCCCGCGATCGGCGCCGACGCCGTCGAGGCGCCCATCGACGGGTTCATGCTCTCCGGGGACCCGCGCAACCCCGACGGGGCCCGCGAACTCGTGGGGCACCTGGGCACCCTCCGGGCCCAGGAGATCTACACCGCCATCGACCCGCAGGCGCTCCCCACCCACCTGGACGCCGACACCAGCGGGTTCAGCGCCCTCGACGCCAAGGTCAACGACATGGTCGCCAACGCGGGAGCGCTCACCCAGTACATGGACCGGGACACCCGTCCCGACTTCGCGTCCGTCGTCATGATCCCCGCGCTCCAGCGCTTCCTCGAACAGCCGGACGACATCGCCGACCTGACCGCCAGCATCCAGCGCCAGAAGGTCTCCATCTTCGGCGGCTGAACCAGAAGGGAGAGCAGGTGTGGTGTCGAACGCCCCCTCACCGCCTCGAAACCCGACCCCGGGGTCCGCGCAGGCCCCGCCCGGCCGGTCCCCGCGCGCACGCGGGAGCATGCGCCACAGCCGAGGGGACCGGATCGCCCTCGGCCTGATGCTGGGCGTGCCCGCCCTGCTCGTGGTGGGCCTGGTCTGGCTGCCCGCGATGGCCACGGTCGTCCTGTCCTTCACCCGCTGGGACGGCATCGGCGGCCTGGACACCATCGAGTGGATCGGGACGCGCAACTACACGGACGCGTTCACGATCTACCCGCCCTTCGCACCGGCCCTGCGCAACAACCTGGTCTGGCTGGTAGCGCTGTTCGCGGTCCCCACCCTCCTGGGGATGTTCCTGGCCGTGCTGCTCGACCGCGAGCTGCGCGGCGGTTCGGTCTACCGGAGCGTCTTCTACATGCCGGTCGTGCTGTCGCTGGCCCTGGTCGGGTTCATCTGGCAGCTCGTCTACTCCCGCGACCAGGGGCTGCTCAACGCCTTCCTCGCCGTGGTCGCCGACGTTCCGCCCGTGGACTGGTTCGGCGACCCCGAGATCAACCTGTACGCGGTCCTGGTCGCGGCCGGGTGGCGGCACACCGGCTACATCATGCTGCTCTACCTGGCCGGGCTGAAGGCGGTCGACCCCTCCCTGCGCGAGGCCGCCGCGATCGACGGCGCCGGGCCGGTGCGCACGTTTACCAGGGTCGTCTTCCCGGCCCTGCTGCCCATCAACCTGGTCGTGCTCGTCGTGACCGTCATCGACGCGCTGCGCGCCTTCGACATCGTGTGGATCATCAACCGCGGCCGCAACGGCCTGGAGCTGATATCGGCGCTGGTGACCTCCAACGTCATCGGCGAGGCCAGCCGGGTGGGCTTCGGCTCGGCGCTGGCCGTGGTCATGCTGGTGATCTCGCTGGTGTTCATCGTCGTCTACGTGTCCACCATGCTGAGAGGGGCCTACCGGTGACCGCCACGACCCTCCCCGACGCCTCCCGGCGGCACCGCCGCCCCAGGGTCCGCCCGGCCCGGCTGGTGCTGCACGCCTTCCTCGGCGCCACCGCGCTGGCCTGGTTCTTCCCCATCCTGTGGGCGCTGGTCAACTCGCTGCGCGACTACGAGTACACCGCCCTGCACGGCTACCTCTCCCTGGGCGGGTTCACCCTGGACAACTACGCGCGGGCGTGGAACGAGGGCGAGCTGCCCGGCTACTTCTGGAACTCGCTGGTCATCACGGTCCCGGCCGTGCTGCTGACCCTGTTCCTGTCCTCCTGCGCGGCCTTCGTGCTCTCCAGCTACTCGCGCGGGTTCAACCTGACGATGCTCGCCGTGTTCCTGGCCGCGAACCTGCTCCCGGCCCAGGCGCTGCTCGTCCCGCTGTTCCGGCTCTACACCTCCATCCCCCTGCCGTACTGGATCAGCGAGTCCGGCTCCCTCTACGACAGCCACATCGGCGTGGTCCTCATCCACACCGCCTTCCAGATCGGGTTCTGCACGTTCGTGCTGAGCAACTTCATGAAGGCCATGCCCGCCTCCCTGTTGGAGGCGGCCAGGGTGGACGGGGCATCGGTCTTCCAGCAGTACTGGAGGGTGGTGCTCCCGCTGTGCCGCCCGAGCCTGGCGGCCCTGGCCACCCTCCTGGTCACCTGGATCTACAACGACTTCTTCTGGGCGCTGGCGCTGCTGTCCAGCGGGGACAAGCTGCCCATCACCACCGCGCTCCAGAACCTCCAGAGCGCCTTCTTCGTCGACTACAACCTGCTCTCGGCCGGGTCGGTCATCGTCGCCCTGCCCACGCTCGTCGTGTTCTTCGCGCTGCAACGCCACTTCGTCGCCGGACTCACCCTGGGAGCGAGCAAGGGTTGACTTCCTCTCCTGCCGGAAGGCAGGAGATTCCGGAACCACCTACCGGTGGTTCGAGGCCAATGCCTCGTCACGGGTCGCCCCGTGGCCTTCCTGTTTCGTCGCCGGTCGCCCCGTCCGGGAGGACTCCCGTTGAGGTCTCACACCAGCTCCGCAGGCAACAACCGCCAGCCCGGCGGCTTCGAGATTGTTCGCCGCATTCACATCACGGTCATGAGTGATCCCGCACCCGGGGCACGTCCACTCCCGCACGTTCAACGGCAGCGACGCGTGCACGTACCCGCATCCGGGGGTCGAGCACGTCTTGGAGGAGGGGAAGAAGCGGTCCACCACGACCAGGTCGCGTCCGTACCAGGCGCACTTGTACTCCAACATGGTGCGCAGCTCACGCCAGGCCGCATCCGAGATCGCCCGGGCGAGCCTGCGGTTCTTGACCAGGTTGCGCACCGTCAGGTCCTCGATCACGACCACTTGGTTCTCGCGGACGAGTCGGGAGGTGAGCTTGTGCAGGAAGTCGCGCCTGCGGTCGGTGATGCGGGCGTGCACCCGCGCCACCTTCCGGCGGGCCTTGTCCCGGTTCGCGCTGCCCTTGGCCTTGCGGGCCAGCGCCCGCTGGGCGCGGGCCAGCCTGGCGCGGTCGCGTTGCTCGTGGCGGGGGTTGGCTACTTTTTCCCCGGTCGACAACGTCACCACGGAGGTGATTCCGGCGTCGACGCCGACCGCGTTGTTGACGGCCGGGGCCGACGTGATGGTGTCCTGGCACAGGAGCGAGACGAACCAGCGTCCGGCCGCGTCCCGCGAGACCGTCACCGTGGACGGCCGTGCCCCTTCGGGCAGGGGCCGCGACCAGACGATGTCCAGGGCTTCGCTCATTTTGGCCAGGGTCAGGTGGCCGTCGCGGTAGCGGAACCCGGACCGGGTGTACTCCGCCGAGGCACGCGACTTCTTCTTGGACTTGAACCGCGGATACCGCGCGCGACGGTCGAAGAAGTTCCGGAAGGCGGTGTGCAGGTGGCGCAGCGTCTGTTGCAGCGGGACGCAGGAGACCTCGGTGAGGAAGGACAGCTCCTCGGTCCTCTTCCATGCGGTGAGCATGGTCGAGGTGTGGGAGTAGCCCACCCGTTCCTGGTGCTGGTGCCAGGCGGTGCTGCGTTCGACCAGAGCGCGGTTGTAGACCAGGCGCACGCATCCGAACGTGCGCGACAGCTCGGCCGCCTGCGCATCGGTCGGGTAGAAGCGGTACCGAAACGCCCGCTTCACGCTCTTGTTGGTCATGGAACACACCGTAGCGACCGCTCTGCGATCGCGTGAGCCGAATCCAACACAAAGTCACGAGAAAGGAGAGGGCGTTTCCTCCCCGCCCTGAAGGGCGGGGTCTCCACGCCCAACAAACAGATGACCCACCGCACCATCAGCCTGCGCGCGGCGGGGACCGCCCTGGTCCTCGCCGTGCCCGAGGCCGGACTCCCGCACGTCCTGCACTGGGGCGCCGACCTGCCCGACGCCGAGGGGCTGGCCGCCGCCGCGGCGCCCTCCGCCGCGCACAACGACGTCGACCAGCCCCGGCGGCTGTCCCTGGTGCCCGTCCAGGGGGAGGGCTGGCGCGGCCACCCCGGGATCTCGGGCCACCACGAGGGCCGGGTCACCTTCCCCGAGTGGACCGTGCGCGAGGTCCTGGCGGACCCGTTGGAGGACGCCGCCCCCGGCGTGGGCGGGGCCCTCACGGTCCTGGCCGAGGCCGCGGGGATCGCGCTGCGCTGCGAGCTGCGCATGGAGGCCTCCGGGCTGGTCCGCGCCCGCAACACGGTCACCAACACCGACGCCGCGCCGTGGACCCTGGACGCCCTGCGGGTCACCCTGCCCCTGCCCCGCGAGGCGGGCGAGGTCCTGGACCTGACCGGCCGCTGGTGCCGTGAGCGCTCCCCCCAGCGACAGGAACTGGCGACGGGCACCCGCCTGCGCGCCTCGCGCCGGGGCCGGACCGGGCACGACGCCGCGCTGGTCCTGGCCGCCGGGACACCCGGGTTCGGGTTCCGCCACGGCGAGGTGTGGGGCGTGCACACCGCCTGGAGCGGCGACCACGTCCACCTGGCCGAACGCCTGCCCGAGGGCGCCGGGCAGGCCGACGCCGTGCTCGCGGGCGGCGAACTGCTCCACCCCGGCGAGGTGCGCCTGGACCGGGGCGCCTCCTACTCCACCCCGTGGGTGTTCCTCTCCTGGTCCGACCGGGGGCTGGACGGGCTGTCCGCGCGGATCCACCGCTGGCTGCGCGCCCGGCCCGGCCACCCCTCCACCCCGCGCCCGGTGGTGCTCAACACCTGGGAGGCCGTCTACTTCGACCACGACCTCGCCACCCTCAGGCGGCTCGCCGACACCGCCGCGCGGATCGGCGTGGAGCGGTTCGTGCTGGACGACGGATGGTTCCGGGGCCGCCGCGACGACACCGCCGGACTCGGCGACTGGACCGTGGACACCGGCGTGTGGCCCGGGGGCCTGCACCCGCTCTTCGACCACGTGCGCTCCCTGGGCATGCAGGTCGGGCTGTGGGTGGAGCCGGAGATGGTCAACCCCGACTCCGACCTGGCCCGCGCCCACCCCGAGTGGTTCCTGGCCGCCGAGGGGCGCCCGGCCCCGCCCAGCCGCCACCAGCAGCTCCTGGACCTGTCCCGCCCCGAGGCCTTCCGGTACGTGTTTGAGCACCTGGACGCGCTGGTCACCGAGTACCGGCCCGACTACCTCAAGTGGGACCACAACCGCGACCTGCTCGAACCCGTGCACGCCCCCACCGGCGCCGCCGGGACGCACCGCCAGACCCTGGCCGTCTACGCGCTGCTCGACCGGCTGCGCGCCGGGCACCCCGGCCTGGAGATCGAGTCGTGCTCCTCCGGCGGGGGCCGCGTGGACCTGGGGATCCTGGAGCGCACCGACCGCGTGTGGGCCTCCGACACCAACGACCCCCTGGAGCGGCTGGCCGTCCAGCGCTGGACCTCCCTGCTGCTGCCGCCCGAACTGGTCGGCAGCCACGTCGGCGGACGCACCGCGCACACCACCGGCCGCGACGCCGACCTGTCCTTCCGCTGCCTGGCCAGCCTCCTGTCCCACGCCGGGATCGAGTGGGACGTCACCCGCTGCACCGACGACGAGCTGGCCGCGCTGACCTCGTGGATCGCGCTGTACAAGGAACTGCGCCCGCTGCTGCACTCGGGCGAGGCCGTGCACGCCGACGCGCCCGACCCCGCCGAGCAGCTCGACGGGGTGGTCGCCCCGGACGGGAGCGAGGCGGTGTTCCGCTACGCCCGGCTGGCCACCTCCGTCCGCGCCCTGCCGGGGCGGGTCCGGCTGCCCGGCCTGCGCGAGGACCGCGTCTACCGCCTGACGTGGCGGCCGGAGGCGGGTACGCCCTCGACCACGCAGCGCGTGCTCCCGGAGTGGTTCGCCAGCGGCGGGGCCACCGTGTCGGGGGCGGTGCTCACCCGCTCGGGCGTGCAGCTGCCCAACCTCAACCCGTCCCAAGCCCTGCTCCTGCACCTGAGGGAGGCCTGACGTGCCCGCCATCCGCAAGCCCGCCTACCTGGAGGACTTCGCGCCCTCCGAGGGGACCCTCGCGCCCCGCGCCCGCTTCTCCTCCGACGCCCCGTCCCTGGACCTCAACGGCACGTGGCGGTTCCGGCTGCTCGACCGCGCGCGGGCCGACACCGACGGGTTCGAGGAGCCCGGCCACGACGACTCCGACTGGTCCGAACTGCCGGTGCCCGCCCACTGGCAGATGCACGGCCACGGCGCCCCCGCCTACACCAACATCTCCTACCCCTTCCCGATCGACCCCCCGTACGTGCCCGATGACAACCCGACCGGCGACCACCGGCGCGTCTTCGACCTTCCCCGGGAGTGGCCCGAGGGGGCGGCGGTCCTGCGCTTCGACGGGGTCGACTCCTGCTTCCGCGCGTGGCTGAACGGCACCGAGCTGGGCTTCTCCACCGGGAGCCGCCTGGCCGCCGAGTTCGAGGTCGGCCACCTGCTGCGCCCGGGGCGCAACACCCTGGCGGTGCGCGTCCACCAGTGGTCGGCGGCCAGCTACCTGGAGGACCAGGACATGTGGTGGCTGTCGGGGATCTTCCGCGACGTCACCCTCCTCGCCCGGCCCGCCGACGGGGTCGGCGACCTCGCGGTGAGCGCCGCCTACGACCACACCACGGGCACGGGTACCCTGCGCGTGGACGTGGCCGGATCCGCCGACGCCCTGGTCAGCGTTCCCGAACTGGGGCTGGTGGACGCCGCCGCCGGTGTGGACCACGGGGTCGGCGCGGTCGAGCCGTGGACGGCCGAGACGCCCCGCCTGTACGACCTGGAGGTGCGCACACCGGGGGAACGGGTCCGGACGCGGACGGGCTTTCGGACCGTGGAGGTCTCCGGCGGGCTCCTGCGGGTCAACGGCCGCCCCCTGCTGCTGCGGGGCGTGAACCGCCACGAGTGGCACCCCGACCACGGCCGCGCCGTGCCCCGGGAGACCATGCGCGAGGACGTGCTGCTGATGAAGCGGCACAACGTCAACGCCGTGCGCACCAGCCACTACCCGCCCCACCCGGACTTCCTGGACCTGTGCGACGAGCTGGGCCTGTGGGTCGTGGACGAGTGCGACCTGGAGACCCACGGGTTCGAGGAGGTCGGCTGGCGCGGCAACCCCTCCGACGACCCGCGCTGGCGCGAGGCCTACCTGGACCGGATGCGCCGCACCGTCGCGCGCGACCGCAACCACCCCAGCGTCGTCCTGTGGTCCCTGGGCAACGAGTCCGGGACCGGGGAGAACCTGCGGGCCATGGCGGAGTGGACCCGCGCACACGACCCCTCCCGGCCGATCCACTACGAGGGGGACCGAGACAGCGCCTACGTGGACGTGTACTCGCGCATGTACGCGCCGCACGAGGAGGTGGACGCCATCGGCCGCCGGGAGGAGGCGCCGACCGCCGACCCGGCCGCCGACGGGCACCGGCGCGGACTGCCGTTCGTCCTGTGCGAGTACGGGCACGCCATGGGCACCGGCCCCGGCGGGCTGGAGGAGTACCAGCGGCTCTTCGAGGAGCACGAGCGCTGCCAGGGCGGGTTCGTCTGGGAGTGGATCGACCACGGGGTCCGCCGCCGCGAGCCGGACGGCACCGCGTGGTTCGCCTACGGCGGCGACTTCGGCGAGGCCCTGCACGACGGCAACTTCGTCGCGGACGGCCTGCTGCTGCCCGACCGCACGCCCAGTCCCGGGCTGGAGGCCTACGCCAAGACCGTCGAACCGGTCCGCGTGGTCCCCGACCCGGCCGCCGGGACCGTCCGCGTCACCAACACCTGGGACTTCCGGGACACCGCGGGCCTGGCCTTCGTCTGGCGGGTCGAGGGGGAGGGGATCCCCCTGGGGGAGGGCCCCCTGGACGTGCCGGTGCTCGCCGCCGGGGAGAGCGCCGAGGCGGTGCTGCCCGCACTGCCCGAGCCGTCCGGGGAGACCTGGCTGACCGTGTCCGTCCGGCTGGCCGAGGACCAGCCCTGGGCCCCGGCCGGGCACGAGCTGGCCTGGGGACAGGCCGAGGTGGGCGCCCCCGGGGAGCCGGGCGCGGCAGCGCCGGGGGTTCCGGGTGGGCAGGAAGGGACGAGTGCGTCGGAGAGGTCGGGCGCGCTGCGAGAGCCGCGGGAGCCGGGGGACCCGGGTGCGTGGCCGGGGGCGGAGGGAG
Organism: Nocardiopsis dassonvillei subsp. dassonvillei DSM 43111; assembly: GCF_000092985.1. Taxonomy (GTDB): domain Bacteria; phylum Actinomycetota; class Actinomycetes; order Streptosporangiales; family Streptosporangiaceae; genus Nocardiopsis; species Nocardiopsis dassonvillei. The sequence continues at coordinate 44,888 of NC_014211.1, forward strand.
CTGTCGTGCTTCCGGCGTCCGCCGGGCAGGACGGCATCGTGCGGATCGGCCCCGGCCTGCTGGACGCGGGGACCGGCGCGCTGCTCTCCGTGGGCGGCCTGCCCGTGGACGCGCCGGCCGTGGACCTGTGGCGCGCTCCGACCGACAACGACGTGGCCCGGCACGGGGACTCCGTGGCCGTCCCCTGGCGCGCGGCGGGGCTGCACCGGCTCACCGAGCGCCTGCTGTCCACCGGCTGGGAGGACGGCGCGTTCGTCGTCCGTACACGGCTGGCTCCGGCGGCCCAGGAGTTCGGCATGCGCGCCGCCTACCGGTGGGGCGCCGACGGGGAGCGCCTGCTCCTGACCGTGGAGGCCGAGGCGGAGGGGGAGTGGCCCTGCCCGCTGCCGCGCTTCGGCGTGCACGTCGGCCTGCCCGCCTCCCTGGGCGAGGCGGAGTGGTTCGGCCGCGGACCCGGGGAGGCCTACCGGGACGTGTCCCAGGCCGCGCGGGTCGGCCGCTTCTCCAGCACGGTCGACGGCCTCCAGACGCCCTACCTGCGGCCCCAGGAGAACGGCAACCGCGTGGACGCCAGGTGGCTCGCCCTGCGGGCGGCGGACGGGACGGGCCTGCGGGTGGAGGGCGACCCGGTGTTCGACTTCACCGCGCGCCGCTGGGACACGGCGGCGCTCGACGCGGCCGACCACCCGCACGAACTGGTCCCCGGCGACCGGATCCACCTGCACCTGGACCAGGCGCACCAGGGCGTGGGCTCGGCCTCGTGCGGCCCCGGGGTGCTCCCCGCCCACCGCCTTGCGGCCGGGAGCCACCGCCTCCGGCTCGCCCTGGTCCCGCTGGGCTGAGTCCCCGGGCGGCGGTCGCCGCGCGGTGGTGGTCCGGGTCGGCACCACCGCCGCGACCGCCGCCGGGGCGCCCGTCCCCTGTGCGGGGGGTGAGGGCCCCGCCCAGCACCGGGAAGCCCGGGGCCGTGGCGGTCAGCGGACCGGCCGGGGAAGGACACGGCCACCGCGGGCAGGCGTTCCGGGCCCCGGGACCGGAACGCGCGGGTCGGCAGGGAGCCGACCACGCCCAGGCAGGCGAACCCGAGCGCGTTCGGCGCGGTGGGGGCGCCTCGCGGCCGGGCCCGTCCGGGGAGGGAGAACCGTGTCCGGGGCCGGGAAACCGCGGAGGAGGGGTGGCCGCGGCCCCGGGGCCCTGCTGCGATGGAACCCCCACAACGAAAGGGGTTCCGCCCATGGCAGAGCCGACCGGACCCGCCGCCTCCCCCGCCCGGGGAGCCCCCCGCCTCGACCGCAGGTCCCTACGCGCCGACCTGCGCCGTCTGGTACCCGACACCGCCGCAGCCCTCGCCGTCACCTTCGCCCTCTTCGTCCTCCTCTACTCCCGCGTCGAGGCGGGCACCTCGCAGACCCTCGTGGTCATGCCCTTCCTCGCCGACGCCGACGAGTACTGGCTGTACTGGCTCTGCCAGGCCTTCGGCTGGTCCGGGCTGCTGTGGGCCTGGATCACCGTCATGCTCGGCCTGCTCCGCTCGACCGTCCCCCTGCCCGGGGCGCCGGTCTCCCACGCCCGGATCGAACGCTGGCACCGCGTCATGAGCCTGACCACCATCGGGCTCATGTTCGCCCACGCCCTCGCCTTCTTCCTCGAACTCGTCCGGGACAACGAGGACGGACTGGGCTGGGGCGGGCGCCTGTCCTCCGCGTTCGTGGACACCTTCGTGCCCGGCGGCTACTCCTCCGGGACCGGGCAGGTCGCCATCCTCATCGGCCTGATCGCCCTCTACCTGGCGGTCCCTCTCGGCCTCGCCTACTACGTGCGCTCCTGGACCGGGACGCGCGTGTGGCGGGCCCTGCACCGGTTCGTCATCGTCGTCTACGCGCTCAGCGTGTGGCACACCCTGCTCTACGGAACGAACGTGTGGTTCGACGGCTGGTTCCGCACGGCGGTGTGGGCGCTCCAGCTCCCCGTGGCCCTCCTGCTGCTGGCCCGGCTCCTGGCGCCGCTGCGCGCGGACGAGCGCCTCACCCCGGGCGACCTCGCGGGAGGGCGCAGGCTCAGGGGGCTCGCCCGCGCGGGTGCGCGTCTGGGCGTCGCGGCCGCCGTCGTCGTCCTGCTCGCCGTGACCGTCACCGGTCGCGACGGGGGCAGGACGCCGGGGGCCGGGAGCGGGGAGATGCTGGTGACCCAGAGCATGGTCTGGGGCGGGCTCGCCCTCCTGCTCACGGTGATCGGCGCGGTCGTCCTCGCGCTGCGCGGGCGCCCCGCGCGGGAGTGACGAGGACGCGCACGCGGGCGGGGGGAGCGTGTCGGCGCGTCCGCGCGCCATGAGGGTCGGGCGGGCGCGCACGCGGGCGGGGAGGCACCTGTCGGTGCCTCCCCGCCCGGGGTCGCGCGGAACCCCCTATCTCCCGGGCTTGTCGTCCCGGGTCAGGGCGTCCTTGGCCTTCTCGCCCGCCTGCTTGAACTTCGAGGTGTTCTTCTCGGCCTTGCCCTCGGCCTGCCACTGCTGGTTGTCCGTGGCCTCGCCGAGCTTCTCCTTGGCCTTGCCCTTCAATTCGTCGGCCTTGTTCCTGGCCTGGTCGCCTGCGGACATGTGCGCCTCCCACTCGGTGTTCGCTCCTGTGGGCAGACCCCTGACCGCCGGGCGGGGGCACGAACCGTGGTCCCGGTAAAAAATCCGACAAAAAGGTCAGAGGGGAGATGTCGCCTGGGTCCTGTTTTTTGAACCGGCCTCAGCTTGGGGGGGTCCGTCCGGGCGCCCGAACACGGACCGAAGCGAAGGTCCAAAAAACACTGCCTAGGCTCCGGGGGCGACCGTGGCCACCGAGTCGAACGGGGCGTGCGTGCCCACCCGGTTGCTGATGCCCTCGCGCACCATCTCCTTGGCCACGTCGGCGGCCGGTCCCACGTCGCCGCCCTTGGCCAGCTCGGCGGTGATCGCGGCGGCGAAGGTGCAGCCCGCGCCGCTCACCCTGGCGTTCCCGATCTTGGGGGCGCTGAGGACGACCGTCTCCTCGCCGTCGAAGTACACGTCCACGGCGTCCGGGCCCGGCAGCTCCACGCCGCCCTTGACGATGACATGCCGCGGCCCCAGTTCGTGGATGCGGCGGGCGGCCTCGACCAGGTCGTCCACCGTCTCCAGCGCCTCCATCCCCGCGAGGGTGCGCGCCTCGAAGAGGTTGGGCGTGATCACGGTGGCCAGCGGCAGGATCTGCGCGGTGAGCGCCTTGTCGGTGTCCAGGGCCGCGCCCGGCTCCTGGCCCTTGCAGATCAGCACGGGGTCCAGGACCACGTGCCGCCACGGCTGGCGCCGGAGCCCCTCGGCGACCACGTCGATGGTGTCCGGGGTGCCCAGCATGCCGATCTTGACCACGTCCAGGTCGTGGCAGGAGGTGGCCGCCTCGATCTGGTCGGCGATGACCTCGGGGGCCACGGGGACGAAGCGGTGGCCCCAGCCGTTCTTCGGGTCGAAGGACACGATGCAGGTGATCGTCCCCATGCCGTAGACGCCCAGCTCCTGGAAGGCCTTGAGGTCGGCCTGGATGCCGGCGCCTCCTGTGGCCTCCGACCCTGCGATCACGTACGCGCGGTTGGTCATCGGGGAACCCCCTCGTCTCGGTGTGCTGTTGCGGAGTCCGCGGCCCCCACCTGCCCGCGAACCCCCGAACAATTGCACCACAGCGGACAGACCCGACGTTCCTCCAGGTCGGGGCGGCCGATCCGCGACGCCCCGGCCGGATCCTTCCAGGATCTGGACGGCATAAAAATATTACCGTATTATTTTTTCATGGCACGAACAGCGGACCACGAGGAGCGCAGGCGGCAGGTCGCCCGCGCGCTCCTGAGCACGGTGGGGGAGCGGGGGCTGGCGCGGACCACCCTCGCCGACGTCGCCGACCGGGCCGGCGTCTCGGTCGGCCTGGTGCAGCGCTACTTCCGCACCAAGTCGCAACTGCTGCGCTTCGGCGTGGAGTACCTCTACAAGCAGGGCGCCGACCGGCTGACGGCGGTGAACACCGACGGGCCGCCGATCGCCTCGGCCCGCGACTGGGTCTCCCGCGCGGCGCGGACCCTGCTGCCGCTCGACGACGAACGCCGCGCCGAGCTGACCGTGTGGCTGGAGTTCCTGCCGGCCACGATGACCGACCCGGAGATGTCGCGCCTGCACAAGGACACCACCGCCGAGCTGGTGGGCGTGTTCACGCAGGTGATGGACGAGGCGGTGCGCCGGGGCGAACTCCCGCCCGGCACGGACACGGCGGCCGAGGCCGCCGGGCTCGTCGCCCTCGTGGACGGCCTGACCGTGCACCACCTCATCACCGGCGACGACGCCTTCTCCGAGAGCGCGGTCCGCGCCGCGCTCGCCACCCACCTGGACCGGCTCTTCCCCGCCCCCGAGAGGCCGTGAACCCGTGAACCCGTACGAGCCAGAGCCCGAGGGGGCCGCTATGACCAGCACGACACCGCGAAGCACGGCCACGGCCCGCCCGACCACCCGGCTGCCCCTGCTCGACGTCCTGCGCGGCGTCGCCATCATGGGCACCCTGGGCACCAACGTGTGGCTGTTCGCCGCACCGGGCGCCGAGGCGGGCATCATCTTCGTCCCGGACTCGATCGGCCCGATGGCGGCCTTCCGCGAGGACCCGTCGGCGGCGACCCTGGCGCAGGGCCTGTTCGCCTTCGCCGCCAACGGCAAGTTCCTGGCCCTGCTCACCCTGCTCTTCGGTGTGGGGCTGGCCATCCAGTTCCGCTCCGCGGCCAGGCGCGGCGGGCGCTGGCCCGGCCCCTACAAGTGGCGGGCGCTGTTCCTGTTCGCCGAGGGGCTCGTGCACTTCACGCTGGTCTTCGCCGCGGACGTGCTCATGGGCTACGCGGCGGCCTCGATCGTGGTGGCCTGGCTGCTCACCCGGTCGGAACGGGCGCAGAACGCCGTGATGTGGACGTGCGCCGCCCTCCACCTGGCCTTCGTCGGCCTGGTCACGGCCGCGCTCCTGTCCGAACCGGATCCGCAGGGCGCCGAGGTCCCGCCCGAGGCCGTGGAACTGTACGCCGAAGGCGGTTACCTGGAGCAGGTCGCCTTCCGGCTCGACAACGCGCTGCTGTTCCGGGCCGAACCGGTCGTCACCTTCGCCCTGATGGTGTTCATGTTCCTGCTGGGCGTACGGCTCCTCCGCGCCGGGGCCTTCGGCGGCGACGACACCGGCCGCCGGATCCGGGGCCGCCTGCTCGCCTGGGGGCTGGGGATCGGGCTGCCGGTCAACCTGGCCACGTCCCTGGCCGGACCCGACCTGTTCATGCTGGACCGCTACGCCGCCGCGCCCGTCGTGGCGCTCGGCCTGGTCGGCGCGGTCGGCTGGGTCGTGGACCGGGCGAACCCCGCCGGACGGGGGATCACCGCCGTGTCCTCCCTGGGGCGGATGGCGATGAGCGGCTACGTCGCGCAGAACGTCGTCTGCATGCTGGTCTGCTACGGCTTCGGCCTGGGGCTGGCCGCACGCCTGGCCGACACCGGCCCGTGGTGGGTGATGGGCCTGTGGGCGTCGGTGTGCGCCCTGCTCCTGACCGTCTCGACGCTCTGGCTGCGCCGCTTCCGGGCGGGGCCGCTGGAGGCGTTGCAGAAGGCCGTGCTGGCGCGGGTGCCCGAACGCCGCTGACCGCCCCGCCGGGGGGACCCTCCGAGGGGCCCCGCACGCCGCGTCCGCCGAGGGCGGACGAGCCGGTGCCGGAGCGAGGGACGGCCCGGCACCGGGCGGCGTGCGGGGGAGGCCCCCGTCAGATCTGGTAGACGGGGGTCTGGGGCGTGTTCCACCGCGTGGGAGTGCCCTTGGACCCGAAGAAGTCGCCGCCCTTGCGCAGGGCGTCGTCGGTGCCCCAGGCCTCGTCGCGGCCGACCTTGCGCAGGTGCGGGATGTGCTTGCGGCAGTGGATGTAGGCCTCCTCCACGTGCACCACCGTCCACAGCACCGCCTTCTGCCCCGGGACCTCGGGCTCGGGCAGGCCGCGGACGTGGCGCCGCAGCTCCACGTCCTCCAGCAGGGACGCGCGGCCGTTGACGTGCAGTCCGATGCGGTCGTGCGTGAAGTCCAGGAACATCAGGCCCACGTGCGGGTTCTCCAGGATGTTGCCCGCGCTGGCGAAGACGCCGTTGCCCCGGAACTCGGGATAGGTCAGGGTGTGCTCGTCGATCACGTGGACGAAGCCGGGCGGGCCCGCGCGGAAGCTGGAGTCGCACTCGCCGTGCCGGTCGGAGGTGGCGATGAACATCATCTCCTGCCGGGCGACGAACTCGCGCATGAGCGGGTTCAGGTGGTCGAGCATCTGGTCTCGGTAGAAGCGTTCGGCGCGTTCGCTCGTGCCGTTCAGCGCCTGGACGCGGTGCTCACCCTCGCTGCCGGGAACGTGCCGTGGGGAGGTCTCGCGCATCACTGCCTCTCGGTGGGGCTGGTGGGGCCGGTGGGGCTGGTGTGACTGTTCAGGGACTCAGGGGCCGCTGCTGTCGGGGAGGAGGGGGGGTCGGGGAAGGGAGTGCGGACGCGCCGGGGCGTCAGCCGGTGCCTTCGGGGTGAGGCCGCCGCGCCGCGGCACGGGTCAGCGTGTCGGGGCGTCGGCCCGCCGGTAGGGGGAGGCCCCCTCGGCGGAGGGGCCGGGCTGGGGCGGCGCGGGTGGTGCGGACGGCGCGGGCGGTGCGGGGCGCTCCTCGGCCGGGGACGCGGCGGCCCTGCCGTGCCTGGCCGTCTCGGACCCGGCGTGCCTGGCCGTCCGGGACTCACCCGACCCGGCCGACCCGCCCGACTCGGCCTCGCGCGCCCCCGCGAGCATGTTGGCGGTGATCCACTCGTAGACCACGATCCAGGCGGAGCTCATGGAGGAGGACCAGGTCGGCGAGACCTCGCTGACCGCGCGCACCAGGGCACGGCCCACGTAGGGGTAGTGCTCGGGCTTGATGTCCATGTCCCGCTTGTGCTGGGCGCCCAGCCGCCTCAGGTACCCGGCGACCTCCTCGGGCTCGTCGAGGTAGCGGACGACCTCCAGCAGGGCGAAGGCCATGCGCTCCTTCTGCGTCTGCATGTTCGCGGGGAACATGTCGCGGACGGCGGGCGCCATCTCGAACAGGTTCTGGTAGAAGCGGTCGGCCAGACGGGTGGAGCCGGGCGGTAACGCGGAGCACGACTGCCGGACCGCCTCGATGACGGCGGGGGCGGGGAGCGGTACCTCTTCGATGGAGCGGGGAGACAAGGAAGCCTCCAATCAGGTCGCGGAAAGGGCTGTGCCACGGGGGTGCACGTACCACCGTGGTGACGGAGCGTAGTCATGCCGGGGGTGCGGACACGCGTTCCCCACTGGTTCGCCGACCGAGGGGACACGTGCGGGCTCCACGCGCGCGGAGCCGGACGACCGGACGCGCGCGGGAGGGCCTCAGCTCACCGCTGGCCCGGCGGAGTCCCGGGGAACGGATGGGCCGCCCCGGCGGCCGGTTCCGCCCTTCGGGTACTCCCAGCCTCCGGCGCTCCTGACGGGGCCGTGTGCGCGGGCTGGGGCGAAGGGGACGGACGTAGCGCTCCTTCGGCAGTAGCGGGGGTGTCGGGAACCCTCATCGCTGCCTCGTCTTCTTCCGGATTCAGTACACATCCAAGGTTCGGATAGCGCTGAATGCCACGTGAGGGGTGAGCGACGACCGTTTCAACGTTCGCTACCCCCTTTACTGTGCCTGTTGTGGCAATGTAACAGAAATGTCGACGTTTGAGGATATTACCCTCTGGTAGCGCATGAGGCCACAGTGCTACCTGAGTTATCAGTGACAACTTTCGTCCTTCGTGTGACAGACGGCCTCCGTGCACCGTCCGGAGGGAGCGCGTCAACCGATCGGTTGACGCCGCGATCCACCGATCCCGTGGCCGGGCGGGCGATCCGCGGCGCACCCGCCGCGGGCGATGCTCGGGACATGCCGATCATCGACGTCAGGAACCTGCACAAGCGCTACGGGGAGAAGGTCGTCGTCGACGACGTGTCCTTCTCCGTCGAGGAGGGTGAGATCTTCGGGATCCTCGGCTCCAACGGGGCCGGGAAGACCACCACGGTCGAGTGCGTCGCGGGGATGCGCCCCACCGACGCGGGGTCGATCACCGTGCTCGGCCAAGACCCGAGGCGGGAGCGGGACGGGGTCCGCCAGCGCCTCGGCATCCAGCTCCAGGAGGCGCGGCTGCCCGACCGGATCAGGGTCGGGGAGGCCCTCGACCTCTACGCCTCCTTCTACCGCTCCCCGGCCGACACCGGTCAGCTCATGGAGAGGCTGGGCATCGCCGACAAGCGCGACACCCAGTACCGCAGGCTGTCCGGGGGACAGAAGCAGAGGGTGTCCATCGCCCTGGCCCTCGTGGGCCGACCCGCGGTGACCATCCTCGACGAGCTGACCACGGGACTGGACCCCCAGGCGCGCAGGGACACCTGGGACCTCATCGAGGACGTGCGCGAATCCGGGGTCACGGTCGTGCTCGTCACCCACTTCATGGACGAGGCCGAGCGGCTCTGCGACCGGCTCGCGCTGATCGACTCGGGCCGCGTCGCCGCCCTGGACACCCCGGACGGGCTCGTCACGCGGGCCAGCCCGGAGCAGCGGGTGACCTTCCGCGCGCCCCCCGGGTTCGACGAGCAGCTGCTCACCGCGCGGCCCGAGGTGGTCTCCGCGCACCGCAGGGGACGCCAGGTCCGGGTGGCCGGGCGGGACGACCTGCTCCACGCCGTGACCTCCGTCCTGGCCCGCGAGCACGTCGTCGCCGAGGACCTGCGCGTGGAGCGCTCCAGCCTGGACGACGCGTTCGTCGTCCTGACCGGAAGGGCCCTCGAATCATGAGCACCGACACCAGGAGGAGAGCCACCGTGTCCACCCTGCTGCGCGTCACCGCGACCGAGGCCCGGCTGCTGACGCGCGAGCCCGTGGCGGTCAGCGTCGGCATCCTGCTGCCCACCGCGCTCCTGCTCGGGCTCGGCGCCCTGCCGACGCTGCGGGAGCCCTCCCCGGAGTTCGGCGGCCTGCGCTTCGTCGACACCTGGGCTCCCATGGCCCTGATCCTCGGCATGGGGATCCTGTGCGTCCAGCACCTGCCGACCACCCTGGCCGCCTACCGGGAGCGGGGCGTCCTGCGCCGGATGTCGACCACGCCGATGCACCCCGGAACGCTCCTGAGCGCGCAGATCATCGTGGTCTCCGCCGCGGCGGCCGTCTCCGCCGCGCTCCTGGTGCTGTCCTCCTGGCTGGTCCTGGACGTCGAGCCGCCGAGCCGGCCGCTGCTGTTCACCGCCGCGTTCGCCGTCGGGACCGCCTCGCTCATCGCGCTGGGGGTCCTCATCGCCGCCGTGGCGCCCAGCGCGGGCGCGGCCAACGGCCTGTCGATGACGCTGTACATGCTCCTGCTGCTCCTGGGCGGGGTCTTCCTGCCGCAGAACGCCCTGCCCGACCTCCTGGTGCGCGCGGGGGAGTTCGCGCCGCCCGGCGCCCGGCTCCTGCTGGAGAGCTGGTCGGGCGGAGCCGGGGACGCGGGGCTGCCGCAACTCGCCCAACTGGCGATAATGGCGGGGATCGCCGTGGCGGCCGCGGCGCTGGCGGCCCGACTGTTCCGATGGGAGTGAGCGGCGGATGAGCCGACGGAGCACCGGGGCGGACGCCGTGCGGGACTGGGACCGGTGGTGGGACGGGTTCCTCGCCGCCGCCCCCTGGGCCCTGCTGCTGCCCTCGGCGGCGCTGGTCCTGTCCCGGCCCGTGGCGGACTGGACCGAGCACGCGGTCACCGTCGGCCTGACCGCGCTCACCGCCGCCTGGGTGCTCCTCGGGTACACGCCGCCGTGGCGGGACGGCCGACCGCTGCCCGCCGGGATCCACTTCGCGGTGCTCCTCGCGCTGGCCTCGGCGCTGATGGCGCACGACACCCTGTTCATGATGTTCACGGTCTCGCTGTTCTTCCGCGCGATGGCGCTGCCCCGGCGGCTGACCCTCGTCGGGATCGCGGCCACCGCGGTCGCGCTGTACACGAACACGATGGGATTCCCCGGAACGGACACGGAGCGGCCGTTCCTGGAGCACCTGTTCGTCTACGTCGGCGTGATCACCATCCAGACCGTGGCCGTCGGCGGAGGGCTCGTGATCGCGTCCAAGGCGGCCGAACAGCACCGGGAGCGCCGGGTGACGGTGGCCAGGCTGGAGGCGGCCCTGGAGGAGAACGCCGGGCTGCACGCGCAGCTCCTCACCCAGGCCCGGGAGGCCGGGGTGTTGGACGAGCGCCAGCGGATGGCACGGGAGATCCACGACACCCTGGCCCAGGGGCTCGCCGGGATCGTGACGCAGATCCAGGCGGCGCAGCGGGTGTGGGAGGACCCCGGGGCGGCGCGTCCGCACGCGGACCGCGCGCTCGGCCTGGCGCGGGAGAGCCTGGCCGAGGCCCGGCGCTCCGTGCAGGCCCTGCGCCCCGGGCAGCTGGCGGAGAGCCAGCTGCCCGAGGCCCTGGGCGAACTCACCCGCCGCTGGGCGGAGGAGCACGGCGTCCGTCCCGACCTCGACGTCACCGGCGAACGCGTCGCACTGAGCCCGGCGATCGAGGTGGTCCTCTTCCGGGTGGCCCAGGAGGCGCTCACCAACGTCGCCAGGCACGCCGACGCCTCGCGCGTGGGCGTGACCCTGTCCTACTCCGACGACGTCGTCCTGCTCGACGTGCGCGACGACGGCAGGGGCATCACGGGACACAACCAGCACGGGTTCGGGCTCAGCAGCATGCGCCAGCGCGTGCGCGGGATCGGAGGAGCGTTGGAGATCGAGAGCGGCGAGGGGGAGGGCACCGCCGTCAGCGCCACGGTGCCCGCGATTCCGGTGGGGGCGGCGTGATCCGGGTCCTGATCGCCGACGACCACCCGGTCGTGCGCGACGGCCTGCGCGGAGCCTTCACCGCGCAGGACGACATCGAGGTGGTCGGCGAGGCCGCCAACGGCCGCGAGGCGGTCGAACTGGTCGGACGGCTGGCCGTGGACGTGGTGCTGATGGACCTGCGCATACCGGTCCTGTCCGGCGTCGGGGCGATCGCCGTCCTGTCCCGGGAGCGGCCGGACGTGCGCGTCCTCGTCCTCACCACCTTCGACAGCGAGAGCGACGTGCTCCCGGCGATCGAGGCCGGGGCCACCGGCTACCTGCTCAAGGACGCCTCCCCCGACGAACTCCTGCGCGGGGTGCGCGCGGTGCACCGGGGGGAGTCGGTCCTGGCGCCGACCGCGGTCCGGCACCTGATGGGTCAGGTCCGCAGACCCGCCGGTCAGAGCCTGAGCGACCGCGAACTGCAGGTGCTGGGGCTCGTCGCCGACGGCGCGTCCAACCGGGCCGCGGCGGCGCGGTTGTTCATCAGCGAGGCGAGCATCAAGACCCACCTCCAGCACGTGTACAACAAGCTCGGCGTGCGCGACCGGGCCGCTGCGGTCGCCGAGGCGTACCGGCGCGGCCTCCTGGGGTAGTCCCCGGTTCCCGGTCCCCGGTCCGCTGCTTTCGTCTCCGATTACCCCGGAGGGTGATTAGTCAGATACTCTCCGCTTGTGTCCGGGGTGGTGACCCCGGGCCGTACGAGCGGGAAGTAGGCGCGATGGACGCGTTTGGACATGGCGGGGACCCGGGGCCACGGGACGGTTTCGGGGGGCGGCGGGGGATGGACGCGCGTCCCGGTGCCGAGCCGGACGCGCCGGACCCGCGGGGCGGGCCCGACCGGCTGCGGTTCGCGTTCCGACTGGTCGACGGTGCGGACGAGTACGGGCTGGTGTTCTCCTTCGCCCGCCTCGGCGGCGCGGCGGGAGGGGGCGCGGAGGCCCACCAGGCGGTCTGGTACGTGGCCGACCGGAGCGCACGCGTGCACGGCGGCGAGTCGTGGGTGGACCAGGGGTGCGTCGACGCCGTCCGCGCCCTCGTCGGGGCCGACCGGGTCACCGACCCGCGGGTGCGCCGTGCGCTCCTGGACACCCTCTCCCAGGGGCGCCTGCCCGAACCCGACCGCCTGCTCCCGCGCGCGGCGCGGTGGCGGGAGGCGCCCCTGGACCTGGACGCCGGGGACGTGGTGCTCGTGCGTGGGGACGGGCACGGCGGTCTCCTCGTCGAGGCGCGGGGGGAGGAGTCCGGTTTCCGGCTGCGGCTGTCCCCGCCCGGGGACGGAGGCCGACCGCGCGAGCACGTCGGCACGGCCCGCGCCTCCACGGACGCGGCCGGGGCCGCGAGCCCCGAGGCCCCCGTCCTGGAGGCCCCCGTCCTGGAGGCCGCGAGCCTGGAGGCCGCGGGGGTCCTCCACTTCCGGGGCCGATCCGCGCGGGTCACGGGCCGGGGCTGGCACGAGCGCGCGTTCGGCGGGGACATCCTCCCCGCGCGGGACGGCCGCGACGCCTCCTGGTCCCGTGCCCGCGTCCGCCTGGACAACGGATGGGAGCTGGCCGTCCACCGCACCGGCGGGGCCGACGCCCCGGACGGGACCCCGGCCGCGTGCGGGGCGACGGCCGTGCTGTCCTCCCCGGACGGGGAGCGCGTCGAGGCGCCCGCGACCCTGCGCGGCCTGCGCCCCTGGACGTCCCTGACCACCCTCAACACCTATCCCACGGCCTGCGACGTGGAGGTCCCGCTCCTGGACCTGCGGCTCCGGACCACGGCGTGGTTCCCGCGCCAGGAGGCGGTCTCGGTCACCGCCCCCTCCGGGAGGCTGGAGGCCCACGCCGACGCCGAGGGCACGATGGGCGGCCGCCCGGTCCGCGGCCACGGACTGTGGGAGGTCTTCCCCGACAACCGGATCGAGGACTTCGAGCGCCACGTCACCCGCATCCGCGCGGTCACCCGCCAGGAGATCGACCGCCTCTACCCGGCGGAGCCGGACGCGCGCTCCCTGACGGAGCTGGCCGGGACCGAGCACCGGCCCGAACGTCTCGACGGCGCGGTGCTGGAGGACCTGCACGCGTCGCTCGTGGGCCCGGTCCGGCACACCACCGCGGGCCTGGGCAGGAGCTGGCGCTCCTACGTCTCGATGGCGGCCATCGAGCTGTTCGGCGTCGACAGCGAGCCCTACCGGCCCCTGGTGGCAGCCGCCGAGCTCCTGCACACCGGCAGCCTCATCGTCGACGACGTCGAGGACCGCTCACCGCTGCGGCGGGGCCGACCCGCGGCCCACGTCGTCTTCGGCGAGGCGGTCGCCGTCAACGCGGGCACGGCGGCCTACTTCGCGCTGGACCGCGTCCTGAACCGGGTCCTGCCCGACGACGCGGCCCTGAGGCTGCGCGTCTACCAGGTCTACCTACGGGTGCTGCGGGCCGGACACGGCGGACAGGCGATCGACATCGCGGGCCACCGGGCCGCGATGGACGAGGCCGTGGAGACGGGCGACGCCGAGGCGCTCCTGCGGCGGGTGCGCTCGGGCCACTGGCTCAAGACCGCGGCGCCCGTGCGGGGGCTGGCCGAGATCGGCGCGCTCGTCGCCGGCGCCCGGGAGGAGCAGTTCCGGGCGCTGGGCGAGTACTTCGACGCCGTGGGGCTGGCCTACCAGATCTCCGACGACGTCATGGACCTGCGCGGCCTCACCGCGCCCGCCGAGGGCGGCGGGCGCTCGGCGACCAAGCACACCGCCGAGGACCTGCGCGCGGGCAAGGTCACGATGCCGCTGGCCCACGCCGTGGCCCTGCTGCCGCCCCGCCGGGTGCGCGAGCTCTGGTACGCGGTGCGCGACGGCGACGCCGACGAGGCGACCGTGGCCGCCGCCGCGGCGTCCCTGGAGGAGTGCGGCGCGGTCGCCGCCTGCACCGGGGAGGCCCGGGACCTGGTCGAGCGGACGTGGAAGCCCCTGCGGGACCTCGTGCCCTGCACCTGGGCCTCCGTCATGATGGGCGCCCTCGGCGCCTACGCCGCCCGCAGGGAACGCGAGTAGTAGCGGCGACCCCCTTCCCCCTCCCTCACGAGTGAGCAGACCGATGTCACACGCACCCACCCCCACACCGGCGCTGCGGGTCCGCGGCGTCCACAAGTCCTACGGCCGCCACCACGTGCTGCGCGGCGCCGAACTCGAACTCCCCGAGGCCTGCCTGGCCGGACTGGTCGGGGAGAACGGCTCCGGCAAGTCCACCCTGCTGCGCATCCTCTCGGGCGTCCTCGCCCCCGACCGCGGCACCGTCGAGCACCCCGGCAGCCTGGGCTACTGCCCCCAGCACACGGTGCTGAACCCGGCCTTCACCGTCTCCCAGCACCTGCGCCTCTTCCAGGTCGCGCACGACCTGCCCGACCTGTCCCGCGCCCGCGAACTCCTCGACGTCCTCGGGTTCGCCGAGTACCTCCACCACCGGGTCTCCACGCTCAGCGGCGGCACCCGCCAGAAGCTCAACCTCACCCTCGCGCTGATGCACGACCCGCACCTGCTGCTCCTGGACGAGCCCTACCAGGGGTTCGACTGGGACACCTACGAGCGGTTCTGGCGGCTGGCGGCCGACCTGCGGGACCGGGGCCGCTCCGTGCTGGTGGTCTCGCACATCGCCTTCGACACGGTGCGCTTCGACCGCCTGTGGCGGCTGGAGGGCGGGCGTCTGGTGGAGGGGGCGTCCTCGTCGGCGCCCTCGGCCCCCGCGGCGGCGGAGGGCCGGTGATGCGCCGCGCCTGGACCCGTTACGCCACCGCCACCCGCATGGCCCTGCTGGAGCACCTGCGCAACCGGCTGGCGCTGGTCCTGGTGGTGCTCTTCATCCCCGTCTGGATCACCCTGGTCTACCTGGTGATCGCCGACGCCGACGTGCGGTTCCTCCTGCGCGCCACCGGGGAGGCCGTCACCGTGCACGGCAACCACGTCAGCAAGATCTCCGGCGCCGTCAACGCCGTCACGCTGATCGTCGGGTTCATGATGTTCATCGTCACCTACCGCTCCTTCGGGTTCGACCAGCGGCTGGCGATGGCCGGGTACCCGCGCCTGCACCTGCTCGCGGCCAAGCTCACGGCGCTGGTCACGGCCTCGGCGCTGGTCTGCGCCTACGCGGTGGCGGTGATCTGCTGGTACTGGGTCCCCGAACAGCCGTTCATGCTGTGGCTCTCCCTGCTGGGGTCCGCGCTGGCCTTCGGCGGGATCGGGGTGATGCTGGCGGCCCTGCTCCGGGGGGAGCTGGAGGGCATGTTCTGCATCGTCATGCTGTCCATCATCGACATGGGGCTGCAGAACCCGGTGGCCAACCCGTCCTCGGACAGCGACGTCGTGCGCTACCTGCCCACCTACGGCACCATGCAGACCGGGGTCGCCGCGGGCTTCCAGGACACGGTGCCGCTCGCGTACCTGCTGCTGGGGCCGGCGTGGTTCCTGGCCACGGTGGCGGTGGCGGGGGCGGCGTTCCGCCTGCGCACCCGGGACCGCAGCCGCGCCTTCGTCCGCCCGCGTGCCCTCCGGTCGCGCCCGGTCCGTGCGGACTGAGCGACGGCGCCGCGCCCGCCGGACCCCGGACGGCGGCGCGGCGCGGGGGCGGGGTTCTCCTCGCGCCGGAAAAGACGGGAAAGGGATTGCGAAGCGCCGTGAAAAACCCGGAGGAGGGTTTTATCTGCGGTGCGAATTGCGTTCCCGGGGGCGGTCGGGCGCTTTTTCCCGAACCTTCTGGCGGGGGCGCGACAAGCCCCTCTGGACAGGCGTTCCGTCCTGATCCGGCGGGCTGTTCCGGTCCTCTTCCCGGCGGGGCCCGCGGAGCTTTTACGGGAATACCCAACGGCGTTTTCTGGTTGGAACGGACAACAGGAGTGCGGGCCGGTGGTGAGGGCCCGCCGCAACGCCGCTCCGGTGCCCGAGACGGCGGGCGGGGGCGGAGGCCGTGGGGAGGAGCGGTGCAGCACACCGAACACATGCCGTACGAGGAGGTCCCGGCCGACGCCGAGTTCGGCGCGATGACCCCGGAGGCGCTCGCCTCCCTCGAACGCTTCGGCCGGGAGGTCTCCGCGGCCGCGCGCCGGGCCCTGCGGGCGCACGCCGAGGCGGGGGAGACCGCGTCCGCCGCCCGCGCGTGGAACGTCCTGGCCTCGGCCGACGGGGACTACTCCGTACGCGAGGCGGCGCACGTCCTCAACCGCGACCCCGCCATCTCCACCGGGCAGCGCCGCCTGTTCGCCTTCATCCGCGCCAGCGGAATGGTCTCCCCGGACGACGACGTGCCCAGGGCCCGGCACGAACGCCACCTGCGCCTGCGGCCCACGTCCTACGACCACCCCCGCACGGGCAGGCGCGTGCCGGGGAGACCGCAGCTGCGGGTCACCGCCGAGGGTCTGCGGTACCTCCACCGGAGGCTGGCCGGACACGCGTCCCCGGCCCTGGACGAGGCGGCGTAGGGCCCGCGGGGCGCACGCCGCGTCCGCCACCGCCCGCGGGCACGGTGCGGAACGCGCCCGGCGGCGCGCGCCAGAACCCTCGCGCGTGCTCCCGGGCCCCCGGCGCGCGCCGGGGGCCCTCGCGCGTCAGGACAGGCGCAGGTCCACGCGGGCGGTCCCTGCCGGAACCGACACCAGGGTGCCGTCGTCGGTCACGGTGACCTCCGCCCCGGTGCCATCGGTCTCGGCCCCGCCAGTGCCGACCAGCAGCACCCGCCACCCGTGGGCCGGAGCGGCCCCGGCCTCCACGGTGACCCCGCCCCCCGAGCGCTCGGTCCGGAAGACCGCGGCGGCCGAGCCGTCGGCGGACGGCACGACCGTGGTGGTCGCCGTGGCCGCCTCCCCGGCACCGTACACGCGCAGGGTCAGCCCGTCCGTGTAGTCGTAGTCGGGCCGGTCGTCCACCGCGCCGACCGGCAGGACCGCGTTCGGCCGCACCAGCAGGGGCAGGGAGTCGAACCCGTGGGTCTCGCGGCGCCAGACCGGGCCCCGCACCGTCTCGCCCGTGATCAGGTGGGTCCACACGCCCTCGGGGACGTAGTACTCCACGGAGCCGTCCGCGCTCAGCACCGGGGCGACCAGCAGGTCCTCACCCAGCATGTACTGCGTGTCCAGGTGGTGGCAGGTCGGGTCGTCGGGGAACTCCAGCAGCATCGCGCGCATCACGGGCGTCCCCTCCCGGTGGGCCTGCACGGCCGCGCCGAACAGGTAGGGCATGAGCGCGCACTTGAGCCGGGTGAACACGCGGGCCACCTCGGTGGACTCCTCGTCGAAGTCCCACGGCACCCGGTAGGAGCGGCTGCCGTGCAGCCTGCTGTGCGAGGAGAGCAGGCCGAACGCGAGCCAGCGCTTGAACACCGCGGCGTCGGGGGTGCCCTCGAAGCCGCCGATGTCGTGGCTCCAGAACCCGAACCCCGACAGCCCCAGGGACAGGCCGCCGCGCAGGCTCTCCGCCATCGCCTCGAACGTCGAGGCGCAGTCGCCGCCCCAGTGCACCGGGAAGCTCTGCCCGCCCGCCGTGGCCGAGCGCGCGAACAGGACGGCCTCGCCCTCACCGCGCTCGCGCTTCAGCAGGTCGAACACCGTCTCGTTGTACAGGTGCGTGTAGTAGTTGTGCATGGCCTGCGGGTCGGAGCCGTCCGACCACACCACGTCGGTCGGCACCCGCTCGCCGAAGTCGGTCTTGAAGCAGTCCACACCCATGTCGAGCAGGACCTTGAGCTTTCCGGCGTACCACGCGCGGGCGTCGGCGGACGTGAAGTCCACCAGCGCCATCCCCGCCTGCCACATGTCCCACTGCCACACGGTCCCGTCCGGCCGCCGGACCAGGTGCCCCAGCCGGGAGCCCTCCTCGAACAGCGCCGACCGCTGGGCGATGTAGGGGTTGATCCACACGCAGGTCCGCAGCCCGCGCCCCTTGAGCCGGGAGAGCATGCCCACGGGATCGGGGAACAGCTCCGGGTCCCACTCGAAGTCGCACCAGTGGAACTCGCGCATCCAGAAGCAGTCGAAGTGGAACACGCTGAGCGGCACGCCCCGCTCCGCCATGCCGTCGATGAAGCGGTTGACCGTGTCCTCGTCGTAGGAGGTGGTGAACGACGTGGACAGCCACAGCCCGAACGACCACCGCGGCGGCAGCGCGGGGCGGCCGGTGAGCGCGGTGTACCGGGCCAGGATCTCCTTGGGGCTCTCCCCGTGGATCACGTAGTAGGTCAGGGCGTGGTCCTCCACGCTGAACTGCACGCGGCCCACCGACTCCGAGCCGACCTCGAACGACACCGGCCCCGAGTGCGCCACGAACACCCCGTAGCCCCGGTTGGTCAGGTAGAACGGCACGTTCTTGTAGGCCTGCTCGCTGCTCGTGCCGCCGTCGGCCTGCCAGATGTCCACGGTCTGGCCGTTGCGCGTGAACGGCGTGAACCGCTCGCCCATGCCGTACACCAGCTCGCGGATCCCCAGCGACAGCTGCCCGAGCATGTGGTGGGAGCCGTCCGCGTCCTCCATGAACGCGGTGCCCTTGGCGTCGGAGCCGGTCAGCACGGCGCCGCCCGCGCGGAACTCCATCCGCCAGGGGCCCTCGGTGGCCACCCGCAGCGACAGCTCCCCGCTGGTCAGCTCCACCGAGGAGCCGTCCCGCGCCACCGAGGGGGCGGCGCCGGGGTCGCTGCGCACGTCGAACTCCGGCGCGCGCCGGACCGAGCCCGCCAGGTGCGTGCTCCGCACACCGATCACACCGGGCGCGGGCGACCAGCAGTCCACCGTGATCAGCGGTGTGTTGAGCGTGTCCCCCCGGTGCCCGATCGGGCGCACCGGGGCGTAGAGGGTGAACCGGTCGTCGTGCACCCGCACGTCGCGGGCCTCGCGCGCGCGGTTGGCGCGCACGCCCTCCCTCATCTGCCAGAAGCCGTCGGTGAACTTCATGGGCGTCCCTTCCCTGTCGTCGTGGTCTCGGTTCGCCGGTGGTGCGGGCGGCGGGTCACTTGATCGACCCCCCGGAGATCCCGGCCGCCACGTATTTCTGCGCGACGACCAGGAGCACCGCCGCGGGGATCGAGGAGAGGACGGCCACGGCCATGACGGCGCCCCAGTCGCCGACGTGCGCGCCGATGTACTCGTAGATGCCGAGCGTCACGGGCTTGACCGCGTCGGTCGTGTTCAGCGTCAGCGCGAACAGGAAGTCCGACCACGCGAACAGGAAGGTGAACAGGCTGCCCGTGATCAGCGCGTTGCGGCTCATCGGCAGCACGATCGAGACCAGCACGCGCAGGCGTCCGCCGCCGTCGAGCATCCCGGCCTCCAGCACCTCCTCGGGGATGGACACCATGAACGCGCGCAGCAGGACGATCGTGAAGGGGATGCCCAGGGACGCGTCGGCCAGGATCAGCCCGAGGTAGGAGTTGACCAGATCCAGTTCGACGTAGGCGTTGTACAGCGCGTTGGCCACGACGATGCCCGGGACCATCTGGGTGATCAGGGTGGCGAACACGACCGTCTCCGCGCCGCGCAGCCGGAACCGGGCCAGGGCGTAGGCCGCCGGGGCGGCCACCGCCAGGCAGACCGCGACCGCGCCGAGCGCCACCAGGATCGAGGTGAGCAGGTTGCCCGCCTGCGACTCCCAGGCCCGCTGGAAGTTGCCGAGGTCGAGCGTGCGCGGGAACCACCGCAGCTCCACCATCGCGGCGCCCGGTTGCAGCGCCGTGTTGACCATCCAGTACAGCGGGAACAGCAGCACGGCCAGGACCAGGACGCCGAACACCGCGCTCACGGCGTCGCCCCGCGCCCTGCGCGTCACGCGCGGGCGCCGGGGCCGCGCGGCGGCCGGTGCCCCGCCGCTCCGGGACGGGCCCGCCGGGGATGGGGCGGTGCTCTCGGGTGCGGCGCTCATCGGGTGACACCTCCACGGTTGGCGCGCAGGTAGATGACCGCGAACACCATGCTGACGAGGATCAGGACGTTGCCGACCACGGCCCCCTGGCCGAAGTCGAGCTGGAGGAAGGACAGCTGGTAGGTGAGGGTGCCCAGGGTCTCCGTGGAGTGCGCCGGACCGCCGTTGGTCAGCGCCAGGATCAGGTCCAGGATCTTCACGGTCGACATGAAGCCCAGCACCAGCACCACGGTCACGACGGGCCGCAGCAGGGGCAGGGTCACCCCGAAGAAGGTGCGCAGCGGGCCCGCGCCGTCGAGCACGGCCGCCTCGCGCAGCTCCGCGGGGATCTCCTGGAGCCCGCCGTAGAGGATCACCATGTTGAAGGGGATGCCGATCCAGATGTTGACCAGCACCACCGACAGCAGCGCGAAGTCGGGGCTGCTCAGCCAGGGCACGGCCGACGACGTGATCTGGAGCGCCTGGAGCGACTCGTTCAGCACGCCGGTCTCCTGGTCCAGGACCCGGCGCCAGACGGTGCCGGCCACCACCATCGGGATCAGCCACGGCAGCAGGAGCAGGGACCGCATGATCCCCGACAGCGGGAAGCGGCGGCTGAAGAAGACCGCCAGCGCCATGCCGATGCAGAACTGCCCCGCCAGCGATCCCAGCGTGAACAGCAGGGTGTGCCACAGGGACGCGCCGAACAGCTCGTTGGCGAAGACCGCCCGCCAGTTCTCCAGCCCGTTGAACGGCGCCTCCCCCGTGAAGTACGTGGAGAAGGTGTAGTCCTGGAAGCTCATCGCCACGTTGCGGACCAGCGGGTACCCGAAGAACAGCAGCATGTACAGCAGCGCCGGGGCGACGAACAGCCACTTGGTGAGGTTCTGGCGCCCGCGCGCCGCGGTCGCCGTCCTCGCCGTCGCCGTGGGCCTCGTCCCCGTCGCCGTCATGACCGGGCCTCCAGCTCCGCCTCGACCCGCGCCTGGGCGCGTTCCATGGCCTCCCGCGGGCTCGCCTCGCCGGTGAGCGCCGCCTGGAGCGCGGTGCCGATGGCCTGGGAGTAGGCGTTCCACTCGGTGCCGGCGTGCTCGGTCCGGCTGCGCGCCGTGCGCACCTGGTCCACGAACGGGGCCAGTTCCGGGACCAGGTCGCGGTACTGCTCGGCCGCCCCGGTGTCCACGGGCACGTTGCTGCCCTTGGTGGACCAGTCCAGCTGCGCCTCGGCCGTGGTCAGGCAGGCCACGAGTTCGGCGGCCACGCGCTCGCGGTCGGGGTCCTCGGCGTTGACCGGCACGGTGAAGGTGGTCCCGCCGATCGGAGCCACCGAGGTGTCCCCGGCCTCGGGCACGGGGATCTCCGCCACGGCCCACTCCAGGTCGGGGTGCTCCTGGAGGACCGGCAGCTGCCAGGGGCCGTTCACCATCATGGCCGCGTTGCCCGCGATGAACTGGTCGTTGACGTCGGCCTGGGTCCAGTTGACCACCGAGGGGGAGACCGATCCCGCCTCGACCAGCGAGGTGACGTACTCCAGTGCCTCCACCGACTCCGGTGAGGCCAGCTCCCTCTCGTCGCCGCCGTTGGACCACAGCCACGGCAGGAACTGGTAGACGCCGTCCTCGGTGGCCAGGGCGCTGATCGCCAGGCCGTAGCGCCCGCCCCCGGTCAGCTCGGCGGCGGCCTCCTCCAGCTCCGCCCAGGTCCGGGGCGGGTCGATGCCCGCCTCCTCCAGGGCGGCCGCGTTGTAGAAGAGGCCGAGGGAGTTCACCGACCGGGCGGCGCCGTAGTACACGCCCTCGTAGCTGCCGATGGACAGCGCGCCCTCGGACAGGCCGTCCGTGGGTATGCCGAGTTCCTCCAGCGGTACCAGGCCCCCGGCCGCCGCGAACTGCGGCAGGTCCGAGCCGTCGAGGTTGAGCACGTCGGGGAGCGAGTCGGAGGAGGCCATCCGCAGGGCCTTGGGCACGAGCTGGTCGGCGGGCACGCTGATGTGGCGCACCTCCACGCCCACCTGTTCCCCGCAGGCGTCCATCGCCTCCTGGTCCCAGGTGTGGTAGGGCTCGTCGGTGCTGGAGTCCATGATGGTGTACACGCTCGGGTCGCGTTCGGCCGCGCAGCCGACTCCGGTCAGGGCGAGCGCCGCGGCGCAGACGGCCGCCGACGCCGTTCGTAGCGGGCGGTGCGGGTGTCGGTACAGGTGTTCGCGCATGTCGGGGGGCCTTCTCGGCGGGGGCGGGTGTCAACGCGCCGGTCGCGTCGGGGGCTGGCGCCGCCGGGGTCGCGACCGGCCGTCGGGTCCGGCGAGCGGGTCGCCGGGGCCGGGGGGTCAGGGCGGGGGAGCGGCTACCGTCCCCCCGGGGGTGATCTCGGGCGGGATGAGTTCGCGCCGTCCTCCCGGGAGCGGCGGGCTGCCGCGCGCGGCCTCGGCGGCCAGCCGGGTCACGGCGGCCGACATCCGCTCGACGGGCAGCTCGACCCGGGTCACGTCCAGTCCCGCGAGGTCCTCGGGGAAGCTGCCGATGGCCACCAGGGAGACGTCCCCGGGCACGTCGGTGCCGCGCGCTGCGAGGTGGCGCAGGACCCCGGGCACGGCGGCGGGGTGCTGGAGGGCGAGCGCGGTGGGCGGGCGGTCCCCGTCGAGGAGCGCGTCCAGCCGCCGGTAC
Organism: Nocardiopsis dassonvillei subsp. dassonvillei DSM 43111; assembly: GCF_000092985.1. Classification (GTDB taxonomy): domain Bacteria; phylum Actinomycetota; class Actinomycetes; order Streptosporangiales; family Streptosporangiaceae; genus Nocardiopsis; species Nocardiopsis dassonvillei. Next base: position 67,296 of record NC_014211.1, read on the forward strand.
AGTTCGGCGGGGTCCTTCGCCGAGGGCAGGACGCGCACGGGGACGCCGAGTTCGGCGGCGGCGCGTTCGGCCCCGCGCAGACCGCGCACGGAGTAGCTGCGGCCCGAGGCGATGTCCTCCTCCACAGTCGACACGAAGCACAGGTCGCGGTGCCCGGTCCCGTGCAGCAGGCGCAGCGAGGCGACCGCGGCCTCCTCCCAGTCGAGGTCGGCCCAGGGCGCGGCGTCCTCGTCGGAGGGGCGGCCGAGGACCACCACGGGGAACCCCAGCGCGTCCATCGCGCCGATGCGGGGGTCCTCCATCTCCACGCCCATGATCACCGCGACGTCGGCGAGCCTGCTGCGCGCGGCGCGCTCCAGCCCGTACGCCCCGGCGTCGTCGTCGCGCACGGTCAGGAGCAGCAGGTCGTAGCCCAGCTCCCCGGCGGCGCGGCTCAGCCCGTACATGAACCGCCCGCCGACCGGCAGGTAGCCGGGCGAGGCCAGCGGCAGGGCCAGCGCGATCACGCGGGTGCGGGCGCTGCGCAGGGAGCGCGCACCCGCGTTGGGGTGGTAGCCCAGTTCGTCGATGGCCGTCCGCACCGCGGACCGGGTCCGTTCGGAGACGCGGCGGGAGCCGCTGAGCACGTAGGACACCGTGCTCGGGGCCACGCCCGCCGCCGCGGCGACGTCCTTGATGGTCACCATCGCGGCCTCCCTCCCCCCGCACACCTTTGTCGAAGCGCTTCGACAGCCCGCCGCGCGGATCCGTCGAATCGATTCGATGAACGGGCACCATGGTAGGAACCACACCCCCGTGTGACAACCCCCTCATCGGAGGATCCTCGCGGAGTCCGGGGCCGGGCCGCCTCGCCCCGGACCGCCGTGCGCCGAACCGGCGGCGCCCCCGTTTGCCGCGCGCCCGTGCGGTCAGGAGCGGGGGAAGGCGGACGAGGGGAGAACGCCATGGGACGCGGAGTCGCGCGCAAGCTGATCGACGCGCACCTGGTCGAGGGGGAGATGGCGCCCGGGGAGGTCATCGGGCTCTCCGTCGACCAGACCCTCACCCAGGACGCCACCGGCACCCTGGTCATGCAGGAGCTGGAGGCCCTCGGACTGGACCGCACCCGGGCCCGGGTCAGCGTGCAGTACGTGGACCACAACCTGCTCCAGACCGACGAGAAGAACGCGGAGGACCACGCGTTCCTGCACTCGGCGGCGCGCCGGTACGGTCTGTGGTACTCCAAGCCCGGCAACGGCGTCTCCCACCCCACGCACATGCAGCGCTTCGGGGTGCCCGGCGCGACGATGGTCGGCTCGGACTCCCACACCTGCGCCGCCGGATCGCTGGGCATGCTGGCGGTCGGCGTCGGCGGCCTGGAGGTGGCCATGGCCATCGCCGGGCGCCCGCTGCGCGTCCGGGCGCCGCTGATCTGGGGCGTGCGCCTGACCGGGGAGCTGCCCCCGTGGACCTCGGCCAAGGACGTCATCCTGGAGATGCTGCGGCGGCACGGGGTCAAGGGCGGGCTCAACCGGATCATCGAGTACCACGGTCCCGGAGTCGCCGCGCTCACCGCCATGGACCGCCACGTCATCGCGAACATGGGCGCCGAGCTGGGCGCCACCACCACGGTCTTCCCCTCCGACGGCGCGGTGCGCGACTTCCTGCGCGCCGAGGGCCGTGAGGACGACTTCACCGAGCTGCTGCCCGACGACGACGCCGACTACGACGTGACCGACGAGATCGACCTGTCCGGGGTGGAGCCGCTCATCGCCCGGCCCTCCTCGCCCGGCGACGTCGTCCCGGTCCGCGAGGTGGCGGGCACCGACGTCAGCCAGGTCGTCATCGGCTCCTCCGCCAACCCGGGACTGCGCGACTACGCGGTCGCCGCCGCCATGGTCAGGGGCCGCCAGACCGACAGCGCGGTCAGCTTCGACGTCAACCCGTCCTCACGCCAGATCCTCTCCGACCTGACCCGCACGGGAGCGACCCTCGACCTCATCCAGGCCGGGGCCCGCATCCACCAGGCCGGATGCCTGGGCTGCATCGGCATGGGCCAGGCGCCCGCCGTCGGCCGCAACTCGCTGCGCACCTTCCCGCGCAACTTCCCCGGCCGCTCGGGCACGGTGGAGGACGCGGTGTGGCTGTGCTCCCCGGAGACGGCCGCCGCCTCCGCGCTCACCGGAGTCATCACCGACCCGCGCGACCTGGCGAGGGAGCTGGGCCTGGACCATCCCGACCTGCGTCCGCCGGAGCGGGCGGCGGTCAACACCGCGATGCTGGTCCCGCCGCTGCCGCCGGAGGAGGCCGCGCGGGTCGAACTCGTCAAGGGGCCCAACATCTCCGCGCTGCCGGACTTCCCGCCCCTGCCCGACCGGATCGAGGCGCCGGTGCTGCTCAAGGTCGGCGACGACGTCTCCACCGACGAGATCTCCCCGGCGGGCGCCCGCGCGCTGCCCTTCCGCTCGAACGTGCCCCGGCTCGCCGAGTTCACCTTCACCCGTATCGACGAGGACTACCCCCGCCGGGCGAGGGAGGCGGGCCGCGAGAGGGGCCACATCGTGGTCGGAGGGGAGAACTACGGGCAGGGCTCCTCCCGCGAGCACGCGGCGATCACCCCCCGCTACCTGGGCCTGCGGGCGGTGATCGCCAAGTCCTTCGCCCGCATCCACTGGCAGAACCTCGCCAACTTCGGTGTGCTGGCCCTGCGGTTCACCGAACCCGGCGACTACGACCGCGTCGGCTCCGGCGACGTCCTCGTCCTGGACGGCCTGGAGGAGGCCCTGACCTCCGGCTCGGAGCTGACCGCGCGCAACACGACGAGGGACGAGGAGTACCGGCTGGACCACCAGCTCTCCCCGGCGCAGGCCGAGGCGGTGCTGGCGGGCGGCCGGATCCCGCTGCTGGCCCGGGAGCTGGACTGACCTGCCCGCCGCCCGGGCCCGACGCCGGGACTCCCCTCAGGAGGCGGTGTCGGAGGAGCGCTGCCTCTCCGGCTCGGCGGCGCTCGGCGCGGTCGGCTCCGCGCTCTCCTCCGGGACCGCGGGGGCGGTGCGGCGCTCGACGAGGTGGGCGCGCAGCGACCAGACCACGGCGCCGATCCACGCCGCCCACACGAGCACGTAGACGGCCGTCTGGGCCGCCGGGGGAAGGGTCAGCCACTCGGTGCCGAGCAGCGTCCGGGTGTTGGTCAGCACGATCAGCCCGCCGACCAGCGAACCGAGGATGCGGGGCGGGATGTAGCGCACGATCCAGGCGGCGATCGGCGCCGCGATGATGCCGCTGATCAGCAGCGCGAGCACCCAGCCGACGTTGATCCCGGCCGCGCCCAGACCGACGAGGAAGCCGAGGCTGGCGGCGAGGGCGACGATGAACTCGCTGGTGTCGATGGTGCCGACGACCTTGCGCGGCTCCATGCGCCCGCTGGCCAGCAGGGCGGGGGTGCCGACCGGGCCCCAGCCGCCGCCTCCGGTGGCGTCGACGAACCCGCCCACCAGGCCGAGCGGGGTCAGGAAGCGCCTGCGCAGGGGCTTGTCCAGGTTCCGGGTCGGCGTGCCCCACGCGGTGAAGCGGATGAGGATGTAGAGGCCGAGCGCGAGCAGGATGCCGGACATGATCGGCGCGGCGGCCTCGGTGGACAGCCAGCTCAGGAAGGTCGCCCCGGCGAACGAGCCGATCGCGCCGGGCAGGGCGATGCGCCGGACGACCTTCCAGTCGACGTTGCCCAGCTTCCAGTGCGAGACGCCCGAGGCCAGCGTGGTGCCGATCTCGGCGAGGTGGACCGTGGCCGAGGCCGCGGCCGGGTTGGTGCCGAAGAGCAGGAGCAGGGTGGTGGAGGTGACGCCGTAGGCCATGCCGAGACTGCCGTCGACGAGCTGGGCGAAGAATCCCGCGATGGCGAGGAGGACGAGAGTGCGCATGTGGGCCTTCCGGTGGGGAGGGATACGCGGGGCGGTGGAGGTCGGCGCGGTGTCCGGCTCCGGACGGAGGGCTCGGATCGGTCCGCCGCGGGCGCCGGATCGGGCGCCGTGCTGGCGATGGAGGTAAATCTACCATGTTGGTAGGAATAGTGGCCAAGTAGATCGCCGGGTGTTTCCGAGGATTTTTCGGCGCCCGCCCGGGGCGGCTCCCGGATCCCGCGCGGCTCCAGGGGTGGCCGCAGAGGGTGTCCGGTGGCGTGCGCCACGAAACCATATTATTCCTACCAACTTAGTTGACTTTAGGGTTCGGCCGGTCCTACCTTCGTGTCACTCGCCGCGAACGGCCCGCGACCGGACGCGTGAGGTGACCGCCGCGCCTTCCCGCCCCGTGAGGAGCCCTGCCGTGACCACCACCACGGACCTGTCCCTTCGCCCCGTCGCCGGACGCATCGGCGCCGAGATCTCCGGCGTGCGCCTGGGCCCCGACCTGGACGGGGCCACCGTCGCCTCGATCCGGGCGGCCCTGCTCGCCCACAAGGTGGTCTTCTTCCGCGACCAGCGGCACCTGACCGACGAGACCCAGGCGGGCTTCGCCGCCCTGCTCGGCCCGCTCACCACCCCGCACCCCACCACGGGCGCGGCCTTCGGCGGCGACCACCACGTCCTGCCGATCGACTCCGAGCGGGGCAAGGCCAACAGCTGGCACACCGACGTCACCTTCGTCGACCGCCCGCCGCAGGCCAGCGTCCTGCGCGCCGTCCACCTGCCCCCGCGGGGCGGCGACACCGTCTGGGCCAACACGGCCACGGCCTACCAGGACCTGCCCCAGCCGCTCAAGGACCTCGCCGACGGCCTGCGCGCGGTCCACACCAACGACTACGACTACGCGGCGGTCGCCCCCGAACGCGAGCCCACCGGCGACCTCAGGAAGTACCGGGAGGCCTTCGTCTCCACCCTCTTCAAGACCGAGCACCCCGTGGTGCGCGTCCACCCCGAGACGGGCGAACGGGTCCTGTTCCTCGGCCACTTCGCCCAGCACTTCACCGGCCTGAGCAGCAAGGACTTCCACCACCTGTTCGACCTGCTCCAGCAGCGCGTCACCCGGGCCGAGAACACCGTCCGGTGGAGCTGGCGCGAGGGGGACGTGGCCGTGTGGGACAACCGCGCCACCCAGCACTACGCCGTGGCCGACTACGGGGACGAGCCCCGGCGCCTGCACCGCATCACCGTCGGCGGCGACCTCCCCAGGGGCGTGGACGGCCGCCCCAGCCGCTCCCTGACCGGCGACTCCAGCGGCTACACCCCCGCGGTCTGACCCGCGGCCCCGAACCTCCTTCTGCCCGCGGCGGGCCGGCGAGCCCGGCCCGCCGCCCTCCGGAGCCAACACATGCACACCCGACGCGACATCCTGCGCTACACCGCGGCCGCCGGGGCCGCCCTCCCCCTGCTCTCCGCATGCGGACCCCCGGGGAGCGGCGCGGCCGGAGCCTCCCCCGTGATCCGCTACCAGGGCTGGACCGGAGACGTCCTCCTGCCCGAACTCGCCGAGGACCTGGGCTACCTGGACGGCATCGGGCTGGAGTGGATCGGCGACACCACCAGCGGCCCCCAGGACATCCAGGCCGCGGCCACCGGCAGCACCGATGTGGGCGGCGCCTTCAACGGGGCGATCGCCAAGCTGGCCGCCGCCGGGGCGCCCGTCACCGCCGTCCTGGCCTACTACGGGGCGGACGAGGAGACCCACAACGGCTACTACGTCCTGGAGGACAGCGACATCACCGGGGCCCGCGACCTCGTCGGCAAGCGGGTCTCCATGAACACCCTGGGCGCCCACCACGAGTTCGTGGTCCGCGAGTGGCTGGCCAGGGAGGGGCTGACCAACGAGGAGATCGCCCGGGTGGAGCTGACGGTGGTCCCGCCGGTCAACGCCGAGCAGACCCTGCGCAACGGGCAGGTGGAGGTCGCCACGCTCGGCGACCTGCTGCGCGAGGTCGCCCTGGAGCGCGGCGGCATCCGGCCCCTGTTCACCGACCACGGCCTGTACGGCGCCTTCAGCTACGGCTCCCTCGTGCTGCGCGACGACTTCATCGAGGCACACGAGGACACCGTCCAGGCCTTCGTCGGCGGGGTCGCCCGCGCGATCCGGTGGACGCAGACCACCCCGCGCGAGGAGGTGGTGGACCGCTACACCGACATCATCGGGCGGCGTGGCCGCAACGAGAGCGCCGAGGCCGTCCGGTACTGGCGCAGCACCGGCGTCGCCGGACCCGGCGGCGTCATCGCCCCGGACGAGTTCCGGACCTGGATCGACTGGCTGGTCCGCAACGGCGAACTCGACGAGGGGGCGGTCGAGGCCGAGGAGCTGTTCACCAACGACTACAACCCCTACGCCAACGGGACCTACCCCGAGGACTCCGGCCCCGACGGCCGACCCCTCGCGGAGGGCGGTGCTCCCGGGGACGGCGCCTCCGGGGGAGCGGACGACACACGGCGCGCGGCCGGGGACGGGGGGAACCGATGAGCACCGCCACAGCACCCGTCAAGCTCCGCCTGAACGGGGTGCGGCAGACCTTCACCGCACGCGGCCGGTCCGCCACGCTGACCGCGATCGACGACGTCACCCTGGACATCGCCTCGGGCGAGTTCCTCACCCTGGTCGGGCCCAGCGGCTGCGGCAAGTCCACCCTGCTCGACCTGGTCGGCGGGCTCACCCGGCCCGCCTCCGGCGAGATCCTGCTCAACGGCGCCCCGGTCAGGGGACCGGGCCTGGACCGGGGCCTGGTCTTCCAGCAGTACGCGCTGCTGCCCTGGCGCACCGCGCAGGGCAACGTCGAGTTCGGGCTGGAGGCCAAGGGCCTGCCCCGACGCACCCGGGCCGACCGCGCGCGCGAGTACCTGTCGCTGGTCGGCCTGGAGGGGTTCGAGGACCGCTACCCCCACGAGCTGTCCGGCGGTATGAAGCAGCGCGTGGCCATCGCCCGGAGCCTGGCCTTCGACCCCGAGGTCCTGCTCATGGACGAGCCGTTCGCGGCCCTGGACGCCCAGACGCGCGAGTCCCTCCAGGAGGAGCTGCTGTCCGTGTGGGAGCGCACCGGCAAGACGGTCCTGTTCATCACGCACGGCATCGACGAGGCGGTCTACCTGGGACAGCGGGTCGCGGTGATGACCTCGCGCCCGGGCCGGATCAAGAGCGTCATCGACATCGACCTCGACCGGAGCGCGGGCGGCGACCTGCGCTCGGACCCCGCGTTCGCGCACTACCGGCACCGGGTGTGGCGGGAACTCCACGACGAGGTGGCCCAGGCCCGGCGGACCGAGCGCGCGCTCACCGGGAGGGGAACCGACCATGGCTGACACGCTGACCCGCTCGGCGGGCACCGCCTCCTCCGACGCCTCCTCCCCGGCGGCGCCGGGCACGGGCGGACCTCCCCCCGCGCTCACGGCCGCGCTCCGGCTGGCCTGGCTCTGCTTCAAGCGCTCGGCCGTCATCGCGGCCTTCCTCCTGCTGTGGGAGGTGGCGCCGAGGGTCGGCCTCCTCGACCGGGTGTTCCTGCCCCCGCTGACCGAGGTCCTGGCCGCGACGCGGGACCTGGCCCTGAGCGGACAGCTGTGGAACCACGTGTCCGCCAGCCTCGCCCGCGCCCTGAGCGGCTTCCTCGTCGCCGTGGCCGCCGCCGTGCCGCTGGGCGTCCTCATCGCCTGGTACCGGCCGGTATCGGACTTCCTCACGCCGATCCTGGAGCTGTTCCGCAACACCGCGGCCCTGGCCCTGCTGCCGGTGTTCGTGCTCGTCCTGGGGATCGGCGAGGCCTCCAAGGTCTCCCTGGTGGTCTACGCGTGCGCCTTCCCGGTCCTGCTCAACACCATCACCGGGGTCCGGACCGTCGACCCCCTGCTCGTCAAGTCGGCGGCCTCCCTGGGGTTCGGGCCGCTCGCGCTGTTCCGCAAGGTGGTGCTGCCCGCCTCGGTCCCGTCGATCTTCACCGGCGTGCGCATGGCCGGGGCCTCCTCGATCCTCGTGCTCATCGCCGCGGAGATGGTCGGCTCCCAGTCGGGCCTGGGCTACCTCGTCAACGCCGCCCAGCTCAACTTCCTCATCCACGACATGTACGCGGGAATCCTGGCCATCGCCGTGGTGGGGGTGGCCCTCAACGGCGTCCTCGTCGCGCTCGAACGGCGCTTCTCCCGCTGGCGCACGACCGAGCGGTGACCGCGTGCCCCGGAGGCGGTGACCGGAACCGCCGACCGCTGGCCGCTGGCCGACGACCGATGACCCACGACAGCGAAGGACCACGCAGATGACCGACGGACGACGGCTCCACCTCAACGCCTTCCTCATGGGGGTGGGGCACCACGAGGCGGCCTGGCGGCACCCGCGCACGCGGCAGGACGGGGTGCTGGACGTGGCGCACTTCCAGAACCTGGCGCGTGTCGCCGAACGCGGACGGCTGGACTCGGTGTTCTTCGCCGACGGCCTGGCCGTGGGCCACCGGGTCGAGCGCAACACCCTCGCCGTCTTCGAGCCCATCACCCTGCTCAGCGCGATGGCCGCGGTGACCGAGCGGGTGGGGCTGATCGCCACCGCCTCCACCGGCTACTACCCGCCCTACCTGCTGGCCAGGGCCTTCGCCTCGCTGGACCACATCAGCGGCGGACGCGCCGGATGGAACATCGTCACCTCCGGCCGCGAGGACGAGGCGGCCAACTTCGGACTGGACCAGGTGCCCGAGCACGCCGACCGCTACGCGCGTGCGGCGGAGTTCACCGACGTCGTCGTCAAGCTGTGGGACAGCTGGGAGGACGGCGCCCTGCGACTCGACGCCGAGGAGGGGGTGTTCGCCGACCCCGACCGCGTCCACGCCATCGACCACGAGGGCGAGCGGTTCCGGGTGCGCGGGCCGCTGAACTCCCCCCGCCCGCCGCAGGGCCGTCCGGTGCTGGTGCAGGCGGGGTCCTCCGAGGACGGCAGGGAGTTCGCCGCGCGCTACGCCGAGGCGGTGTTCACCGCGCAGCAGACCCTCCGGGAGGGGGTGGACTTCTACCGCGACCTCAAGGGGCGGTTGGCGCGTTTCGGACGCGCCCCGCAGGAGTTGAAGGTCCTGCCCGGGATCGTGCCGTTCATCGCGCCGACGGAGGCCGCGGCCAAGGAGCTGGAGGCGGAGTTCACCGGGCTCATCTCCCCGGACTACGCCCTGCGCCAGCTCTCCCAGATGCTGGGGGTGGACCTGACCGGGCACCCGCTGGACGCCCCCCTGCCCCCGCTGCCCGGCGAGGACGGCATCCGCGGCAACAAGAGCCGGTACACCCTGGTCGCGGACCTGGCGGCGCGCGAGTCGCTGACCGTGGGGGAGCTGATCGGGCGCCTGGGCGGCGGGCGCGGCCACCGGACCTTCGCGGGCACGCCCGAGCAGGTGGCGGACGAGATCCAGGGCTGGTTCGAGGCCGGGGCCGCCGACGGGTTCAACGTCATGCCGCCCCACCTCCCCGGCGGCCTGGAGGACTTCGTCGACCAGGTGGTGCCGATCCTCCGGGAGCGCGGCCTCTTCCGGGAGGAGTACGAGGGGACGACCCTGCGCGACCACTACGGTCTGCCCCGCCCTCCCAGCCAGTACGCCGAAGCCGTGCCGGTACCGGAGGTCTCCGGCGCGGTCTGAGGCGGCCGCGGACGGGACCGCGGCGTCGGCGCCGTCGGCATCCCCGGCTGCCGCGGTTATTCCATACTTTTTCGGTTGGCAAAGTGGATTGAAGGGAAGGACCCTCGACACGGGGCGGTGGAATCGCGGAGCCGCCGCCCCGGGGCCGACCTCCGGCCGCCGCTCCGACGACCGCCGGAGCGGCGACCGCGCGGTCGGCCCGCGGATCCGGGGCAGGGAGGGCCGCTGCGCGCGGAGCGCCGAGGCCCCGCCCCGGATCCGCCTCCCCGGCCCCGGCCCCGTCCTCCGCCCCGGATGTGTCGTCCCGCCCCGGGAGGCCGTGCGCCTCCCCGGGCCCGTTCGCCTCCCGGACCTGTGCGCCCCCACGGGTCCCGACCGCCGTACGGCCACCGCCCGGCCGCCTCCCGGCCACCGGCCGTGAGGCGGCCCCGCCCCGTGGCGCACGCCGCCTGAACGCCGCGTTCCCAGTACCGAGGGAGAGTCCGATGAGCACCGCGCAGAGCGCTTCCCCGCCCCACCCCTCCTCCGAGGCCGCCCGGTTCCGCGCGACGCTGCGGCACCACCCGGCGGGGGTCGTCGTCATCACGGCCGGTGTCGACGGCCGCCCCGTCGGACTGACGGCCACCTCGTTCACCAGCGTGAGCCTCGATCCGCCGCTGGTGGCCTTCTACGTCGCCGAGACCTCCTCGACGTGGACGACGCTGCACCTGGCCGGGGCGTTCGCCGTACACCTCCTGGCCGAGGACCAGACGGACCTGGCGGCGAGGTTCGCCCGCAGCGGCGCGGACCGCTTCGCCCCGCCGACGTCGTGGCGTCCGGGGCCCGAGGAGGTCCCCCTGCTCGACGGGGTGTCCGCCAGCCTGGTGTGCAGGAGGTTCGACACCCGGCTGATCGGCGACCACTGGCTGGTCGTCGGCGAGGTGACGCACACCCTGGTCCTGGACGACCTCCGTCCGCCGCTGCTGTACCACCGCGGCGCCTTCGGCGGTTTCGTCCCTCTGCACGGCCCGAACCCCGCCTGACCAGGGCGACTCCGACGGCCGCCCAGGACCCGGCGGTGACGCGTCGTACCCCCGCGGGGGTACGGCGCTCAGTCGTGCGCGGTGGACGCTTGACATGACGTCATATTTGACGCCATCATGACGTCATGGATTTGATGCCGTATGTCGATGAACTCCGACGCCAGCTCCAGGTGGCCGCCGAGGCCGGGAACGAGGACGCCCGGGTCATCGCCGAACGTCTCAGTGCAGCTCTGGAACCCGCTGCGCGGCTGACTCTGCTGGACGCGCTCTCCGCCGCCGCAGACGAGATCACGCGCGAACTCGCGCCCGGGTCGGTCGAGGTCCGGCTGCGCGGACGGCGGGCTGACTTCATCGTGACGTCACCCGACTTCGAAGACGTCGAAGACGACGGTCTCATGACGCCACAGGCGCACCAGGATGACGTCAGACAGGCCGACCGGGCCCTCACGGAGCAGCTCCGGGCCGACGCCGAGGACGGGGGCACGTCGCGGATCACCCTGCGCCTGCCCGACCGCCTCAAGCCGCACGTCGAGGAGGCGGCCCGCGGGGAGGGGCTGTCGGTCAACGCCTGGCTGGTGCGCGCGGTGACCGCGTCCCTCGACAGCGGCAGGCGCCGACCCGACACCCGGGCACGCCAGATCGGCCGCGGTTACACCGGCTGGGTCCGCTGACCGGACCCGGCCGCCCGACTCCACCACGTCTCCCACCGGCGGAGACGACCACCAACGCCACGTCAGGGAGACAGCCATGCCAACTTTCGACACCCCCGGACCCGTCACCGCCGACATCACCCTGGTCGCCGGAACCCTCCAGATCAACGCCGGAGGCCGCACCGAGACCACCGTCGAGGTCCACCCGCGCGACGCCGCCAAGGAGAGCGACGTGCGGGCCGCCGAACAGGTCGAGGTCGAGTACGCCGGAGGCCGCCTCCAGGTGAGGGACCCCCAGCCCTCGGGCCTGGGCCGCGTGATCGGGCGCAAGGGCATGGTCGACATCACCGTCGAACTGCCCGCGGGCTCGCGCGTCCACGTCAGCGGCGGCTTCGGCAGCGCCCGCTGCGAGGGGGTCCTGGGCGCGTCCGAGATCACCTTCTCCAACGGCAACATCGCCGTGGACCGCGTCACCGGCAACGCCGAGCTCACCACGGGACACGGCTGGGTCCGCGCGGGGGAGATCGACGGCTCCGCCGTGGTCAAGTCCACGGGCGGGGCCCTCACCCTCGGCACGGTGACCGGTGACCTGCGGGCCAACTCCGCGCACGGTGACATCACCGCCGACCGCGCCCTGGCCTCCGTCACCGCGCGCACCCACCACGGCAGCATCCGGCTCGGCCAGGTGGTCCGGGGCGGCATCGACATCGGGACCGCCTTCGGGGAACTGGAGATCGGCGTCCGCGAGGGCACCGCCGCCTGGTTGGACGCGGTGTCCAAGAAGGGCGTCGTGCGCAGTTCCCTGGAGGCCGCCGACGGCCCCGGCCCCGCCGAGGAGACCGTCGAGATCCGCGCCCGCAGCGTCCACGGCGACGTCATCGTCCACCGGTCCTGAACAGACGGAAGAAGAGACCGAACATGAACCAGCGCACCCCCCGCTCGGCCGTCGCGGTCACCGGACTGCGCCGGACACACACCACCGCCAGACGAGGAACGGCCATGAGCGACCCCCTCCACACCGTCACGGCGCTGCCCGAGGCGCGTCGGCCCGGCTGCCCCTTCGATCCGCCCGAGGAACTGCTCCGGGCGCGCGAGCACGGCCCCATCAGCCGCTACGCCTTCCCCGACGGCCACCAGGGCTGGCTGGTCACCGGATACGACCTGGTCCGGTCGGTCCTGGCCGACCCGCGCTTCAGCTCCCGCAAGGAGCTCATGCGCCACCACCCGCTGATCGACTACGGCGACATCGAGGTCCCTCCGGCGCCGCCCGGCGAGTTCCTCCTCATGGACGAGCCGCAGCACGGGCGCTACAGGAAACCGCTGGTGGGCAGGTTCACCGCGCGGCGGATGCGGCTGCTCACCGAGCGCGTCGAGGAGATCACGGCCGAGCACCTGGACGCCATGGAGGCGGCCGGGCCGACGGCGGACCTGGTGACCGCGTTCGCCAAGCCCGTCCCCACCATGGTGATCTGTGAGCTGCTGGGGGTGCCGTACGAGGACCGGCGCTCCTTCCAGGAGAACATCGACAAGTTCATGAGCGGGGAGACGAGCGACGAGGACCTGACAGCGGCCTACACCGCGACCCAGCGCTACCTCGCGGAACTGGTGGCCGCCAAGCGCGCGAACCCCACCGACGACGTGCTCAGCGACCTCACCGACAGCGACCTGACCGACGAGGAGCTGAAGGGGATCAGCCTGGTCCTGCTGGCGGCCGGGTTCGACACCACAGCGAACACCCTGGCGCTGGGCGCCTTCGCACTGCTGCGCGATCCGGCGCAGCTGGCCGCGCTGCGGGACGAACCCGCGCTCGCCGACCGTGCCGTGGAGGAGCTGCTGCGGTACCTGAGCGTGGCCAAGACGTTCATGAGGACGGCGCTGGAGGACGTCGAGCTGGGCGGCCGGACCGTCGAGGCCGGTACGACGGTCATCGTGTCGCTCAACACCGCCAACCGCGATCCCGAGCGCTTCACCGATCCCCACGTCCTCGACGTCGGCAGGCGCGAGGGCGGGCACCTGGCCTTCGGCCACGGCATCCACCAGTGCCTGGGGCAGCAGCTGGCCCGCGTCGAGATGCGGGTCGCGCTGCCCGCGCTGTTCGACCGCTTCCCCACGCTGCGCCTGGCCGTGCCGGCCGAGGAGGTCGAGGCCGGACTGCGTCCGGAGACCGCGGACCTGCACGGGCTGAAGAGCCTCCCGGTCACCTGGGACGTGTCTACGGTGACGGCGTGAGGTGACCGTGCGGGCGGGGGAGCGTGACCGTCACGGTCAGCCCCCCGCCCGCGCGCGGTCGCAGGTCCAGCGCGCCGCCGTGGACCTCGACCACCCGCGCGACCAGGGCCAGGCCCAGCCCGTGGCCCGGGTCGGCCCCGAACCTGCCCTGCCCGCGCAGGAAGGGTTCGTGCAGTCGGGCCACCGTCTCGGGCGTGTGGTGCGGACCGGTGTTGTCGACCCGCAGGACGGTCCCGGCGCCGGGGGCGTGACCGGTGCTGACCGAAGCCGTCCCGTCCCGCCCCGCGTTGTGGCGCAACGCGTTCTGCACCAGGTTCTGCGTGAGCTGGGTGAGCAGTGCGGGGTCGCCGAGCGTCGGCGCCGGAGCCGACGCGAGGTACAGCCGCACCCCGCGGCGCTCGGCCTCCGCCGAGTTCTCGGCCACGACGTCGCGGACGATGTCGGCCAGGTCGACCGGCACGGAGACGGCGGTCACGGCGTTCGCGTCGGCCAGCCGCAGGAGGGCCTCGGTGAGCTCGACCGCCCGGGCGTTGGTGACGCTGAGCCGTTCGACCAGGTGCGGGACGTCCTGCCCCTCCGGGTCGCGGCGGGCCACGTCCAGGAGGGTGGCCGTCACGGCCAGCGGGGTCCGCAGTTCGTGGGAGGCGTTGGCGGCGAAGCGCTCCTGGGTCTCGAACGCGTTCTCCAGGCGGTCGAGCATGTGGTCGAAGGCGTCGGCGAGCTGTCGGAACTCGTCGTTGCGCTCGTGCAGCCGGATGCGGTGCTCCAGCCGCCCCGAGGCGGCGATGCGCACGGCCTCGTTGATCCGGTGCAGGGGGCGCAGCACCCATCCGGCGAGGAACCACCCGCCGACGAGTCCGATCACGGCCAACACCGCCAGGACGACCCCGGAGACCATGACGACGGCGTCGAGGATCTGCCCGCGGGTGGGGACGACCGGGCCGCCGGAGTCGCGCGGGTTGGCCGCGGTGAGCGGGTAGTCGGGGACGTAGCGCAGGACCACGTAGACCCCGGCCAGCACCGCCAGGCCCGCCGCCACGAGGAAACCGGCGTAGCTCAGGGTCAGGCGCAGGCGTGCGCTGCCCCTCCTCCCGGACGGGGCGGGGACGCGGGCGTTCACCGCTCCTCCCCGGGGGCCGCGAGGCGGTACCCGGCTCCGGGGACGGTGACGATGGGGTCCGGCCTGCCCAGGGTCCTGCGCAGCTGCGACATCGTCACCCGGGGCGCGCTGGTGAACGGGTCGGCGTTCTCGTCCCAGACCTTCTCCAGCAGCGTCTCGGAGCTGACCACGCCCCCTCCCGCCCTGATGAGCAGCTCCAGGACGGCGAACTGTTTGCGGGGCAGCCTCAGACGGCGCCCGTCCCGTTCGGCCTCCCTGCGGTACGGGTCCAGGCGCAGTCCGCCCCATTCCAGGACCGGCGGAACGGACGACGAGGGCCTCCGGGCGAGTGCGCGCAGGCGCACGACCAGTTCCTCCAGAGCGAAGGGCTTGGTGAGGTAGTCGTCGGCGCCCAGGGCGAATCCGCCCACCTTGTCCCGTAGCCGGGTCGCGGCGGTGAGCATCAGAACCCTGGTCCCGGGATGGTCGCGCACCACCGCCGCGCACACGTCGTCACCGTGGACCCCCGGGATGTCCCGGTCGAGGACGATCGCGTCGTAGTCGTTGACCGCGGCGCGCTCCAGCGCCTGGTCGCCGTCGAGGGCGATGTCGGCGGCGATGGCCTCCTGGCGCAGCCCCGCCTGGAGCGCCTCGGCCATGAAGACCTCGTCCTCGACGATCAGCACACGCATGGTGCCCCCTCCCGCTCCGATCGCTGCCGCGTCCCGGCACGCCCCGCCGACGGCGCCGGCGTCCGCGCGACCCGGCTCCGTGGCCGTTCAGCATAGGCGGGGGCCTGTTGCGAAAACGTTGGGCGCCGGGCACGAGGACCACACATCCGCGCAACAACCGCCCTCCTACGGTCGGGCGCATGCGAAGTCGTACTCTCCTGCCCGCTCTCGTCCTCGCGGTGACCGCGACCGTGGTCACCGCGGTCCCGGCGCACGCCATCGTGGGCGGGAACCCTTCAACACAGTCGTATGAGTTCATGGGCTCGTTCCAGCCTGACTACCCAGCGCCGCCGCGCCCGGACGGCCACGGGTGCGGGGTCGTCGTCCTGGCTCCCCAGTGGGTGCTGACCGCCAGCCACTGCGCGGGCAAGAACCCGACCAACGCGCGGACGGGCGTTCCGCGGGGCTGGAGCGTCCGCGTCGGGTCGCCGGACTCCGACTCCGGAGGCGAGGTGGCCGAGGTCGACCACTACTACCGGCTGGCCACGAGCGGGGACGAGGGGGGTTTCTGGGGCAGGGACCTCGCGCTGATGCACCTGGAGCGCCCCGTCGAGGCCCAACCGTTGCCCATCGCCTCGGCCTCGCCACCGCCCGGGACACCGGTGCGGATCATGGGCTGGGGCATGACGTGCGACGACGCCGGGAACCCCGACTGCTTCCCGACACGGTTGCGGGAGGCCGACACCGTGGTGCAGCCGCCCTCGGCGTGCCTCGGCCAGGCGGTCGAGGGCGAGTTGTGCGTCGGCAGCCGGGACGGGAGCGTGGCCGCGGCCAACATGGACTCGGGCGGTCCCGCGCTGGTCCGCGAGGACGGCGCGTGGGCGCTGGCCGGGGTGGTCAGCGGTCCCAGCGGGGAGGGGGCGCCCACGCTGTTCACCGACGCCACCCGGCACACCGGGTGGATCGACGGCGTCGTCTCCGGCACCGACGTGCCCCCGGACGACGAGATCCCGGACGTGGAGGGCATGGTGGACCTCCAGGGCTGCGTGGGCTCGGTGGTGCGCACCCCGGCCTCGGAGCCGGACGCGCCGGCGCTGATGCTGACCAACGGCCACTGCGTACGGGAGGACTGGCCGGCGCCGGGGGAGGCCCTCGTGGACCGGCCCGCCGACCTGGAGGTGCCCGTGGCCGACCCCCGGGGCTATCCCCGGGTCACCGCCCGGGCCGAGCGCCTGGTGTACGCGACGATGACCGGAACCGACGTCGCGCTCTACCGCCTGGACCGGACCTACGAGCAGTTGGCCTCCCAGGGGGCGAAGACCTTCGAACTCGGCACCACCCCCGTGCGCCCCGGCGACGAGGTGACCATGGTCTCTCCCGGCACCCGCTCGGACTGCTCCGTCGAGGCCGTGCCCGCGCACCTGCGCGAGGGCGGCTACCAACAGGACGACCCGATCCGCTACGCCTCCGGTGAGGGATGCCTCCCCTACCCCGGCATGTCCGGCTCGGTGCTGTTGGCCCCCGACGGTTCCACCGTCGTGGGCGTCCACAACACCCACAACAGGGACGGCGAGGAGTGCACCGACGACAACCCCTGCGAGGTGGACGCGGACGGGAACGTGACCTTCGAGCGGGGACGCGGTTACGGCCAGCAGGTCCACACGGTCCCGGCCTGCCTGACCGACCGTTCGGAGCTGGACCTGTCACGCCGGGGCTGCTCCCTCACCGGCGCCGGGTCGGCCTGACCGTTCCGACCGGCCCGCCCGACGCTTTCGGGGCCGCGACGGGGAGCCCGTGCGCGGCCCCGGCGCGGCCCACCGCGTCCTCGTGGTTCACGACGCCGGGCTGTCGCCCCCGGACGCCGCCAACGACGTGATGAAGCGCTCGGCCGCGGCGTCGACCTCGGCGGAGGGGGCCAGCAGCCTCTGCAGCAACAGCCCTCGCAGGCACGAGGTCGCGATGATGCTCCGCTGCCTCGCGTCCGCCGCCGTGTGTCCGTCGCGAAGGGCGGCCGCTTCGAGGAGGGACGCCAGGTCGTCGATGTCGGCGACGAACTCATGGAAGACGTCGTGCTCGTACACCGCGAGTCCGACCAGGTGGAAGAAGGCGCGGATCCGGTCCTCGTGCGCGTCGTTCGCGTAGAAGCTCCACACGGCCCTGCACAGGGCGGCGAACCCGAGTTCGCCGCCGGTCGCGGCGATGACGAGGTTGTCGCGGCGGCGCGCCTCCAGCAGCACGGCGCGCAGGAGTCCCGGCCGCGACCCGAAGTGGTAGGTCAGCAGCGTGTGGTGTACGCCGAGCCGCTCCGCCACCTGGCGCATCGACAGGCTCGGGCTGGGGCCGCTCCCGCCGTACTCCTCGAACAGCGCCTGCAGGAGGCGCTCCCTGCCTTCCCCGACCGGTGCCCTCACACTGCCTCCCTTGACGAATTCACCACTGTTGAGTACGTTACCGCACAGCGAATTCACCACTGTTGAGGATGGTGGGTCGCAGTCCCGGAGAGGAGGCCCCGTGGCCGATGCCTGGTTCGCCGGCGGCATCGTCGCGGACGGATCGGGCGCCGACCCGACCGCGGTCGACGTGGGTGTGCGGGACCGCCTCGCCGGGTCCGTCAGCGCATGGCCTCGGCGTTGGAGGCCTCCCGTGCGGCGGGCCCGCGGATCGGCCTGGGTTCGGACCTCATCGGGCCGAACCAGCGGCGCCGGGGCGAGGAGCTGCGGCTGCGCGCCGAGCTGGAGTCACCCATGCGGGCGCTCGTGTCGGCCACCGGCGTCAACGCCGACATCCTCGGCCTGGGCGGGACGGTCGGGACGATCCGGGTGGGGATGCGGGCCGACATGGTCGTCTGGCGGCGGAACCCGCTCCAGGACGCGGCGGTGTTCGCCGATCCGGACACGGCCGTCCTCGTCGTGAAGGACGGCCGCATCATGAAGGGAGAAGCCCGATGAGCGGGATACTGCACGGCTGCCTGCCGGACACGGAGTACCTGGAGACCACCGCGCGGTCGGGGCGCCGCTACGGCGTCTGGGTGACCACACCCCCCGGTTACGCGGACTCCGCGGACCACCTGCCGCTGATCTACGTGTTGGACGGCAACTGGACGGTCGGCCTCACCGCGCCCCTCATCGTCACCCAGGCGGACCCCTACCTGACGATCGCCCCCTACATCCAGGTCAGCGTCGGGTACGCCGGTGAGGAGGCCGCGGGCTGGGCGCACATCCGCAACCGCGACCTCGTGCCGCCGGGCGAACCCGTCGGTGACGACATGCTGGCCACCCTCGCGGCGGCCCGCGAGTCGGGTGCGATGACCCGGGAGCAGGTCGACGCCTACCTCGCGGAGCTGCGGGAAACCCGGGCCGACGCCTTCCTCGACTTCCTGACCGGCGAACTCCACCCCCACCTGCGGTCGAAGCTGCGTGTCAGCGAGTCCGGGCACGGCCTCTTCGGCTACTCCTACGGAGGCCTCTTCGCCCTCTACGCGTGGCTGCGCGGGACAGGACCCTTCGCGAGCGTCGGTGCGGGCAGCCCCGGTGTGGCCAGTGCGGACAGCCGGATCCTCACCCTCGTCGAAGCCCTGCCGGAACCCGGCGAGGACGCGGCCGCTCCACGGCTGCACATCACGCTGAACGAAGCCGAGCTGCTGGGGGACATTCCGTTCTACCGCGGGATGGCCCGTAACGTCCTGACGACGGTGGAACAGTTGCACGCCAAGGGGCGGTCGGAGCGGATCTCGCACGTGTTGTTGCGGGAGACGCACGTCACCGGGCTACAGGCGTCGTTCCTGAGCTACCTGAAGGCGTGCCACACGCGCTAGCCGACGCTGCTCCCCGCCGACCGTGCGGCGGGAGCGCGTCACCGTCCCCCCGCCCCGCCCCGTCCGTCCTGGGAGGCGACACAGGACCCGCGTCCGTCTCCGCCGCGAACGGCCCATGGCGGGCGGGACGCGGGGCGGGCGACCCGACCATCGTTCGGGCCGTCCCGCGCACAATGGTCCACCGCGCCCGGCGGCGGTGTTGTGCGTGGGACGGGTGACGACCGCGCCACGCGCTTCCGGGCGTGCGGACCCACGCCGCCGAGCAGGTGGCGTCCCCCTTCGGACGATCCACTCCGGTCGCACCCCCGTCGCGGCCCGGGCATGAAAAAAAGGCCCTGCGAGCAGGGCCTTCGTTTGTGTCCGAGGGGGGACTTGAACCCCCACAGCCTTAACGGCCACTAGCACCTCAAGCTAGCGCGTCTACCTATTCCGCCACCCGGACCGGGTGTGCTCGGCGCTCCCGCGCCGGACACGTCAACCATAGCAAAGGTCGAACACCGCGCGAACCATGTTTTCCGCCGGTGGAAGACATGGCAGGGTCGGTGGAACAGTAGGGCGACAAGGTGCGGCTGGACGGGAGCGTCAGATGGCGGAGCCAGGCAGGGAACTGAGCGCGGCCGAGGTCGAGGTGGTCGACCTGTGCCGGGAGCTCATCGAGTTCGACACCTCCAACTACGGCGACCACTCGGGACCCGGGGAGCGCAAGGCGGCCGAGTACGTGGCGGCCAAGCTCGACGAGGTCGGCGTCGAGTCGAGGATCTACGAGAAGCACCCGGGGCGCAGCAACGTCGTGGCCCGGATCACGGGGGAGGACTCCAGTCGTCCCCCGCTGCTCATCCACGGCCACCTCGACGTCGTTCCGGCGGCCCCGGAGGACTGGACCCACCACCCCTTCGCGGGCGAGGTCGCCGACGACTGCGTGTGGGGCCGCGGCGCGGTCGACATGAAGGACATGAACGCGATGGTCCTGGCGATGCTGCGCCAGCGCCTGCGCGAGGGCCGCCGTCCCCCGCGCGACATCGTGCTGGCCTTCCTCGCCGACGAGGAGGCCGGGGGCACCTGGGGCGCCCAGTACCTGGTCGACGAGCACCCCGACCTGTTCGCCGACTGCGACTCGGCGATCAGCGAGGTCGGCGGCTTCTCGTTCACGGTCAAGGAGAACCGGCGCCTCTACCTCATCGAGACCGCCGAGAAGGGCATCGCCTGGATGAAGCTGACCGCGCGCGGCACCGCCGGGCACGGTTCGATGGTCAACACCGACAACGCCGTCACCGAACTGGCGGCGGCCGTCGCCCGCCTGGGCGAGCACCGGTTCCCCGTCCAGCTCACACCGACCGTGCGGACCTTCCTGGAGGAGATCTGCGAGGAGTTCGGCATCCCCTTCGACGAAGGGGACGTGGACGCCACGGTCGCCCGCCTGGGCCCCATCGCGCGCATGATCGGCGCTACCCTGCGCAACACCCTCAACCCCACGGTCCTGGGCGGCGGCTACAAGGCCAACGTCATCCCGGGCGAGGCCACCGCCCAGGTGGACGGCCGCTTCCTGCCGGGCACCGAGGACGCGTACTTCGCCGAGATCGACCGGCTGCTGGGCCCCAAGGTCAGCCGCGAGTTCATCCACCACCTGCCCGCCGTGGAGACCTCCTTCGACGGCGGCCTGGTCAGCGCCATGTCGGAGTCGCTGCTGGCCGAGGACCCCGGCGCCAAGGCCGTCCCCTACTGCCTCTCCGGGGGGACGGACGCCAAGAGCTTCTCGCGGCTCGGGGTGCGCAACTACGGTTTCGCCCCCCTCCAGCTGCCCCCCGAGCTGGACTTCGCGGGCATGTTCCACGGGGTGGACGAGCGCGTCCCGATCGAGGGCCTCCGGTTCGGGGTCCGCGTCCTGGACCGTTTCGTCGGGTTGAGCTGACCCCGGGCGCTTTGCGCCGTCCCCTCAGCCGAACCGCGCCGAGAACTTTTTCGGCGCGGTTCGTAATCCGGCCTCCCGTCACCGAACGTGATGTTAGTGTTGCTGTGAGTTCGACGGTGCACGGCTCCCCGCCCGCTTTCGCGGGCGCGGAACGGCACCGGCGTGTGACCGTGGCGGGACCACCGCACGGGACCGTCCAGTAGCAGCGAAACGGGGGGCATCCATGGTGCTCGCGGGCAAGGAGTGGCTGGTCTCCAGTCGCGCTGCCCGCATGGCCCTGAGCCCCGCCCGGCTGCTGCTCCTGTCCGGCGTCGTCGCCGTCGCATGGCTGGCCGGGGGGATCGGTGTCGCCCACGGCGAGACCGCCCCCGAGTCCGGTGGCCTGGTCGACCGCGTGCTGGAGGTCGGCGACGGGACCGGACGCACCGGACAGGTCGCCGCGGAGGAGATCCGCAGCGCCCGCCTCTCCGACGCCACGGCCCGCGCCGCGTCGGCCACGGAGTCGCTCGCCGACACCGTGGTGCCCCAGACGGCCGCTCTTCCCGCCGAGACCCTGCACGGGACCGGCGTGACAGCGGCCCTGGAGCGGACCAGGACCGGATCCGCCGCCAACAGGGCGGTCGAGGACACCACCCGGACCGTCGACGAGACCGCGCGCGGCGCGGGCGACCTCGTCGGGGGCATCGCCCGCAGGGGCCACGACATGGTGGAGTCCACCGACCGCTCGCTGCGCGACGGCAGCCTGGTGGGCACGGTCTCCGAGGGGCTCGCCGAGTCCACCCGGGCCGTGCAGGACCGGATCGGCGGCTCCGCGGGCACCGCGACGCCGCTCGGCCTGCCCGTCCTCGGCGGCGCCGACGAACTCTCCCCGACCGCACCCGCGCCCAAGCGCTCCGCGTCCGACGAGGACGAGGGCTCCGGCGCGGAACGCGACGGGGACCGCACCGGCGGGGTGACGGCCGTCCACGCTCCCGTGGACCCGTCCGTCTGGCACCGGGTCGCCGACGAGGGCGCCGACCGGGCGCCGGGCGACGACGGCCCCGGTGAGCGCATCCGCCTCATCGCGGGCGGCGGGTACCACCAGGCCGGAGCGGACGCCACCGGCGCCGCGTCTCCGTCCTTCCCCGCGCCCGGCGCCGCCGGGTTCCTGACGGCCCGGGCCGACCACCTGGCTCCCCGGGCCCAGCGGGTCGCCCTTCCCGGTGACCCCACCCTGGTTGTCCGCGACGCCGCGGACGACCCCTCCTTCGCTCCCGACTAGCCGCGTCCTCCACGACCGCGGCCGGTCCGTGCGCTCCTCTGCGCGCAGCCGCCTCGCCGAATCCGGCGGGCGTGCCTTCTCCCCGGCTTCCCCGGAGCACGAAGCTCTCCGTCCGCGGTCCACGAGCAGCTGGCCGATCTTTCTCGTTGACCAAAGGACACGCGATGACCTACCACACGCACGCCCGTATCGCCGCACTGGTGGCCGCGGGATTCTTCACCGCCGCCGGCGCCGGAGTGGCCTACGCCGACACCACGGCCACGACCAGCGGAAACGGCTCCATCCTCGGCGGCAACCAGATCGTGGCCGACCTGGACGCCCCCGTCAACGTCTGCGGTAACTCGATCGCCGTCCTCGGCCTCGCGGGCGCCCAGTGCACCGACAGCGGGGCCGTGGTGGAGGACGACAGCTCCACCTGGACGCCCGAGAAGCCCGAGGAGCCCGAGACCCCCGACGAGTCCGAGAAGCCGGAGACCCCGGAGAAGCCCGAGAACCCCGAGAAGCCGGAGAAGCCCGGCTACGGGGGGGAGCCCGGTGACGGCGGCCACGACGGCGGCGGTCACGACGGCGGTGGCCACGACGGCGGTCACGACGACGGCTACGGCGGTGGTGACCACGGCGGCGGCGGTGGCGGTGGCGGCCACCACGGCGGCGGCGGTGGCGGCGACCACGGCGGCGGCAACGGCGGCGGTGGCGGCGGCACGCCCGAGCAGCCCGTCTCCCCGCCCGCCACGGACGAGGAGCCCCCGGCGCCCGCCCCGGAACTCGCCCGGACCGGCACCGACGGCAGCGCCCTGAGCGGTCTGTTCGCCAGCGCCGCCGCCGCGATCGCCGCGGGCGCCGGACTGCTCCTGTTCGGCAGGCGCCGCGCCCGCGCCTGACCCCGGCCTCCCGGGCCGTTCGCGGCCCGGGGGCTGACGCGAGTCCCGTAGCACCGGCCAAGGCCATGTGCGCGGGGTTCACGTCAGCCGCCGCCCTCCGGGGCGGGGCTGATGGACGGGGTGCGCGCGTTCCGCCGCAACCAGCGGAGCGGGACCGCGGCGCACTCTCCAAGCACCGGTAGCACGCACCTTCCAGGTGTGAGGCGGACCGGAGGAAACCCCGGCCTTGGCCGAAGGCCCGCACCCCACCCAGGGGCGTGGAACGGCCTGTGGCCCGAGCACACACCTTCTCATCGACATGTTTGAAAGGACCTCCCACATGCGTAAGTGGGTCAGCACATCCGCGAAGTCGGTGCTCCTGACAGCCGGTTTCGTCGCGCTGGGCAGCGGCGTGGCCTTCGCGGACAGCCAGGCCGTCACGAGCGGCAACGGCTCCCTGCTGGGCGGCAACCAGGCGGTCGTGAACGGGGACGTCCCCGTGAACGTCTCCGGCAACGCGATCGGCGCCGTCCTGGGCACCGCCGGCGCCAGCAGCACCGACACCGGCGCGGCCGTGGTCGACCACCAGCACGGCCCCGACGCGGCCACGTCGGGCAACGGCTCCGCGCTCGGCGGCAACCAGCTGGTCGTGGACGGCGAGATCCCCGTGAACGTCTCGGGCAACGCGATCGCCGCCGTGGCCGGGATCGCGGGCGCCAGCACGACCGACACGGGCGCCGCGGTGGTCGAGCACCAGCACGGCCACCGTCACCACCACCACAGCCCCGACGCCGTTACCTCCGGCAACGGCTCGCTGCTCGGCGGCAACCAGGCCGTGGTCGACCTGGACGTGCCGGTCAACGTCGCGGGCAACGCCATCAGCGCGGTCGGCGGCGTGGCCGGCGCCGCGGCCACCGACACCGGCGCCCTGGTGCACGACGGCCACGGCCACGGGCACCGCGAGCACCACTCCGCGCCCGCCGAGTACACGGCCATGGACCTGGTGCACGAGGCCGCGGAGAACGCCACCATCCTGCCGCTGCCGGACACCTCCGGCGTGAACGCGGGCGTGCTGCGCCAGTCGGCGCCCCGTGAGCACCAGTCGGCCCCGCGCGAGCACCAGTCCATCGCGACCTCGGGCAACGGCTCGCTGGTGGGCGGCAACCAGGCCGTGGTCGACCTGGACGTGCCGGTCAACGTCGCGGGCAACGCCATCGGCGCGGTCGGCGGCGTGGCGGGTGCGGCCTCCACCGACACCGGCGCCCTGGTGCTGGAGGAGGAGGAGCACGTCGCGACCTCGGGCAACGGCTCCGCGGTCGGCGGCAACCAGCTCGTCGCGGACGGCGAGGTTCCGGTCAACGTCTCCGGCAACGCCATCGCGGCGGTCGCGAGCCTGGCCGGCGCCAGCAGCACCGGCGACGGGGCCGCGGTCGTGCACCAGAGCGCGCCCGAGGCCCAGTCCAGCGCCCTGGACGCCCTGCCCCTGGTGCAGGACCTGCCCGAGGTCCCGGTCTCGGACATGCTGCCCGTCGAGTACGAGGTGAGCGAGACCACCCGTCAGGCCGTGGAGCAGCACGCTCCCGAGCACGCCGACCAGCTGCCCGCGTCCGCCCCCGTGGGTGTGGCCGACCCGGTCAACGAGCTGCTCGGCGCCGCGGGCGTGGGCCTGTAACGACAGAACAGGGGATCGCGCCCGCGTCCGTGCGGGCCCGGGGGAGTACGGCGTCCCGTTCCGTGAGGAACGCGGTGGACTGCGGGGTGCCGTATCCCACAGGGCGGCGTCGGACACGGAGCGCGATCCCGGACCGGCACAACGCGTGCCGTACGCGTCGACGGGCCACGACGACCCGCCTCCGCACTCCCGTTCCGTGAGGAACGCGGTGGACTGCGGGAGCGCGGAGGAGCTGGCCGTCAGCCCGTGACGTGAGCCGAGTCCTCCCGGGAATATCCGGGAGGACTCGCCGCATTCTGGGGAAAGCGGGCACTCGACGACCATCAAGTGTGACTGAAGTCACTCGCGGGGGTCGTTATGGGTGCTCGTCAGAGGCGGTGCTGGCCAACCGGCCCACGTTGCCGGGGCGGCTCACGTACGCTACGGACCGGTACCGGTTCGGGAAGCGCTTATTCTGCGGGTGCCGGTGGGCGTGGGCCGGGTGTCCACCCAGAGCGACGGAGCCCTCACCCGCGGAGGGGACAGCCCCTCCCGCCCACCGACGGGGGTAGCGCCTGGAGTTTCGGTTACTGTCGGTTCCCAGGAGCTTCCGACAGACCGCGGCCGGAAAGATCACGTAGGGCTAGACGTAGGGGAAGAGCGTGCCACCCACGAAGGGCAGCGCCGGCAAGAACGGCTCGAAGGACAGCGGACGACAGGGGGCGGGCACCGCCCTCGTCATCGTCGAGTCACCGGCCAAGGCGAAGACCATCGCCGGTTATCTGGGGCGCGGCTACGTCGTGGAGTCCAGCATCGGCCACATCCGCGACATGCCCAACAAGGCCGCCGAGATCCCCGCCAAGTACAAGGGGCAGGCGTGGGCCCGGCTCGGGGTGGACGTCGACGGCGACTTCGAGCCGCTCTACGTGGTCAACACCGACAAGAAGGCGCACGTCAAGAAGCTCAAGGAGCTCATGGCCGACGCCGACGAACTCCTCCTCGCGACAGATGAGGACCGCGAGGGCGAGGCGATCGCCTGGCACCTGCTGGAGGAGCTCAAGCCCCGCATCCCCGTCCGCCGCATGGTGTTCAACGAGATCACCAAGGACGCCATCCAGCGCGCGGCCCACAACACCCGCGACCTGAACACCCGCCTGGTCAACGCACAGGAGACCCGGCGCATCCTGGACCGCCTCTACGGCTACGAGGTCTCCCCCGTGCTGTGGAAGAAGGTCATGCCCAAGCTCTCGGCGGGCCGCGTGCAGTCCGTGGCCACCCGCCTGGTGGTCGAGCGCGAACGCGAGCGCATGGCGTTCACCTCCGCCGAGTACTGGGACCTCAAGGCCCTCTTCGACGCCACCGAGGCCGGTGTCGCCGAAGGCCCCGCCACCTTCCCCGCCGCCCTCGTCTCCGTGGACGGCACCCGCGTCGCCGCGGGCCGCGACTTCACCCCGCAGGGCACGCTGCGCTCGGACCGCCCCGTCCGCCAGCTGGACGAGGCCGCGGCGCGCGGCCTCGCCGAGCGGCTGTCCGGCGCCGGGTTCTCGGTCTCCTCGGTGGAGCGCAAGCCCTACCGCCGCTCGCCCTACGCGCCGTTCCGCACCACCACCCTCCAGCAGGAGGCGTCCCGCAAGCTCGGCCTGTCGGCCAAGCAGACCATGCAGGTCGCCCAGCGGCTGTACGAGAACGGCTACATCACCTACATGCGCACCGACAGCACCACGCTGTCGGACAGCGCGGTCAAGGCCGCCCGCTCCCAGGTGCGCAGCCTCTACGGCGGCGACTACCTGCCCGACAAGCCGCGCGTGTACGCCAAGAAGGTCAAGAACGCCCAGGAGGCGCACGAGGCGATCCGCCCGTCCGGCGACACCTTCCGCACGCCCGCCCAGACCGGCCTGTCCGGCCCCGAGTTCCGGCTCTACGAGCTGGTCTGGAAGCGCACCGTCGCCTCCCAGATGAAGGACGCGGTCGGCGAGTCCGTCACCGTGCGCATCGAGGGCACCTCCTCCGACGGCGAGGTCGCCGAGTTCAGCGCGACCGGCAAGGTCATCACCTTCCACGGGTTCCTCAAGGCCTACGTGGAGGGCTCCGACGACCCGGCCGCCGACCTGGACGACCGCGAGCGCCGCCTGCCCGCGATGTCGGAGGGCGACCCGCTCAAGGCCCAGAACCTGGAGGCCGAGGGGCATAGCACCCGGCCGCCCGCGCGCTACACCGAGGCCACCCTGGTCAAGGAGCTGGAGGAGCGCGAGATCGGCCGCCCCTCCACCTACGCCTCGATCATCGGCACCATCCTGGACCGCGGCTACGTGTTCAAGAAGGGCACGGCGCTGGTGCCGTCCTTCCTGGCCTTCGCCGTGGTGCAGTTGCTGGAGCGCCACTTCGGCAACCTGGTGGACTACGAGTTCACCGCGCGCCTGGAGGACGTGCTCGACGACATCGCCCGGGGGGAGGCCGAGAGCCTGCCCTGGCTGCGCCGCTTCTACTTCGGCGGCGAGGACACCGAGGGCCAGCGGGAGACCGGGCTCAAGGAGCTGGTCAACGACAACCTCTCCGACATCGACCCCAAGGAGATCAGCTCCCTGCCGCTGCCCGGCACCGACATCGTGCTGCGGGTGGGGCGCTACGGCCCCTACCTGGACCGGGACGGCGTGCGGGTGAACGTGCCCGAGGACCTGGCCCCGGACGAGTTGACCGTGGACAAGGCCGAGGAGCTGTTCGCCCAGCCCAGCGGCGACCGGGAGCTGGGCACCGACCCCGAGACCGGCCGCGTCATCGTGGCCAAGACCGGGCGGTTCGGCCCCTACGTCACCGAGGTGATCGAGGAGCCGCAGGAGGCCGAGGAGGGCAAGGCCAAGACCAGGGCCAAGGCCAAGGTCAAGCCGCGCACCAGCTCGCTGCTCAAGTCGATGAGCCTGGACACCGTCACCCTGGAGGACGCGCTGCGCCTGCTGTCGCTGCCGCGCGTGGTCGGCCAGATCGACGGCGAGGACGTCACCGCGCAGAACGGCCGGTTCGGCCCCTACATCAAGAAGGGCACCGACAGCCGCTCCCTGGAGACCGAGGAGCAGATGTTCACGGTCACACTGGAGCAGGCCGCGGCGCTGTTCGCCCAGCCCAAGCAGCGCGGGCGCCGCGCCGCCGCCCCGCCGCTGCGCGAGCTGGGGGAGGACCCGGCCTCGGGCGCCAAGATGGTGATCAAGGACGGCCGGTTCGGCCCCTACGTCACCGACGGGGAGGTCAACGCCTCCCTGCGCAAGGGCGACGAGGTGGAGTCGATCACCGACCAGCGGGCCGCCGAGCTGCTGGCCGAGCGCCGCGCCAAGGCGCCCGCCAAGAAGCCCGCGGCCAAGAAGCCCGCCGCGAAGAAGGCGCCCGCCAAGAAGACCTCCACGACGGCCAGGAAGACGGGCACGGCGGCCAAGAAGGCGTCCACCTCCACGACGGCCAGGAAGTCACCGGCCAAGGGGACCGGCGCCTCCGACCCCGCCCCGGAGGAGTAGACGCGGGCGGCGGGGAGCGGCCGGGATTCGTCTCCCGGGCCCCGGCACGCGTAGGCTCACCCGGACACCTCCCGACGGGGGTGACCGGGTGGGCGGTCTCCCGCGTGTTCACCCCGGGTGGGCGCAGCCTCACCCCTGTGCGGGAGCAGCCTTCCGTACTACGCTTGGCAGGACTCACGGGAACGCGGAAACGTGCGCGCTCCCCGGAGCCATCCAACGATTCTGAGGCGGGTCCGCGACCCGTCCTTCCCTCTCCCCCTCACCGATAATCTTGAGCGCTATGAGCAGATCTGCACCCCTGGGAGCGCCGGCCGAGGCGCGCAACGTTCTTGCGATCACACCCTTCCGAAGGCTGTGGATCTCTCTCTCCCTCTCCAGCCTGGGCGACTGGCTCAGCCTGCTGGCACTGGTGTCCCTGGCGACCGTCTTCACCGCCGACGGATCCCAGCTCGTCCAGTACCTGGCCGTCAGCGGCGTCGTGGCGATCAAGCTCGCCCCGTCGATCCTGCTCAGCCCCCTGGTCGGGTCGGTCGCCGACCGCCTCGACCGCAGGTGGACGATGGTGGTCGGCGACGTCCTGCGCGCCGTGCTGTACGTCTCCATCCCGGTCGTGGGCCTCCTCTTCCCCGGCTTCGCCCTGGAGTGGCTCCTCATCGCCACCCTCCTGGCCGAGGTCGTCGCCCTGTTCTGGACCCCGGCCAAGGACGCCACGGTCCCCAACCTGGTGCCCCGCAAGCTGCTGGGGCAGGCGAACCGGCTGAGCCTGCTCACCGCCTACGGCACCGCGCCCGTCGCGGCGCTGCTGTTCGCCGCGCTCGCCTCGGTCAGCAACGTGCTCGGCGCGTTCCTGCCCTCCATGGCCAGCCCCGAGGCCGACGTCGCCCTCTACCTCAACGGCCTCACCTTCGTCGTCGCGGCGGTCGTCGTCGCCGGGCTGCCGATCCCCAGGCACAAGCCCTCCAAGGACGCGGAGAGCGACACCCGCGACAGCGGCATCCTGCGCGCGCTGGGGACCGGTCGGCGCCACGCGGGCGGCACGCCCCGCGTGCGCGGCCTGGTTCCGGGCATGCTCTGCGTCGTGGCCGCCGGGGGCGTGGTCATCGGTGTCGGCCGCGTGCACGTCGAGGGCCTGGGCGCGGGCAACGCCGGTTTCGGCGTGGTCTTCGCCGCGGTCTTCGCGGGCATGGCCCTGGGCGTGCTCGCCGGGCCGCGCGTCCTCAAGCAGTTCAGCCGCAGCCGGCTGTTCGGTCTGAGCATCGCCCTCGCCGGGCTGGCCCTGCTGTTCGCCGGGGCCGTCGCCGACATGGTGCTCACCGCCGTGCTCACCGCGCTGCTCGGCGTGGGCGCGGGTATCGCCTGCGTGATCGGCCTGGCGGTGTTCGACCGCGAGGTGGAGGACGAGCACCGGGGTTCCGCCTTCGCCTTCCTGCACGGCGCCGCCCGCGTCACCCTGGTCGGCGCCGCCGTGCTCGCCCCGCTGGCCGCCGGGCTCATCGGCAGTTACCGGATCCCGGTCGGCCCCCTGAGCTACGACCTGCGCGGCAGCGGCCTCGTCCTCATGCTCTCCGGCCTGGCCGTCCTGGTCGTGGCGCTGGTCTGCTACCGGCGGATGAACCGCCGGGACGACCCCGAGGCCGGTCCCGGCCTGCTCCCGGAGCTGTTCGCGGCGCTGCGCGGCGTCGCGATCGCGCCGGAGGAGGACGAGGAGGCCAGGCTCGCGGGCGCGTTCATCGTCGTCGAGGGCGGCGAGGGCGCGGGCAAGTCCACCCAGGTGCGCGAGCTGACGGTGTGGCTGCGCGACCAGGGGTTCGAGGTGATCGGCACCCGCCAGCCGGGCGCGACCAAGCTCGGCATGCGCCTGCGCGGCCTGCTCCTGGACCGGGAGAACTCGCACATCACCCCGCGCGCCGAGGTGCTGCTCTACGCGGCCGACAAGGCCGACCACGTCCAGCAGGAGATCCTGCCCGCCCTGCGGCGCGGCGCGGTCGTCATCAGCGACCGCTACGTGGACTCCCTGCTGGCCTACCAGGGCTCGGGGCGCGACCTGTCCTCGGACGAGATCCGCCGGATCAGCGACTGGGCCACGCAGGGCCTGGTTCCGGACCTGACGGTGCTGCTCGACGTGCGGCCGGAGGACGGCCTGTCCCGCCTGGGCGGCCCGGCCGACCGCATCGAGGGCGAGCCTGCGGAGTTCCACGACCGGGTCCGCCGGGGCTTCCTGGAGCTGGCCAGGGCCGCGCCGGAGCGCTACCTGGTGCTCGACGCCCGCGAGCCGCAGGACAGGATCACCCGCGAGATCCAGCGCCGGGTGCGCTCCCTGCTGCCCGACCCGGTCCCGAGCAGCGCCGAGGCCGTCACCGGCATGATCCCGGTGATCAGGAACGACGAGGTCGGACAGGGCTGAGGCCGAGGCGGCCGGGCCGTCCGACACGCCGAGGGCTCCCTGCCCCGCTCGGGGGAGGGAGCCCTCGCCCGTGTCCGGGCGGGGCTCGCTCCGGAGCGGGCCGACCCGGGTCCGGCGCAGCGCCGGGGGAGAGCGGCCTGTGGACAACGGTCCGGACGTCGGCGCCGACTCCTATCCTGAAGACCGAAGCACCAGCGGTGGGAGGGAAGCATGACGGTCTTCGACGACCTCATCGGCCAGCGGTCCACGGTGGGCCAGCTCCAGCGGGCCGTCGCCGGGGCCGCCGACCTCGTCTCCGGCGGACGGGGCACGGGGATGACCCACGCCTGGCTGTTCACCGGGCCGCCCGGTTCGGGCCGCTCGGAGGCCGCCCGGGCCTTCGCGGCCGCCCTCCAGTGCCGGGACGGCGGCTGCGGGCACTGCGCCTCCTGTCACCAGACCCTCGCCGGCACCCACCCCGACGTGCTGTACGTGCGGCCCAGCGGACTGAGCTTCGGTGTGGCCGCCACCCGCGACCTCGTGTTGCGCGCAGGCTCCAAACCCTCCGGCGGCCGGTTCCGGATCGTGCTGTTCGAGGACGCCGACCGCGCCACCGAGGCCGCCTCCAACGCCCTGCTCAAGGCGGTGGAGGAGCCCTCGCCGCGCACCGTGTGGCTGCTGTGCACCCCCACCCCCGACGACCTGCTCGTCACCATCCGTTCGCGCTGCCGCATGGTCACCCTGGCCACGCCCGGCACCCGGGAGCTGGTGGACGCCCTCGTCCAGCGCGACGGGATCGACGCCGAGACCGCCCGCGCCGCGGCGGTCGCCGCCTCCGGGCGGATCGACCGGGCCCGGCAGCTGGCCACCGACCCCGAGGCGCGCAGACGCCGGGAGGAGGTGCTGTCCATCCCCGCCCGGCTCGACGGGCTCGGCGCGTGCGTCACCTCCGCCGCCCGGCTCTACGAGATCGCCGAGGAGGAGTCCAAGGCCCTCACCACGGCGCTCGACGAGAAGGAGAGGGAGGAGCTGCGGGCCGCGTTCGGCGAGGGCTCCACGGGCAAGGGCGTGGCCAAGGCGATGCGCGGCTCCGCGGGGGCGATGAAGGACCTGGAGGAGCGGCAGAAGCGCCGTGCCACCCGCATCAAGCGCGACTCCTACGACCGCGCCCTGCTCGACCTGGTCGCGTTCTACCGGGACGCGCTCACCCTCCAGCTGGGCGCGAGGGTGGAGCTGTCCACGGCCGAGCGCTCCGGCGACCTGGAACGCGTCGCCCGCTCCAGCACACCGGAGTCCACGCTGCGCAGGATCGACGCCATCATGGAGTGCCGTGAGCGCATCGCCGCGAACGTGCACCCCCAGATCGCCATGGAGGCCATGACCTCCGCCCTCCTGGCCGGATAGGCGGCCGCCCCGCGGGCGCGGCCTCCCCCCGCGGGCGGGACCGCCCTTCCCGGGCACCGTTCCGGCGGTCCCGTGGCAGGCGCGGCCCTCCGCGCGAACCCGTCGCGGGGCGGTGCGGCGGCGTCCGCACCCGGACGGCGGCCCCCGCGCCGGAGCGGGGAGGGGTACGCGACACCGCCCCGGCGGGGGAGAGGAACGCGAGTTGGACCGGTGCGGGCCGCGCCGGTCGTGGAGAATGGGGCGGCGCCGACGACACGTCGGTCGCGGTCGGACGTGACGAGAGGGCGGGACACCGTTGGCGACGAGGGTTCGGGGACCGTGGGCGGCCGTGCTCGCCGGGTCCGTGCTGCTGGCGACGGCGTGCACGGCGCAGGGCGACCAGCCGAGGGAGGGAGGCGTCGCGCCCGGGCTCTCCGGGGACCTGGCGGCCTTCGCCGACCAGGAACTGGCCTGGGGCGAGTGCGAGAGCGGAGCGCCCGGCACCGAGTGCGCCACCTACGAGGTGCCCCTCGACTACGGGGACCCGGACGGCGAGCGCATCGAGATCGCGGTCAAGCGCTTCCCCTCTGAGGGAGGCGACGTCCTGGGCTCCCTGCTCGTCAACCCCGGCGGGCCCGGCGGCTCCGGGTACGACTTCGTGGACCACGCCCCCTACACGGTCAGCGACGCGGTGCGCGAGAGGTTCGACGTGGTCGGGTTCGACCCGCGCGGTGTCGGTCGCAGCTCACCGCTGACCTGCCTGGACGCCGAGGGCATCGACGAGTTCCTCGGCGGGGTGGACAGCGTCGAGGGCGACGGCGACATGTCCGAGGTCTCCGCGGCCGAGCTGGCCGAGCTGGAGGAGGACAGCCGCGGCTTCGTCGAGGCCTGCCAGGCCAACCACCCCGAGCTGATGCGGCACGTGGGCACCGCGGACGTGGCCCGCGACATGGATCTGCTGCGCGCCCTGCTCGGCGACGAGAAGCTCACCTACCTGGGCGCCTCCTACGGCACCAGCATCGGCGCCCACTACGCCGAGCAGTTCCCCGACCGCGTCCGCGCGCTGGTGCTCGACGGCGCAGTGGACCCCAGCCAGGGGCAGCTCGACCTCAGCGTGCAGCAGGCGACCGGGTTCGAGACCGCCCTGCGGGCCTTCGTGGAGGACTGCCTGAGCCGGTCGGACTGCCCGCTCGGCGCCCCCGGCGACAGCGTGGACGACGGCATCGGGGCGCTGACCGCCTTCCTAGCCGACACCGCCGAGAACCCCCTGTCCAACAGCATGGACGACCGCGAGGTCAACCGCGCCCGCGCCGAACTGGGCGTGCTCGCCGCGCTCTACACCGAGGACTGGTGGCCGCGCGTGCGCGAGGCCCTCACCGCCGGTACGGAGGGCGACGGCACCCTTCTGCTCCAGCTCGCCGACGACCTCTACAGCCGGAGCGACACGGACGCCTACGTCAACTCCACGGCCGCGCTCATCGCGGTGAACTGCTCCGACTCGCCCAGCCCGCGCGACGTGGAGGCCTACACCGAGGCCGCGGCCCGGGCCGGTGAGGAGTCACCGATCTTCGGCCCCAGCCTGGCGTGGGGCGCCCTGCCCTGCGCGTACTGGCCGGAGGAGGCGGTCGACCCGCCCGTGGAGCTGGACGGGGACGGAGCCGCGCCCGTCATGGTGCTGGGCACCACCCGGGACTCGGCCACCCCGTACGCGTGGTCCGAGGCGCTCGCGGAGCAGCTCGACTCGGGTTTCCTGGTGACCCGCGACGGCGACGGACACACCGGTTACCGGATGGGCGACCAGTGCGTCGACGCGATGGTGGACGCCTACCTGGTCGACCTCACCGTGCCCGAGGACGGCATGGCCTGCGCCTGAGGCCGGCGGCCGGGTGAGCAGGCCGCCGTGTCCCCGGCACTCCGCCGAGGGGCTAGAATGGTGACCGCATCGCCGCGTGGAACACGCGGCGGCGCGCCGCCTTAGCTCAGTCGGCAGAGCGATTCACTCGTAATGAATAGGTCGTCGGTTCGATTCCGACAGGCGGCTCCAGCCGAAACGCCACCCCGGTCCGGGGTGGCGTTTCGCGTTGGTGACCAATTGGGTGACCAATGCCTACTCGGCGAAGAGGTCCCCCATGATGTGGGCTCCCTCGGTGATCACCGGCCGCAGCTCCTCGCGGTGGACGAGCTCGGTCGCGGCCGTGCCGCTGTGCCCGACCAACCGCGCGATGTCCAAGTGGACGCCGTTGGCGGACATGGGCGGCACGAAGCCGTGTCACAGCTCCCGGGGCGTCCACGACCCTTCGACCCCGACGGCCCGCGGGGGCCCGAGGCGCCTCGCGGACCGTACCGCCGTCCGGCCCGGGCCCCGCGCCGCCCTCAGGCGCGCTGCCGGTTCTGGAACCAGCCCCACACGGCGGTGGCCACGAACAGGACGGCGCCGATGACGGCGAGCCAGAGCAGGCCCTTGATGACCATGCCCAGGATGGCGAGGATGAGCCATATCGCCAGCAGCACCAGGATGAAGTAGACCATGTCGTCCCCCAAGATCGCGTCTCTTCGGGGCCTACCCGCTTCCGCGCCCGACCGCACACGCCGGGAGCGCACGGGCCCCGCGCGGCGCACCGGCACCGCCGTGGACCGGCCCGTCAGGGCCAGGTGCCGTCCACCACGGTTCCGTGGCCGGGTTTGCTGCGGTCCATCCACTCCTGGCGGTTGCGGGCGAAGGCCAGGGACCAGTCGACCTGGCGCTGGTGCAGCTCGGCCAGGCTGACGGCGGCGAGTTCGGGGTGCCTGGCGCCGATCTCCTCGGCCAGGGCCAGCGCAGCCGAGGCGTCGGCGGCCGCGGTGTGGGCGTCGGTCAGCTCCACGCCGTAGTACTCGCACATGGCGCCCAGGTTGCGCTTGCCCCTGCGGTAGGGCTCCACGCCCCGGTCGATCACCAGCGGGTCCACCACGGGCGCCAGCGGGCCGCTCAGGCGTTCCGCGAGGGGGGTCAGCCCGTGCCGCCGCATCTCCCCGGAGAGCACCCGGAGGTCGTAGGGGGCGTTGAAGACCACCAGCCCCTGCCCCGAGGAGAGCTGGTCGGCCAGTGCCTGGCCGATCTCCTCCAGGCACTCCCCGGCGGGGCGGCCCTCGGCCCGTGCCCGCTCGGTGCTGATGCCGTGGACGGCGACGGCGTCCGCGGGGATCTCGCGGGGGCCCGGGTCCACCAGCCAGGTGCGGGCCTTGCCCTCGCGGTCCACCAGCGCGGCCGAGACGAGGAAGGCGGTGTCGGGGTCGCGGGAGGAGGTCTCGGTGTCGAACCCCAGCAGGGGAGTGGTGTGCCAGCCGGGGTGGCCGCCCCGGACGGGAGGGGTGGGGCGCGGCTCGTGCTCCGCGCAGTAGGTGCGCCACCGGCCGCCCTCCTTGACGACGACACCCTCACCGGCGCCGACGGAGGACTGGCAGTCGGTGCATGTCCCGGGATAGCGGTTGCGCATGGGATCCTCTCGGTCGGACGGTCGACACCGCCGTGAACAGCGGCGATTCGTGGACATCGTAGAACGGCGGGGGGACAGTCCGCCGGGAGAGCGTGCCGCGCGCACCGCGGCGGGAGACGCCTGGGGCCCTTGATGTGCAAGTGCCGACTTCTGGGGAAGGAAGAGGGACATGAGTCTGGAAGAGGCATCACGTCAACTCGAAGCAGCCATTCACGACGCCCGCGTCTCCTTCGACTGCATCCTCCTGGAGGAGCTGGACCGGGCGCACACGAACGCCATCACCGCGCGTGCCGCCGTGGACGCCGCGGAGCAGGCCATCCGGGTGGAGATGGAGAGACGCGAGTCCGCCGAGGGCGGGACGCCCGGATCCTCCGGGACCGTGGACTGACCCCTGGCCGCATCGAACAGGTTTTCGAACAGCGGGTATGATCGGAGGCATGCCCGATCAGTCGCTGACGCCGGACTGGCCCGCGAGCGTCCACCCGCCCGGGGCGGACTCCTTCGAACAAACGGCCCTGGTGTGGCTGTTCGACCACGTGCCCGCCGACTACCGGCTGCACGGCGTCCTGAGGCGCCATCCGGTCGCCCTGTCCCGGCTGGCCCACCAGTACGTCTCCTCGGCGCTGGAGGCCGCCCGGGAGGGCTACCGGACCGCCCGGGTCGACCTGCGCGACCACATGCCGCCCCACGCCCTCGACCAGGTCATGAACGCCTACCTCGCGGAGGGACAGCGCATGGCCGCCGTCCTCAGGTCGGTCGAGGCGGTCGACGCCGCCCTGCGCGCGGCCGCGACCGAACGGGGCGGCGATGAGTGAGTTCGCGTGTCCGTGCGCCCGTTCAGGCGGTCACCCGGACCACCACGGCCACCTCGTCGCCGGTGTTGACGAGGTGGTGGCGGCCACCGCTGCCCTCGGCGGAGCCCACCACCC
Source organism: Nocardiopsis dassonvillei subsp. dassonvillei DSM 43111 (assembly GCF_000092985.1). Lineage (GTDB taxonomy): Bacteria > Actinomycetota > Actinomycetes > Streptosporangiales > Streptosporangiaceae > Nocardiopsis > Nocardiopsis dassonvillei. The sequence continues at coordinate 103,689 of NC_014211.1, forward strand.
GGGCCCGGCCGGCGGACAGCTCCGACGCCGAGCGCATCTGCCCGTCCGAGGCGGAGGCGATCAGGTGCGCGCGCCCGCTGACCAGGTACAGCACCTCCATGCCGTGCTGTCGGGACGGGTGCGGGGCGGGTCCGGACACGAAACTGTTGGGTTCGAGGGCCACCGCGGTCACGCGGAGCCTGCCGCCCGCCTGGCGCCGGGCCGCGCGGGGGACGAGCTGCCAGCGCCCCCGCCGGGACGGCCGCAGCGTGGGCCCGCCCAGGGAGGCGGCGGCGCCCCGGGCGGCGGTCACCAGGCGGCCGAGGGTCGGCATGCGGCGCTCGCCCAGGTGGGCGTAGCCGGAGCGGCGTCCGGCGTCCACCACGTCGCCGATCCCCTCCAGGGAGACGGGCGCGCTCCTCGGGGACGGCGCGGACGACGGGGCCGGTGCGGCGGCGGCCGGTGCAGCGGCGGCCGGTGCGGTGGCGTTGTGGGGAGCGGGGAGTACGGCAGTGCCGGAGAGAGTGCGCTGGGGCATCGTGAGAGGATCCTTCACGTGTGCGCGCCCCGGGAACGGGAGCGCGCGGATGTCGTCTGGAAGCCCCGGTGCGCCGGGGCGGCAGGGGGAGCGGCCCCGCGGATTCACGCGGAGACGGAGATCACCCTGCGGGGAGGTGCCCAGCGCCCGGCGTCCACGATGGACTTGGGGGCGCGGAGGGGCACGCGGTCGGTCGGCGGCGTACGAGGACGCCTCGGCTGCGACTCAGCGACGACAACACGGACACGCCGCACGGGCCAGGCGGCAGGAGGCCCCGGGGGCCGTACGAGCCATGGCGTCGGTGCGCGTGCGCGGATACATGGGTGTAAGGAGACCAGCAAAGGCCGGGAGGAGTCAAGCGACGGTGCGGTGGCCCCGCGTGTCGCCCCCCTCACCCCGGCGTTCGCGGGGCGTGTTGCGGGCGGCGCTCCGTGGTGGTGACATGTGGAACCCGAGTACGGTGTGCGGCCACCGCCGGAAAGGGCTCCATCCCCCAGCCGTAGTGACAGGAGCGGCCGTTATGGCATCCGTCCCCGGAAGGCGCAGTTGAGCACCGAGGCGCCGGGACTGTGGGCGCGCGTCCTGGTGCGCGCGCTCGTCGTCGCGGCGGCCTGGGTGATGGCGCTCGGCTTCCTCGGACCGGGGGAGGCCCTGCTCGTCGCCGTCCTGACCGCGCTCACCTTCGTGCTGCTGTGGCTGCGCTCCCGAGCCGGTGGGCCCGCCCCGCCGCCACCGGATTCGACAAAGCGGTGAGCACCGTGCCGCGCGCGGCGTAGATTCTTGGTCTATGACGGACCGGGATCTTCTCCACGCCCTGCGCTCCGGCCGTACTCCGCCGGAGGACGCCTACGCCAGGCTTCTCGACGCGTACGGAGCGGAGCTGTACCGGCGCTGCATCCTGGTCCTGCGCGACCGCGACGCCGCGCACGTGGTGCTCAGGGACACGCTGATCGTCGCCCGCGCGCACATCGGGCGCCTCGCCGACGCCGATCGGCTGGGGGAGTGGCTGCACGCGCTCGCCGAGGCCGAGTGCGCCCGCCACCGGGCCAACGGCCCGCAGGCCGGCGCCCCGGCCGAGCTGGGGCTGCCGGAGAACACCGCGCTGGTCCCGACGCGCGTGCTCAACGGCATGGTCGGTCCCGAACTCGACGGCTACCGCACGCACGTGGCCGTGCGCGCCGACCGCTTCGACCGCGAGGGCTTCCCCAAACCGCCGAGCGGTCCGCTCCTGACCCGCGGCCTGGCCTCCCTGCTGCCCGTCGCCCTGGCGCTGCTGTTCGCCCTGCTGCTGATCGTGCTGGCGGGGTACGTGCTCACCAAGGACTCCGCGCACGAGCCCCTGCCCGGCCCCGGGGCGGTCGCCTCGCACGGTCAGCGCTGAGGCCGCCCGGACACGGCGCGGCCCGGCGGGGAGTCCTCCGCCGGGCCGTCGCTGCGACGCCGTGACACGTGTGTTCGGGAGCCGACTAGCTCTCCTTGACCTCGGAGATGTGCGAGGCGTCGCCGTGCACGCCGGCCTCCTCGGCGCGCTTGACCGAGGCCACGATCTCCTGCTCGGCCTCGTGGCGGCCGACCCAGGTGGCGCCCTCCACGGACTTGCCGGGCTCCAGGTCCTTGTAGACCGTGAAGAAGTGCTCGATCTCCAGGCGCTCGAACTCGTTCACGTGGTGAATGTCACGCAGGTGCTCCTGGCGCGGGTCCGTCGCGGGGACGCAGAGCAGCTTGTCGTCGCCCCCCGCCTCGTCGCGCATGCGGAACATGCCGATGGCGCGGGCCCGGATCAGGCAGCCCGGGAACGTCGGGGCCTTGAGCAGGACGAGGGCGTCCAGGGGGTCGCCGTCCTCGCCGAGGGTCCCCTCGACGAACCCGTAGTCGGCGGGGTAGGTCGTGGAGGTGAACAGCATGCGGTCGAGACGGATACGACCGGTCTCGTGGTCCACCTCGTACTTGTTGCGCTCCCCCTTGGGGATCTCGATCGTAACGTCGAATTCCATGCTGATCTCGGCTCCCAATGCGACTAATGTCGCCGTATAACTACAACGTCAGGCCGCTACACCGAAGGAAGGGCAGGTGCCCCCGAGTGCGACGGGTACGAGGCGAGGCGCTCCTCGCGCTGGCCCTGCTCAACATATTCGTGCTGATTGCCGGGTTTGTCGCCCTCGACGTGATCGGGGCGCGGCCCCTTCCCGCGGCGCCCAACCCGGTCACGGACGCCGAGGGCGTGGCGGCGGCGCAACCCGCGGCCTCGACTCCGGCGGACCCGGAACGGATCGCGGACATCCTCGATGATCCCATGTCGGATTCCGGGATCGAGGAGGGCCTCTCCGGTTTCGTCGTGGACGCCGCCACCGGTGAGACGCTCTTCGAGCTGGACCCGGACGCCCCCGTGACCCCGGCCTCGACCACGAAAATCGCCACGGCCGTCGCCGTACTGGACGCAGTCGGACCCGACCACGTGCTGAGCACCGAGGCCTACCTGGTTCCCGGACAGGACCGCGTGGTGCTGCGCGGAGAGGGCGACGTCACCCTGACCACGACCGCCGACTCCGCAGCTTACCCGCAGGTAGCGACCCTGAAGGAGCTGGCCGAGCGCACGGCGCGGGCCCTTGGCGCGGAGGGCGTCGACACGGTCTCCCTCGGCTACGACGACTCGCTGTTCACCGGTCTGGACAGCGGCCCCGGCTGGAAGCCCAACTACGTCACCGAGGGCAGCACCGCCACGGTGCACGCGCTGATGATCGACTCCGGGAGGTTCTCCCCCGAGGCCAGCGGCTACGGGTCGCGCGTGCCGGACCCGCCCCTGTTCGCCGCCGAGGCCTTCGCCGAACAACTGGAGGAGGCGGGGATCACGGTCGAGGGCTCGCCCACCGAGGAGCGGGCCTCCGGAGAGCCCGTCGCCAGCGTCGACTCGCCCCCGATGTCGGCGCTGGTCGAGCACATGATGCTGGCCAGCGACAACAACATGGCCGAGGCGCTGGGGCGGGTCACCGCGATCGCCCTGGACGGGGAGCCCTCCTTCGACGGCGCCGCGGCGGCCACCCACCAGGTGATGGAGGGCCTGGGCGTGCAGGGCGTGCGGCTGTCGGACAACAGCGGCCTGAGCACCGAGAACAGGATCACACCGCGGGCCCTGGTGGAGCTGCTGCGGTTGGCCGCGAGCGACGACCGCCCCGACCTCAACGCCGCCATCACCGGGCTGCCCACGGCCAACTCCACGGGCACCCTGGCCAGCGGGGGCCGCTACTCGGCCTACTCCGCGGCGCACGAGGGCGCGGGGCTGGTGCGCGGCAAGACCGGCACCCTGAACGGGGTGAGCACCCTGGCCGGGACCGTCCACGACCAGGAGGGCAACCTGTTCCTGTTCGCCTTCATGGCCAACCACCCCCAGGCAGTGGGCTCCCGCCTGGACCCCCTGGCCTCCGCGCTCAGCCAGTGCGGCTGCTCCTGACCGGTCACCACGCGTACGCCCCCGGCCGCGCGACCCGGCGGCGCGGAACCCGTCGGTGACACCGGAGGAATCGGGGAAATCGGTCGTCCTCAGGGTCATCCCGGGCGGTACCCGGAATTCCCACCCTGATCCCCGTGCCGTCCCGCGCCTCGTGGGTAGGCTGGCGGTGTGACTGTGATCGACTGGGACGTAGCCGTGAACACCGGTGTCCGCCTCGTGCGCCCGGGCCCGCAGGTGGACCTGTCCGACGCGCGGCAGGCCGTCGCGCAGTTGCGGGAACTCTCCACCGTGGCGGCCGGGCACGTGCGCGAATTCACCGGAATGAACCCCCTCGAACCAGCGGGCCCCGCGGTCATCGTGGACCGCCCCGGCTGGATCCGAGCCAACGTCGACGGGTTCCGAGTGGTCATCGAACCCGTACTCGAACAGATGGGCGCCGACCGGCTCAACAACAGCCCGGCCGGGAGCCTGACCAGCGCGGTCGGCTCCCGGATCACCGGGGTGCAGCTCGGAGCGGTGCTCTCCTACCTGGCGGGGAAGGTCCTCGGCCAGTACGAACTCTTCCTGCCGCCGGACCCCGACGGCACCCTGCCGACCGGCCGTCTGACGCTGGTGGCGCCCAACATCGTCAACGCCGAACGCGAGATGGACGTCGACCCCCGGGACTTCCGCCTGTGGGTGTGCCTGCACGAGGAGACCCACCGCATGCAGTTCACGGCCACGCCGTGGCTGCGCGGCCACGTCCAGGGGCTCATGCAGGAGCTGCTCCTGTCGTCGGAGATGGACGCGGGCGACCTCATCGGCAGGCTGCGCGCCGCGGGCGAGGCCGTCGCCGACGCCGTCCGGGGCGGGGGCGAGAGCAACCTCATCACCGCCATCCAGAGCCCCGAGCAGAGCGAGATCATGGACCGGGTCACCGCGGTCATGAGCCTCGCCGAGGGCCACGGCGACTTCGTCATGGACGCCGTCGGCCCCGAGGTGGTGCCCAGCGTCGCCACCATCCGCGCCCGCTTCCAGAAGCGCCGCGAGTCCGCCAACCCGATCGACCGGATCATGCGCCAGCTGCTGGGCATGGACATGAAGATGCGCCAGTACGAGGAGGGCGCCGCCTTCGTCCGCGCCGTGGTGGCCGAGGTCGGCATGACCGAGTTCAACCGGGTGTGGACCTCGCCCGAGACCCTGCCCACCCTGGCGGAGATCCGCAACCCCACCGCCTGGGTCGACCGGGTCGTGCGCCCGGCCGCCGTCAACGAGTGAGCGGTCCGCACCCCGCCGTCGCCGCCGTGCGCTCGGCGGTCCGGCGGGTGCTGCGCGACCTGCCCGACGACACCACGGCTCTCGTGGCGTGCAGCGGCGGCGCCGACTCCCTGGCGCTGGCGGGCGCGGTGGCCTTCGAGGCCCCCCGCGTCGGCCGGACCGCGGGGGCGGTCACCGTCGACCACGGGCTCCAGGAGGGCTCGGACCGGCGCGCCGAGGACGTGGCCAAGGTCCTGGCCGGGCTCGGGCTCGACCCCGTCCTGGTCCGGACCGTGCGGGTGACCGGACCGGGCGGGCCCGAGGCGTCGGCCCGGCGCGCCCGCTACGAGGCACTGGACGGCGCGGTCGCCGAGCGCGCCCCCGCCGTGGTGCTGCTCGGCCACACGCTCGACGACCAGGCCGAGACGGTCCTGCTCGGCCTGGCCCGCGGCTCCGGGGCCCGTTCGCTGGCGGGCATGGCGCCGCGCGTCGGCCACCGCCTGCGCCCCCTGCTGGACCTGGACCGGGCCACCGTGCGCGAGGCATGCGCCCGGATGGGTCTGGACGCGTGGGAGGACCCGCACAACCTCGACCCCCGCTTCGCCCGGTCGCGGGTGCGCCACGAGGCGCTGCCCGCCCTGGAGCGCGCGCTGGGCCCGGGGATCGCCGCCGCGCTCGCCCGCACCGCGGGCATGCTGCGCGCGGACGCCGACACCCTGGACCTGCTCTCCGACGGACTGTTCGAGGAGGCGTCCGGCCCGGGCGAGGGGGACGGGCGGGACGCGCGCCCGGTCGGGCCCGTGCTGGCGGTGGCACCGCTGGAGCGGGCCCCCGAGTCCCTGCGCACCCGGGTGCTGCGCCGCGCCGCGCTCGCCGCGGGCTGTCCGGCCAGCGCGCTGACCGCCCGGCACGTGCGCGAACTGGACCGGCTGGTCACCGAGTGGCGTGGTCAGGCCCACATCGACCTGCCCGGGGGCGTCCGGGGCCGCCGTGTCGCGGGCCGTGTCCGTTTCGAGCGCTGAGGCCCGGCCGCGCCCGGCGTGTCCGCCCCCGGGACGCGCCGCCGCGGGGGAGGGCGGGCCGGTCCGGCTCCGCCGCCGCGTTCGGCACGTTTATCCTGGTTGCCGCAAACGGGGAACCCAGCAGCGAGGACATCAGCGTGGACGCCAAAGACATGGGTCGGGACCTGGAGAAGGTCCTGGTCACCGAGGAAGAGATCAAGGCCCGCCTGGAGGAGGTCGGCGCGCGCATCGACGCCGACTACGCGGGCAAGGACCTGCTCATCGTCGGTGTGCTCAAGGGCGCGGTGATGGTGATGGCCGACCTCGCCCGGGTACTGCACACCCCGGTCTCCATGGACTGGATGGCGGTCTCCTCCTACGGGGCCGGGACCACCTCCTCCGGGGTGGTCCGCATCCTCAAGGACCTGGAGACCGACATCAAGGACCGCGACGTCCTCATCGTCGAGGACGTCATCGACTCCGGTCTGACCCTGTCGTGGCTGATCGGCAACCTGAAGTCGCGCGGGCCCCGCTCGGTGGAGGTCTGCACGATGATCCGCAAGCCGCTGGCCTTCGACGTGGACCTGCACGTGGAGTACGTCGGCTTCGACCTGCCCAACGAGTTCATCGTCGGCTACGGCCTCGACTACGCCGAGAAGTACCGCAACCTGCCCTTCATCGGCACCCTCGCCCCGCACGTCTACGAGAGCTAGGAGGGCGGGCCCGACCCGCCGCGGAGGCGCCGTCCGGACTCCGTACGGGCTCGCACCGACCCGTACGGAGGCTGTGGGGAGCGCCACGGGAACAACGCGGTGGGGTGTCGTCGTTGCTTTCATGACGGTTCCCGTCCGGTCGTCCGTGCGGGCGTGCCCGCCCTCGGGGGCGAGGTGTACCGTCGAATATCCCGGCGACGTTCCGGGGAACCACGTGTCCGATAGGTCCTGCTTCGGAAACTCCTCTGGGGCGGGGCGGCCTGGTCAGGAGGGACGGACCCGACAGGGTTCCGCTCACATGAATCTGAAGCGTTTTTTCCGCGGTCCGTGGATCTGGATCCTGGCCGTCGGCCTCATGCTCATCATCGGCTTCCGCGTGTTCGACGTCGGTGGCGGTCCCCAACCCACGGAGACCGACATCTCGACCGTCCACCAGCTCATCGAGCGGGACGAGGTGGACAACGCCGAGATCGTCGACCGCGACCAGCGCATCGTGCTGACCACCGTGGACGACGAGATCTACGAGGCGTACTGGGTCGAGGGGCAGGGCCTCCAGCTCGCGGAGATGCTCCAGACCTCCCTGGACAGCGAGGGCTCCAACCTGGAGTCCTACGAGGTGTCGGTCGCCACCACACCGGTGTGGACCACCGCGCTGTTCAGCCTGCTGCCGCTGGTCATCATCATCGTCATCTTCTGGTTCATCTTCAGCCAGATGCAGGGCGGCGGCTCGCGCGTGATGAACTTCGGCAAGTCCAAGGCCAAGCTCATCACCAAGGACACGCCCAAGAACACCTTCGCCGACGTCGCCGGGGCCGACGAGGCCATCGAGGAGCTCCACGAGATCAAGGAGTTCCTCCAGAACCCGGCCAAGTTCCAGGCGATGGGCGCCAAGATCCCCAAGGGCGTGCTCCTGATGGGCCCGCCCGGAACCGGTAAGACCCTCCTGGCCCGCGCCGTCGCCGGCGAGGCCGGGGTCCCGTTCTACTCCATCTCCGGCTCGGACTTCGTCGAGATGTTCGTCGGTGTGGGTGCCTCCCGCGTGCGCGACCTGTTCGAGCAGGCCAAGGCCAACGCCCCCGCGATCATCTTCATCGACGAGATCGACGCCGTCGGCCGCCACCGCGGCGCCGGCATGGGCGGCGGGCACGACGAGCGCGAGCAGACCCTCAACCAGATGCTGGTCGAGATGGACGGCTTCGACGTCAAGGGCGGCGTCATCCTCATCGCCGCCACCAACCGGCCCGACATCCTCGACCCGGCGCTGCTGCGCCCCGGCCGCTTCGACCGGCAGGTCGTCGTGGACCGCCCGGACATGGACGGCCGCCGCGACATCCTCAAGGTCCACGCCAAGGGCAAGCCCATGGCGGACGACGTCGACTTCAACGTCATCGCCCGCCAGACCGCCGGGATGACCGGCGCCGACCTGGCCAACGTCATCAACGAGGGCGCCCTCCTGTCCGCGCGCGCCGACCGGAACGTCATCACCCACGCCGTCCTGGAGGAGGCGATCGAACGGGTCATGGCCGGTCCCGAGCGCAAGACCCGGGTGATGTCCGACCGGGAGAAGAAGGTCATCGCCTACCACGAGGGCGGCCACGCCCTGGTGGGCCACGCGCTGCCCAACTCCGACCCGGTGCACAAGATCACCATCCTGCCGCGCGGCCGGGCCCTGGGCTACACGATGTCGGTGCCGACGGAGGACAAGTTCCTCACGTCGCGTTCGCAGATGATGGACCAGCTCGCGATGATGCTCGGAGGTCGCGCCGCGGAGGAGCTCGTCTTCCACGAGCCCACCACCGGCGCGGGCAACGACATCGACAAGGCCACCAGCCTGGCCCGCAACATGGTGACCGAGTACGGCATGAGCGAGCGCCTGGGCGCCCGCAAGTTCGGCTCCGGCAACACCGAACCCTTCCTGGGCCGGGAGATGTCGCACGCCCGCGAGTACTCCGAGGAGATCGCCTCCATCATCGACGAGGAGGTGCGCCGCCTCATCGAGTCCGCGCACGACGAGGCCTACGAGGTCCTCGTCGAGTACCGGGACGTCCTGGACGACCTGGTCGTGGCGCTGCTGGAGAAGGAGACCCTGTCCAAGGCCCAGGTGCTGGAGATCTTCGCGCCGGTGGTCAAGCGACCCTCCCGCGGCTCCTACACGGGGTACGGCAAGCGCCAGCCCTCGGAGCGGCCCCCGGTGCGCTCCAAGAAGGAGCTGGCCGTGCTCAACGGCGCCGAGGTCCCGGGCGCCGACGCGGTGCAGGGCTCCACTGACGTCCAGGACCCCCAGGCGGTCCGGGGCTCCTCGACCAACGGACAGCTCCCGGGGCCGTCCGACAGAGGCGAGGAGGAGAGCTCGTGAGCCCGACCGAGGACCTGCCGCCCAGGTCCGTGGACCGTCCGCGCATCGAGCGCGCCGTCCGCGAGATCCTGCTCGCCATCGGCGAGGACCCGGACCGCGACGGCCTGGTCAAGACGCCCGAACGGGTGGCCAGGGCCTACGAGGAGCAGTTCGCGGGGCTGGGGCAAAAGCCCGGGGACGTGCTCACCACCGTGTTCGAGGCCGACCACGAGGAGATGGTCCTAGTCAAGGACATCGAGCTCTACTCCACCTGCGAGCACCACCTGGTGCCGTTCTACGGGGTGGCGCACGTGGGCTACATCCCCGGCGCGGACGGCCGCATCACCGGTCTGAGCAAGCTCGCCCGCCTGGTGGACGTGTACGCGCGCCGGCCGCAGGTGCAGGAGCGGCTCACCGGCCAGGTGTCGGACGCGATCATGGAGTTCCTCCAGCCCCGCGGCGTGATCGTCGTGGTCGAGGCCGAGCACCTGTGCATGACCATGCGCGGGGTGCGCAAGCCCGGGGCCAAGACCGTCACCTCGGCCGTGCGGGGGATCTTCCGCAGCAGCGACCGGACCCGCTCCGAGGCGATGAGCCTGATCCTGAGCCAGCGCTAGCCAGGGGCCCTTCCCGTGAACCCTCCCCCGCGACTCGGTCGCGGGGGAGGGTTTCGCGCCTCCGCGGACGGGCACAAGCCCCGGGCGCGCGCCTCCGGTTTTCCGGCGTACGCGTAGGGTGATCCTTATGGGGCCGAAACACACACTTCCGGGCCTGCCCGACCGCGGGCGGTGCCTGGTCATGGGGGTCGTGAACGTCACCCCCGACTCCTTCTCCGACGGCGGCGCGTGGTTCGATCCCGACAGGGCGATCGAACACGGGATGCGCCTGGCCGAGGAGGGCGCGGACCTGGTCGACGTAGGCGGTGAGTCCACCCGTCCCGGCGCGCAGCGCGTCTCCGCCGCCGAGGAGCTGCGCAGGGTCGAACCGGTCGTGCGGGAGCTCTCCGCGCGGGGCGTCGCCGTCAGCGTCGACACCATGCGCGCCGAGATCGCCGAGAAGGCCGTGGAGGCCGGGGCCGTGCTGGTCAACGACGTCAGCGGCGGGCTCGCAGACCCGGCCATGGCCCGACTCGTGGCTTCTTCCGGCGTTGCCTACGTGTTGATGCACTGGCGTGGGCATAGTCATGACATGCAGAGCCGTGCCGTGTACACGGATGTCGTCCAGGAGGTCCTCGATGAGCTCCGCGACCGTATGGAGGCCATGATCAGTGCAGGTGTCGACCCCGGACAGATCGTTCTGGACCCCGGGTTGGGATTCTCCAAGCGCCCCGAGCAGGCGCACAACTGGGCGCTGCTGCACGAGCTGGAGCGCTTCCACGAGCTGGGGCGCCCCGTGCTGGTGGCCGGATCGCGCAAGCGCTTCCTGAGCCGCCTGCTCGGCGACGCCAAGGGCGAGGACCGCCCCTTCACCGAGTGCGACGCCGCCACCGCGGCCGTCACCACCCTGTCCGCGGACCGGGGGGCGTGGGCCGTGCGGGTGCACGACGTCCGTCCCAGCGCCGACGCCGTCCGCGTGGCGGCGGCCTGGTCCGACGGCGGCGCCCGTCTGGACGAGGGACGCGCCGAGCCGGTGGAGGGCCGCCTGTGAAGTCGCGGCAGGAGGTCATGGAGAGCGTGGCCGAGGCCAACGCGCAGTTCTACAGCGCCATCGAGAACGGCGACATCGACCTGATGCGCAGCGTCTGGGCGGAGGAGCACGAGGCGCCCGACCTGGTGTGCGTCAACCCCGGCTGGCCGCTGCTGCGCGGGCGCACCGAGATCATGCGCGCCTGGTCGCTGATCATGGCCAACGTCACCTACATCCAGTACGTGCTCACCGAGACCCACATCGGGGTCGGCGGCGACATCGCCATGGTCACGTGCGAGGAGAACGTGCTGACCGCCGAGGAGGACAGTCCCGGCTTCGTCGCGGGCGGCCAGGTGGTGACCACCAACCTGTTCGTGGACACCGACCAGGGGTGGCGGCTGTGGTCGCACCACGCCTCGCCCGTGCTCATGGAGGACGACGAGGACGAGGGAGAGGTCGAGGCCTGATGCCCGATCGCGTCGCGCTCCGCGGACTGCGGGCCCGCGGCCACCACGGCGTGTTCGAGTTCGAGCGTCGGGAGGGCCAGGACTTCGTGGTCGACGCGGTGCTGTACCTGGACACCGCCCCGGCGGCGGCCTCCGACGACGTGGGCGACACCGTCCACTACGGCCTGCTCGCCGACCGCCTGGTCGCGATCGTGACCGGGGAGCCGGTCAACCTGATCGAGACCCTCGCCGAGCGGCTGGCCCGGGAGTGCCTGGCCGAACCGCTGGTCGAGCGGGCGGAGGTGACGGTGCACAAGCCGTCGGCGCCCATCGAGCACGAGTTCGCCGACGTGGCCGTCACCGTGGTCCGGGAGCGGACACGGCGCGAACCCGGCGACCTCGGGGACGCCCGGGACCCGGCGGGCGCGCAGGACCCCGCCAGGCGGCGCGCCGTACTCTCCCTGGGCTCCAACCTCGGGGACCGGATGGCCGCCCTCCAGGGGGCCGTGGACACGCTGCTGGACGGCGCGGACGCGCCGGTCCCGGTGGCGGTGTCCCCCGTCTACGAGACCGCGCCGGTGGGGGGCCCCGAACAGGGCGCCTTCCTCAACGCGGTCCTGGTCGTGGACACCGACGGTCCGCCCCGCGCCCTGCTGGAGCGCGCCCGAGCGGCCGAGCGGGCCTTCGACCGCGTCCGCGGGGTCCGGTGGGGGCCGCGCACGCTGGACGTGGACGTCATCGCGTTCGGGGACGTGCGCGACGACGACCCGGAGCTGACCCTGCCGCACCCGCGCGCCCACGAACGGGGGTTCGTGCTCCGTCCCTGGCTGGACGCCGACCCCGGGGCGCGCCTGCCCGGGAGGGGTCCGGTCGCCGACCTGCTGGAGGCCTGCGGTGAGCAGGGACTGCGCCGGCGCGACGACCTGCGGCTGCGTCTGCCGGGGCGGGACTGATGCCCCGGGACGAGGAGGGGCGGATGCGCCCCACCGGATGGCGGGTCCCGTCCCTGCTGGCGGTCGTCGGCGCCCTCACCGGGGTGCTGGTCACCAACTCCCTGCCGGGGCTGCCGCTGCTGCCGTGGTCGGCGATCCCGACCCTGCTGCTGCTCGCGGTCGCCGAGGGCTACACGGCGGGGCGGACCCGCAGGCGCATCCTCCGGGAGCCGGGGACCGAGCCGATGCAGCCGCTCAGCGCGGCCCGCCTGGTCGCCCTGGCCAAGGCCAGCGCGCTGTTCGCGTCCCTGGCGCTGGGCTTCTTCGCGGGGATGGCGCTGTCGGTGTCGGACACGCTGGTGCTGCCCGTGCACCGGGAGGTGTTCCTCACCGCGCTGGGCACGGCCCTGTCGTCGGGGTTGCTGCTGGCCGCCGCCCTGTACCTGGAGCACGCCTGCAGGGTCCCCGAGGACGACGATCCGCAGGACGGCGCCCGGTTCTGACGCCCCGGGGTCTTTCGCCCGGATTCGCCTGCGCGCCGCGTCGGTCTGCCGGTGCTTGCCCCCGGATGGTTGACTGGCTCCGTGGAGACCAGTGACACGACACCGCCGCCCGGGCCCTCCAGGCCACTCGACGCGGCGTTCGCACCGCCCGGGGAAGCCTCCTGGAGCCGTGTGTCGCCCGCCCTGGCCTGGTACCGCCGGATCGTGGTGGGCACGCTGTGCCTGCTCGCCGGGGGCGGGGGCGCCGTGCTGCTGCTCGTGCGGGCCTCCTGGCCCTGGGCCGCCGCCTGGGCGGTTCTGGCCGCGGCGGTCCTGGCCGCGGGCTGGGTCCTGGCCGGGCTCTTCCGCCGGTCGTGGGGCTACGCGGAGGCCGATGAGGAGCTCTACCTCACCTACGGGGTGTTCGTGAGGCAGTTGGTGGTCATCCCCTACGGCCGGATGCAGGTCGTGGACGTCACCGCCGACCTCCTCGAACAGGCCCTGGGCATCGCCACCGTGCAGGTGCGCACCGCCGCCAGCACCGCGGACACCCGGGTGGTCGGGCTGCCGCTGGCCGAGGCCGTCCGGATGCGCGACCGGCTCGCGGCGCGCAGTGAGAGCTTCTCGACGGGGTTGTAAGTGCACGGACCAGCTCAGCCGCCGCAGGGTCCCCCGGGCCCGCACGTCCGACCGGGGACCGCCGGGCCTCAGTGGTACCAGGGTCCTCCGGGACCGCCCTTCGGGCCGCCCGGGCCGTCGCAGCCGCCCGGTCCGCCGTTCGGTCCGCCGCAGCCGCCCGCCATGCTGCCCCCGTTCGGGTGGCGGCCCCAGCCGTCCCGGCCCCCGCGGCCGGAGGACGACGTCACCACGGGCGTGTTCCGTGCGCACTGGATGAGCGTCCCGCTCCAGGTCGTCGCGGTGACCCTGGTGTTCGTGGCGCTGGTCGGCCCCATCCTCAACACCTTCGGCTTCGCCTGGGTCGTGATGATGGCCGTGGCCGTCGTCTTCGGCACGCTCGCCTACGCTCTGCCCGCGTGGTGGTACGCCACCTTCGGGCTGCGCGAGGACCACCTGGTCGTCCACAGCGGCCTGGTCAGGCGCAGCTCGCGCGAGGTGCCGCTCAGCCGCCTCCAGGCGGTGGACGTGGTCCGGCCCCTGTTCCTCCAGGTGTTCGGCATGGCCGAGCTGCGCATCGAGCTGGCGGGAGGCGACGGGAGCGACATCCGGCTGCGCTGCCTGCCCCGCGTCCTGGCCGAGCGCCTGCGCGTGGCGGTCCTCGCACACGCCGCCGGACTCCCCGGGCGCTCGCCCGAGGCGCCGGAGTGGCCGTTCTACCGGCTGCCCTTCCTGCTGCTGCTCGGCGCGCTGACCTTCCGCGTGCCGGTCCTGCTGTCCTTCATCGCGCTGCTCATGCTCGCCACCGCGGGCGCGGTCTTCGCGGAAGCGGGCGTGGTGGGCGCGCTCCTCCCGCTCACCCTGGGGCTGCTGCGCTACTTCTGGGGGCCCCTGGCCCGCTACACCGACTACTACGCCTCCCTCTCCTCCGACGGTCTGCGCCTGCGCTACGGCATGTTCCAGCGGCGCATGCAGACGGTCCCGCCGGGGCGCGTGCAGGCCGTGCGCGTGGTCGAGCCCCTGCTCTGGCGGGCCCTGGGCGTGGCCCGGGTCGAGGCCAACGTGGCCGGTTACGCGGGCGCGCGCCAGGCCGACTCGTCCACCCTGCTGCCCGTGGCGCCGCGCCGCACGGCCTTCGCCCTGGTCAACGAGCTGTTCCCGGAGAGCGAGGCGGCCCATGTGCCGCTCGTGCCCAACGACAGGCCGGTGCCGAACCTGATGGGCGTGGACGAGCACCTCTTCGTCAGCACGCGCGGCCTGTTCTGCCTGGTGACCGAGATCGTCCCGGTGGAACGCGTCCAGACGGCGCGCCTGGTGGCCGGGCCGCTGGCCCGCCTGACGGGACGTGTCGCGGTGGACGTGGACACGCCCCCGGGGCCGGTCCGCGCCAGGGCCCACGGGCGCCGGGCCCGGGAGGCGCGCCGCTTCCTGGACGCGCTGACCGAGTACGGGCGCCGGGCCCGGGTGCCCGCGGCGGGCACGGAGCGCTGGGCGACCCGAGCCACCCTCACCCGCCGGACCGGGGCCGCGGGGCGGCCCCCCTTCGAGGAGGCCGGGCCCGGAGAACCCGCGTCCGCCGGGGCGGCGTCGGCGCACATCGAGGACGCGCAGGACCCGACGCGCGTCGAGGCCCCGGCTGCGGACGCGCCGCCGCCGGGCGGCCGTCCGCGTTTCCTGGCGCCGGGGGCCGAAGGTCCCGAATCCGAGGATTGGGGACCAGGGGTCGCGGAAGCCGGGAAAGACGGCACCGCCGACACCTCCGCCGAGGACGGTACGGAGGGGACCCGGGACACCCCCGAACGCTGATGTGGTGTGCGTCACATTAAGGGGTTCTCGGGCTCCCTTTTGTGACTCACATGTCGGACATGGATGCGCACGGAAGGTGATAATTCCAGCTCGCGGTCGCGAAATGCTTTCGCGTTATGGCCACGCGGAGCGAGGGAGTATGGCTAAATGGTGACCGAACACGAGGAGTGTTCATTGTCATACGCATAGTCAATGGTATCGACCGGTTGGCGCCCCCCGCCAACCGGTCCGACGGGAGAAACCACATGCTGAAGAAGGCTTTCGCCGCCAGTGCCATCGTCGCCGCCGCCGCGGGCGTCCTGCCATGGCCAACAGCAACGTCTCGACCTCCGGCAACGTCTCGACCTCCGGCAACGGCAGCGTCCTGGGGGGCAACCAGGTCGTGGTCAACGTCTGCGGCAACGCCATCGCGGTCCTCGGTGTGGCCGGCGCCAACTGCGTCGACTCCGGCGCCGTCGTGAAGAACTAGTAGCGGCTCAGGGCGGCCCGACCCGGCTCCGCCGGGCGGCGGGCTCCCGGCCGAGGCGCCATCCCGTGACGACGGGGTGGCGCCTTCGTCGTGTCCGGGTCCCGCACCCGATCCTCCCGGATCCGACCCGCGAACCCCGTCCGCGACCCGCCCCTTCCGCTCGACCGCAATCGCAATTGTCGTCCGACTGGAAACCGTCCGGCCGGTGACGCTGCGCGCACACGCCTCCCGTCGATGTCTGGGTCTTTGTCCCGAACACACCCGAGAGGCGCGCGCACGCAGTGTGAACATAAGGATGCTTCTCGTTATAAGGCCAGTTCAAAGCGGGGAAACAAGGTCTTCCCGGGGGTAATTTCTTGAGCGGCTCCCCAGGGGGCCGCCACACAACCAGCCGTCCGGCGGTCCCCCCGACCGGACACAGAAGGAGACGCGCAGTGCTCAAGAAGACGCTCGCCACCAGCGCCGTGATCCTCGCCTCGGCCGGGGTCCTCCTCACCGCGGCACCGGCGGCCGCGAACGTCGGCACCTGGACCTCCAACCACGATTCCGAATTCAGCGGCAACCTCTCCTACATCAACGGCCTGACGAACGGGAACGTGGGTTGCGGCAACTCCAACGCCGCCTTCGGCCAGTCCCTGGGCTCGTGCTTCAACACCGGGGTGATCATCCAGGACTGATCCTGTCGGCCCCGCGGAGGGGGTCGGCGTGCCGGGTGGTGGGGGCGGACGCGGTGTCCGCCCCCACACGCGTGCGCGGGGGCGGGTCGGCAGGTCACCGGCCGGGGAGGACTATCGTGTGCTCAGGCGCCCCGGTACGACAGGAACCGGACGCGCCCCACGCGTTCGGACCACGAGGGGGCACACATGGAGACGACGCAGGGACGCCCCGCCCGCCTGCGGATCGGCGTCATCGGATCCGGCCGGGTCGGCTCCGTCCTCGGACAGGCCCTCGGCCGGGCCGGGCACAAGGTCGTCGCCGCCTCCGCGGTCTCCGACGCCTCCCGTGCCCGCGTCGCCGACCGCCTGCCCACCGCGCGCGTGCTCGAACCGGCTCAGGTCGCCGAGGCCAGCGACCTCGTCCTGCTCACCGTCCCCGACGACGCCCTTCCCGAACTCGTCGAGGGGCTCGCCTCCACCGGCACCGACCTGCGCGGCAAGATCCTCGTCCACGCCAGCGGCGCCCACGGCTACGGTGTCCTGGCCCCCGCCACCCTCGTCGGCGCGCTGCCCCTCGCGCTCCACCCCGCCATGACCTTCACCGGGCGCGACGAGGACGTCGACCGCCTCGCCAACTGCGCGTTCGGCGTCACCGCGCCCGAGCAGCTGCGCCCCATCGCCGAGGCCCTCGTCGTCGAGATGGGAGCCGAACCCGTGTGGATCACCGAGGACAAGCGCACCCTCTACCACGCGGCCCTCGCCGGGGGCGCCAACCACCTGGTCACCCTGGTCTCCGACAGCGCCGCCCTGCTCGCCTCCGCCGGGGTCCCCGAACCCGGCCGCATGCTCGCGCCCATGCTCAGCGCGGCCCTGGACAACGCCCTGCGGCTGGGCATCCACGGGCTCAGCGGCCCCGTCCTGCGCGGCGACGCCGGAACCGTCGCCGGGCACATCGAGCAGCTGCGGGAGAACGCCCCCGAGAGCGTGGCCAGCTACGTCGAACTCGCCCGGCTCACCGCCGACCGCGCCATCAACGCCGGAATGCTCAAGCCCGAGGACGCCGCGCGCCTGCTCGACGTCCTCCGCCGCTGAGACGCCGCCGGGTCCGGCGCGCGCACGGCCGCCGCGACGCAGAACACCACCACGGGAAACCACCGATGACCGCACCGCACCCCGCCGCCCCCGCCCCCCTCGTCGCGCACACGCCCGACGAGCTGCGCCGCGCCCTCACGGGCGCCGGGCGCGTCGCCCTCGTCCCCACCATGGGCGCCCTGCACGAGGGCCACCGCAGCCTCATGCGCCTGGCCCGCGAGCGCGCCGACACCGTGGTCGTCAGCGTCTTCGTCAACCCGCTCCAGTTCGGGCCCAACGAGGACTTCGACCGCTACCCGCGCACCCTGGACACCGACACCGCCGTGTGCGCGGAGGAGGGCGTCGACGTGGTCTTCGCCCCCGGAGTCGACACCATGTACCCCGCCGAGCAGACGGTCACCGTCCACGCGGGCGCGATGGGCGACCGGCTGGAGGGCGCCTCCCGCCCCGGGTTCTTCACCGGCGTGCTCACCGTGGTCAGCAAGCTCCTGCACCTGGTCGGCCCGGACCTCGCGGTCTTCGGCAGCAAGGACGCCCAGCAGCTCGCCGTGGTCCGCCGCATGGCCGCCGACCTCAACATGCCCGTGGAGATCGTCGGCGCGCCCACCCTGCGCGACCCCGACGGCCTGGCCACCTCCAGCCGCAACGTCTACCTCTCCGGGGCCGAGCGCACCAGTGCCCTGTCCCTGTCCCGCGCCCTGGAGGCGGGCCGCGCCGCCGTCCCGGGGGGCCCCGACGCCGTCCGCGCCGCGGCCCGGGCCGTCCTGGACGACGCGGCCGGGGCCGAACCCCCCGTCGAACTCGACTACCTCGCGTTGGTGGACCCCGCCACCTTCGCCGACGTCCCCGCCGACCACACGGGCGAGGCCGTCCTGGCCGTCGCCGCCCGCGTGGGCGCGACCCGGCTCATCGACAACGTGTCCCTGACCCTCTAGGCCGACCCCGCCCCGCGTCCCAGGGGTGGGCCGGATCCCCCGCACACCAGCGCCGCGTACCGGCGGCACCCCGGAAGAGAGAACACGGATGAGCACATCCCTCCAGACGCGGCTCGACGCCCCCGAGCCGGGGTGGACGATCGAGGCCGACGTGGCGGTCGTCGGCTCGGGCATCGCCGGTCTGAGCACCGCGCTGCGCTACGTCCAGCGCACCGAACGCGGCCGGGTCGTGCTCGTCACCAAGGACCGCCTGTCCACCGGCTCCACCGCCTACGCCCAGGGCGGGATCGCCGCCGCCATGGCGCCCGAGGACGGGCCCGTCGCCCACATGGTCGACACCCACCTGGCGGGGGCGGGCCTGTCCGACCCCCACGCCGTCAACGTCCTGGCCGCCGAGGGCCCCGACGCCCTGCGCTGGCTCATCGGGCTGGGCGCCGAGTTCGACCTCGCCGAGGACGGCGCCCTGGCCCTCACCCGCGAGGGCGGCCACCGCGCCGACCGCGTCGCGCACGCGGGCGGCGACGCCACCGGCGCCGAGATCCAGCGCGCCCTGGTGGCCGCCGTCCTGGCCGAGGAGCGCATCGAGGCCGTCGAGCACGCCGTGGCCCTGGACGCCCTGCGCGACCCCGACACGGGAGCGGTGTGCGGCGCCACCCTGCACGTCATGGGCGAGGGCGCCCGCGACGGCGTCGGCGCTGTCCTGGCCCCCGCCGTGGTGCTGGCCACCGGCGGCATGGGGCAGGTCTTCGCCGCCACCACCAACCCGCCCGTGTCCACCGGCGACGGCCTCGCCCTGGCCGCCCGCGCCGGGGCGCGCCTGCGCGACCTGGAGTTCATCCAGTTCCACCCCACGGTGCTCTGGCTCGGCCCCGAGGCGCGCGGGCGCCAGCCCCTGGTCTCCGAGGCCCTGCGCGGCGAGGGCGCCTATCTGGTGGACGCCGAAGGCAGGCGCATCATGGAGGGCGTCCACGAGCTGGCCGACCTCGCCCCCCGCGACGTGGTGGCGCGCACCATCGCCCGCACGATGGCCGAGCAGGGCGTGGACCACGTCTACCTGGAGACCCGCCACTTCGGCCGGGCCACCTGGGAGCGGCGCTTCCCGACCATCCTCGCCTCCTGCCGCGAGCACGGCATCGACCCGCTCGCCCAGCCGGTCCCCGTCGCCCCCGCCGCCCACTACGCCTCCGGCGGCGCCGAGGTCGACATCGACGGCCGCACCTCGGTCCCCGGCCTGTGGGCCGTGGGCGAGGTCGCCCGCACGGGGGTGCACGGCGCCAACCGGCTCGCCTCCAACTCCCTGCTGGAGGGCCTGGTCTACGCCGACCGGATCGCCGCCCGCCTGGCGGTCGACCCCGCCCCCCGGTCCGCGCGGGCCGAGGCCGTCGGCACCGTCACCCCGCTTCCCGACCCCGCCGCCGCGGCCCGCGTGCGCACCCTCATGTCGCGCCACGCCGGGGTGCTGCGCACCGGTGAGGGGCTCGCCGAGCTGACCGCCGAACTCGACGGCCTCGCCCGTCCCGGTTCCCCGGCCACCCCCGACGTGGCCGCCTGGGAGACCGCCAACCTGCTCACCGCGGCTCGGCTCGTGGCCGCCGCCGCGCTGCACAGGACCGAGAGCAGGGGCGCGCACCAGCGCGCCGACCACCCCGAGCCCGTGCCCGGGCTCCGGATCCGCCCTGTCGTCGTCCGACTGGAAGGGAACACCATCGTGACCACGGATGAGGACTGGACGCCCTCCCTGCCGCCCGCGCTCACCGCGGAACTGGACTCCATCGGCCTCCCCCTCGCCGGTCCGGGCGCCGGCGGGGTTCTGGAGGCGTCGGACGCCCACCCGGACGCGCGCGCCGAGTTCTCCCTCCCGTACACCGCCCCCTCGCAGTCCCACGTGGACCTGGTCCGCCGCGCCCTGTCCGAGGACCTCACCGCGGGGCCGGGCATCGACGTCACCACCGTCGCGACCATCCCCGGCGACCAGGTGCGCACCGCGCACGTGGTGGCCCGCGCCGACGGCACCGTCAGCGGCCTCCCGCTCGCCGAACTCGTCTTCTGGCTGGTCGCCGACGGGGCCCTGGAGGCGCACCGGACCGTGGCCGACGGCGACGCGGTCAAGCGCGGCGACGTCCTGATGACGGTCACCGCGCGCACCCGCGACCTGCTCACCGCGGAGCGGACCGCGCTCAACTTCCTCACCCACATGTCCGGAATCGCCACCGCCACCCGCGCCTGGGTGGACGCCGTGGCCGGGACCGGCGCCCGGATCCGGGACAGCCGCAAGACCCGGCCGGGGCTGCGCGCGCTGGAGAAGTACGCCGTGCGCTGCGGCGGCGGGGTCAACCACCGCTACGGCCTCAGCGACGCCGGACTGGTCAAGGACAACCACGTCGTCGCCGCGGGCGGCGTCGGCGAGGCGGTCCGCGCCATCCGCGCGCGCTTCCCCGACCTCCCCCTGGAGGTGGAGGTGGACCGGACCGACCAGATCGAGGACGCCATCGCCGCGGGCGCCGAGGAGATCCTGCTCGACAACTTCACCGTCGAGCGGCTCCGCGAGGCGGTCGCGCTGGTCGCGGGCCGTGCGCGGCTGGAGTCCTCCGGCGGCCTGACCCTGGACGTGGCGGGTGACGTGGCCCGCACCGGGGTGGACTACCTGGCGGTCGGGGCGCTCACCCACTCCAGCCCGGCGCTGGATATCGCGCTTGACCTGTTGTGAGCGGCCCGGTTGGTGGAAGATTCCTTGAGAACACACCACTTCGACCACGGATGAGGCCCCCAGCATGCTGCTCGCGATCGACGTCGGCAACTCCGAGACGGTCTTCGGTCTCTTCGCATCCGACGACCTTCTCGAACACTGGAGGGTGGGAACCGACACCAGGCGCACGGCCGACGAGTGGGCCGTGGTCCTGCGCGGGCTCGTCGACGGCAGCAGCCTGGGCCGCCCCGAGGACATCGACGGCATCGCCCTGTGCTGCTCGGTCCCGTCGGTCCAACACGAGATGCGGGACATGTTCCGCCGCCACTTCGGGGACGTCCCGGCCGTGATCGTCGAACCCGGCGTCAAGACCGGGGTGCCGATCCGGATGGACAACCCCAAGGAGGTGGGCAGCGACCGGATCATCAACGCGCTGGCCGCCAACCACCTCTACGGCGGCCCCGCGGTGGTGGTGGACTTCGGGACCGCGACCACCTTCGACGCGGTCAGCGCGCGCGGAGAGTACGTGGGCGGGGCCATCGCCCCGGGCATCGACATCTCCGTGGACGCCCTCTCACGGCGAGGCGCCCAGCTGCACATGGTGGAGATCGTCAAGCCGCGCGCGGCCATCGCCAAGAACACCACCGAGGCGCTGCGCTCGGGGATCGTGTTCGGGTTCGCGGGCCAGGTGGACGGGATCGTGGACCGCATGGTCGCCGAGCTCACCGACGCGCCCGACGACGTGACCGTGGTGGCCACCGGGGGGCTCGCCTCCATCGTGGTGGCCGAGTGCGAGACGGTCGACCTGCACGAGCCGTGGCTGACCCTCATCGGCCTGCGTCTGGTCTACGAGCGCAACGTCGGCTGATCCGGGTCCGGGGCGGGGGAGAGGGAGGAGGCCTTCCGCCCCGGCGGGTTCAGTCCTGGTCGTGCCGCTGCACGCGCAGCCGGGGGAACACCTCGGCGAGGTGGTCGAAGTCGCGGTCGCAGTGCACGAGGACCGCGTCGGTGCGCAGGGCGACGGCCGCGATGAGGCAGTCGTAGAGCTTGCGGATCGTCTTACCCCTGGAGCGGGCCTCACGGTAGATGCCCGCCGAATGGTGGAAGTCGAGCCTGTTGTCCAGAGACAGCTGGATCAGGCCGTCGGTGAGGCGTTCCAGCTGCTGGAGCTCGGTGGAGCTCTTCGCCCCGCTCAGGATCTCGGCGGCGACGGGTTCGGTCGTGGCCAGGTGGACGCCGCGCTCGATGAGTTCCCTGACGAAGACGTGGGTCTCGGAACCGGTCTTGCGCAGGTACTCCACCCAGGCGGAGCTGTCCACCAGATAGACGGTGTTCACGAGGCGGGCGCCCCGCCCTCGAAGCCGGAGCGGCGCATCTCTTCCAGGTCGCCCTCCCAGCCGATGCCCTCCAGGCTGAGGAGGAACTCCTTGGTGAGAGGTGTGCCCACGGCCCGGCGAAGGGCGATGTCCACGGCTTCGCGCTTGGTGCTCACCTGGAAGCGTTCCATGGCGGTAGTGACCAGTTCGTCGTCGATGTCAATGTTTGTGCGACTCATGCACCCATATTACACCTGTTACCGTGTGTAAAGAAACGGTTTCCGGGAGTTCGTGGCCGCGGTGGTGCGGCGACCGGCCCCGGCCGCCGCGCCACCCCCGGTTCAGCCCGAGGAGACGGTGCCGGGGGAAGCCTCCGGCGAGGCCCCGCCGCGGAACAGGTCCGGCTCGATGTAGACCAGCGTGGCGATGGGCACCGCCGTCCGGATGCGCTCCTCGGCCTCGTTGATCGCCCGCGTGATCCGGCCCGCGTCGTCGTGCGCGTCCACGGCCACCTTCGCGGCCACCAGCAGCTCCTCGGGGCCCACGTGCTGGGTGCGCATGTGGATCAGGCGGTCGATGTCCTCGACCGACTCGATGGCCCGGCGGATGGCCCGCACGTTCTCGCTCGTGGCGGACTCGCCGATGAGCAGGCTCTTGACCTCGACGGCCAGCACGACCGCGATGACCACCAGCAGGACGCCGATGGCGGCGGTGCCCAGGCCGTCCCACAGGCCGTCGCCCGTGAACAGGGTCAGACTGACACCGGCCAGGGCGAACACCAGGCCCAGCAGGGCGCCGGCGTCCTCCAGCAGGATCACCGGCAGCTCGGGGGACTTGGAGCGGCGGACGAACTGCACCCAGCCCGCCTTGCCCCGGACCGCGTTGGACTCCTTGACCGCCGTGCGCATGGCGAACGACTCCAGCACGATCGCCACCAGCAGCACGGCCACGGGGACCCACTGCCAGGACGTGATCGGCTCGGGGTGGGAGATCTTGTGCCAGGCCTCGTAGAGCGCGAACAGGCCGCCCAGGCTGAACAGCACGATCGCCACCATGAACGCGTACACGTAGCGCTCGCGGCCGTAGCCGAAGGGGTGCTCCTCCGTGGCGCCCCGGCGCGCCCGCTTGCCGCCGATCAGCAGCAGCGCCTGGTTGCTGGAGTCGGCGACCGAGTGGATGGACTCGGCCATCATCGACGACGATCCGGTCAGGAGGTAGGCCACGAACTTCGTCGCGGCGATTCCCAGGTTCGCGCACAGCGCCGTGACGACGGCTCTCGTGCTTCCCTCGACACTCACCAGTGGGGTCCGTCTCTCGGTAGGTACTGCTCTCGGATGTGAAGGCGCGGGGCAGGGCAGCGCAATACTAGTGATCCGCGTCACTGCCGACCCGCCGTGCCCCTACCCCGGGACGGGACCCCGACCACCGGAGCGCGCCCCGTTCCCGCGGACGCCGACCGGTCGGGCCGGACCGCGGCCGCCGGTAGGATCGTGCGCGTGAATGACGCGCACGACGACACCTACGACGACCTGCCCGAACAGATGCGGGTCCGGCGCCAGAAGCTGGACCGGCTGCGGGAGGAGGGCACCGACCCCTTTCCCGTGACCTTCCCGCGGTCCACGTCGATCGGGGCCGTGCGCGACAAACACCAGGGACTGGAGCCGGACACCCGCACGGGCGCGGAGGTCTCCGTCGCCGGACGCGTCATGCTCTACCGCACCGGCGGCAAGCTGTGCTTCGCCACCCTGCGCGACGAGACCGGCGACATCCAGATCATGCTGTCCCTGGACCAGGTGGGCCGGGAGCGCCTGGACGCCTGGAAGGCCGACGTCGACCTCGGCGACCACGTGGGCGTGGAGGGCGAGGTCATCACCTCCCGTCGCGGTGAGCTGTCGATCCTGGTGACCTCCTGGACGCTGACCGCCAAGTGCCTGCGCCCGCTCCCGGAGAAGCACAAGGGCCTGACCGACCCCGAGGCCCGGGTCCGCCAGCGCTACGTCGACCTCATCGTCAACCCCGAGTCCCAGCAGATGGTGCGCCGCCGCTCGGCCGCCATCCGCGCGATCCGGGAGGGGCTCGCCTCCCGCGACTTCGTCGAGGTCGAGACGCCCATGCTGATGCGGGTGCACGGCGGCGCCACGGCGCGCCCCTTCACCACCCACATCAACGCCTACGACATGGACCTGTACCTGCGCATCGCCCCCGAGCTGTCCCTCAAGCGGCTGGTCGTGGGCGGTCTGGAGAAGGTCTTCGAGGTCAACCGCAACTTCCGCAACGAGGGCGCGGACTCCACGCACAACCCCGAGTTCACGATGCTGGAGTTCTACCAGGCCTACGCCGACTACAACGTCATGGCCGACCTGACCCGCGAACTCATCCAGGAGGCGGCGCGCGCCGTGTTCGGCTCGACGGTGGTCGAGCGGGACGGGCGCACCTACGACCTGGGCGGGGAGTGGCCGCAGGTCACCCTGTACGGGGCGGTGTCCGAGGCGCTGGGGGCCGAGGTCGACCCGCGCACGCCGATCGACGAGGTCCGCCGCCTGGCCGACTCCCGGGGAGTGGAGTACGACCCCTCCTGGGGACAGGGCAAGCTCGTGGAGCACGTCTTCGAGGAGCTGGTGGAGCACACGCTGGTCCAGCCCACCTTCGTGCGCGACTTCCCGGTGGAGACCAGCCCGCTCACCCGGCAGCACCGCGAGGACCCGCTGCTCACCGAGAAGTGGGACCTCATCGGGTTCGGCATGGAGATGGGCACGGGCTACTCGGAGCTGGTCGACCCGGTCGAGCAGCGCGAGCGCCTCACCCGGCAGTCGCTGATGGCCGCGGAGGGCGACCCCGAGGCGATGCAGCTGGACGAGGACTTCCTGCGGGCCCTGGAGTACGGAATGCCGCCGACCGGCGGTGTGGGCGTCGGTATCGACCGCCTCCTCATGGCCTTCACCGGAAAGAACATCCGGGAAACTGTCCTTTTCCCGCTCGTGAAGCCTTCCGGGGATTGAGTCGGAGCACCATGGTCCCGGATTTACCGGGGATATAACGGCGTCGGCCGGATGACCGAAAGGCGGGGCGGGGCCGTCGCACACACGGTGCGGCGGCCCCGTCCCCTCAGCCGGGACAGGGCCCGTACCACGGGTTCCGCCGTCCCGGCCGGACAGGCCGTGCGAACCGGGGGCCACGGCCGCGTGACCCGTCGGACAGTTCCGAAGTTTTTGCCGACCGGGGCCGGGCGAACTCGGCCACTCTCCGCTGAACGTTGTTTACGCAGGTCAATGTAGTCAGCGTATTTTCCCTTCCATTACTTTGTCACGGAAGGGGCTGCCATAACTACACATGGTGATTTATGGGGCCTTGACGGTATCATCTCTGCGGCCTAGCGTGCTGTGAGCGGGTCGAGACCCGTGGAGTTCGCCGAAGTGGATCGAGAACGACGGTGAGCGGGGAGAGGGACCGCCGGACGCGGTCCGCGTTCCCGCGCGCATGCGCGCCCTCGGTGGAGTCTGTCCGTCCCAGCCTCCAGCGAACCGGCCCCTGCGACGTCCGTGCGCCCGCCCCCGGTCCCTGTGCCAGAGGGATACGCGGGGGACAGCGGTGCGCCCGGGAGTCTTCCGTCGCGCCGGACCAGGGGGAGACCCGTGTCCGGCGCGCTCGCGTCCGCCAGGTGACGAGTCGATGTTCCGCACTCACATGATGAGGGAGGACGGAGTGGAACAGGCCACACTCGTACGACGTACCGCTGATGAGCAGGGCACCCTTCAGACCAGGGAGCACCGGGAGAACGTGGTCCCCCTGCAGGCCCGCCCGCACGAGACGGCTGTGAGCAGCCCCTACGCGCCGGTGGAACTGAACCACGAGGAACTCGAACTGCTCGCTGAGATCGCCACCGGTGTCACCACGGAGGTGGCGGCCCGGCACCTCGAACTCAGCGCGCGCACCCTGCGTCGCCGCATCCGCAACATCTGCGACGTGCTCGGCGTGAACACGCCCATCGAGGCGGTCGTCTGGGCCGCGCGGCGCCAGCTCATCTGAGCCGTCCGCGGCACGGCGCCGCGGTCGCGCGGCGGCGCCGGGCGACCTCCGGAGAAGGTGCTCGCCGGAGTAAGGGCGATCCGGTGGGCGCGGCACCCACCACGGCACCCACCGGCGCACCGGTGGGTGCCGACGCGTTTTCGGACCGCGCGCGTCCGCCGGGCTCGGGGTCCGGGCGTAGTCTGGTCCGGCTATGCCCGTTCGCCATGTTCACGTGCGCCGCGCCAGGACGCGCGACGTCGCCGCCGTCCGACGCCTCGTCGACGCCTACACCGTCGACCGGCGCGTGCTCTCCAAGAGCACCGTCAACCTCTACGAGGACGTCCAGGAGTTCTGGGTGGCCGAGGCCGAGGTGGTCCCCGACGGCTCCGGCCCCGCCTCCCCGCACGCCGCGCCCCCTCCCGACGCCCCCGCGCCCGGAGCGGAGCGCGCCGATCCTCCCGACGCCGGGGCCGAGTACCGCGTGGTGGGCTGCGGAGCGCTGCACGTGCTCTGGGAGGACCTGGCGGAGGTGCGCACCGTCGCCGTGGACCCCTCCCTGCGCGGGTTCGGCGTCGGACACCGGATCGTGTCCGCGCTGCTGGACACCGCACGGGAGTTGGGCGTGCGCCGTGTGTTCTGCCTGACATTCGAGACCGGTTTCTTCGCCAAACACGGCTTTGCCCGGATCCAGGGCACGCCGGTCTCCCCCCGTGTGTACGAGGAACTCCTGCGTTCCTATGACGAGGGCGTCGCCGAATTTCTCGACTTGGAGCGGGTTAAGCCCAACACCCTCGGGAACACCCGCATGCTTGTGCACCTCGACGCGGCAACGCGAACCACCCGGACCTAAAGGTTTTCGCGCTCACTCGGGACCAAGTTCCCCATACGGGCCGCAGCCGGGCCAACACCGCGTCCGACCCGCGTCCGCGCAGCTTATGCACAACCGGATGGCGGGGCCGGGGAAGGGGGCGGGTAATGTGTACCCCAGGGGTGGAGTCCCGCCCACACGTTGAAGGAAGTTCCGCGAAGCGGTGACGAAGGGTCGGGATTTGACACCGGTGGACACGGTGTTCCCCCGCGGACACACCAGGGCGCCGAACGCACGGCCGGACATTGGCCCCCTTCGGGTTTGCCGGAGGTGTCTCGGGTACGTCCGGTGTCAAACCGGGGGCAAACGATGTCTATGATGTCCGGTATGCGTTTGCCCGGGTGCCTGGCGAGCCATCCCCCAGGAGCAGCCCGACACGGAGTCGGGTATTTGCTGCAATAAGTAACAACCAGGAAGGGTGGACGGCTTCGATGGGGAACTTTTTGTCGTCGGTGCTTCCCCCCGGACTGATCGACGTATTGTCGGCGCTCATCCCACCGGTGGTTGTCGGTGCCGTCTTCTGCACCTTCGTCATCCAGCTCCTGCGCAAGGAGATGGCGCCCCGCCGGATGGACGGAAGCCTGGTCAGCAAGGACAAGGCGGCCGAAGACACGGGTGAGGGCAGGGATGGTTCCGGGGCCGCTGAGCCGGGAGCCGCGAACGAGACGCCGATTGTCCGGGGTGGGGAACGCACCGAATCCGACGGTCGTTGATACGGTACTCGACCGATCACGCGCTCCTCGGGGAGCGACGAACCGGCCATGCGCGTGCGCGGGCCATCTCGCCGATCCCGCGCGCCCGCCGGTGACCCCCGAAACCCGACACGGTGTCCGGGTGATTTCAGGCACGCCGGGAATTGTCTTCCGCGTTCTCGCGAGATAGCTTTACATTCAGGTGTGGAGACACCGCTCTTCTGAAAGGTTTGATTCCATGGCACAGAAGGTCCAGGTTTTCCTGGTCGACGACCTCGACGGCGGCGAGGCCGAGGAGACGGTGACGTTCGGTCTGGACGGCTCCGTGTACGAAATCGACCTCAGCGCGGGTAATGCGGCCAAGCTCCGTGAGGCCCTTACTCCGTTCGTCGACGCCGCCCGCAAGGCTCCGGCCAAGGCGTCCCGCAGCGCGGGCCGCCGCACCGGCAGCCGGAATGCTCCCAGCCGTGAGCGCAGCGCCGAGATTCGCGCCTGGGCGAAGGCCGCGGGCAAGCCCGTCAATGAGCGCGGCCGTATCCCCGCGGCGATCGTCGCCGAATATGAGGCCATCAAGGGCTAGGTTTGCCGCCGACCCCCGGTTCGCCGAAATGTTGTCAGGTCTTGATCGAATTACGGTCGGTACCTGCCGGGGGAAGACACCCGAACCCGACCATCCCGGGCCGCGGCGCGGCCCAGTGACACGGGATGCCAGGGGATACGCCGGGCCCGACGGGTCCCTCGGGCGGCACGGAGCGCCGGACAGGGCTCCGCGTCGATGACAGCGCTCCTGCGGCCCCGCGGCTCCAGACCTCCGCCGCCACACCCACGCGCTGGGCCGGACGGCGAGGCGGAGCGGGGCAGTGCGCCGGAGCGCCGCGACGCCGCCTCCGCGCGCGACCGCCCACGAACGATCGGGACCGCACGCGACACCTCCCGGTTCCGGGGAAAGGCACTCGCTTCCGGTCCCGCGGCCCCGGTCGCGGGACCCGAGTCCCACACCATCCCCGCTCCGGTCGACGGCGCGCATTTCCCGCTTTCCCCGACCGAACGGTCCGGTCGGAAGAACAACACGCGGCTTGTTCGCTCAGAGCCGATAACGCTTACACGTGCGCGGTCCGGGCACTCCTGTGACACAGGGAGAGCCCGGGCCGTTCGCCTTCGGCGTACAGGGAAATCTGGCGCCGCAATTGGTAGTTGGATGTTGGGTGAACGCCCTATCGTCGGGGAAAGTCTCTGGCACGGACGGCTGCGGCCGACCGTACGGAGGCCTACGTCTGGTCGGCAGCCGGTCGACCGTACGGACGGGTGCGACAGCGCTCCCCGGGGCGGTTCATCCCTGTGGGGCCGATATGCGGAAGAGTTGGGTCGGAGTGAACCGTCCCTGCCTGACCGCTCTGTAGAGGAGCGACGAGACATGTTCGAGAGGTTTACCGACCGCGCGCGGCGAGTGGTGGTTCTGGCCCAGGAAGAGGCCAGGATGCTCAACCACAACTACATCGGTACGGAGCACATCCTGCTCGGTCTCATCCACGAGGGTGAGGGCGTCGCCGCCAAGGCTCTGGAGAGCCTTGGTATCAGCCTCGAAGCGGTTCGGCAGCAGGTTGAGGAGATCATCGGCCAGGGGCAGCAGGCCCCGTCGGGGCACATCCCGTTCACCCCGAGAGCCAAGAAGGTCCTGGAGCTGTCGCTGCGCGAGGCGCTTCAGCTGGGCCACAACTACATCGGTACCGAGCACATACTGCTGGGCCTGATCCGCGAGGGCGAGGGCGTCGCCGCCCAGGTCCTGGTCAAGCTGGGCGCGGACCTCAACCGCGTGCGCCAGCAGGTCATCCAGCTGCTGCACGGCTACCAGGGCAAGGAACCGCAGGCCACCGGCGCCTCGTCGGAGTCCACCCCCTCCACCTCGCTGGTGCTGGACCAGTTCGGCCGCAACCTGACCCAGGCCGCCCGGGAGAGCAAGCTCGACCCGGTCATCGGCAGGGACAAGGAGATCGAGCGGGTCATGCAGGTCCTGTCCCGCAGGACCAAGAACAACCCGGTCCTGATCGGTGAGCCCGGCGTCGGCAAGACGGCCGTGGTCGAGGGTCTGGCCCAGAAGATCGTCAAGGGCGAGATCCCCGAGACGCTCAAGGACAAGCAGCTGTACACGCTGGACCTGGGCGCGCTGGTCGCGGGCAGCCGCTACCGCGGTGACTTCGAGGAGCGCCTCAAGAAGGTGCTCAAGGAGATCCGCACCCGCGGCGACATCATCCTGTTCATCGACGAGCTGCACACGCTGGTCGGCGCGGGCGCGGCTGAGGGCGCCATAGACGCCGCCTCCATCCTCAAGCCCATGCTGGCCCGGGGTGAGCTCCAGACCATCGGCGCGACCACGCTGGACGAGTACCGCAAGTACCTGGAGAAGGACGCCGCGCTGGAGCGCCGCTTCCAGCCCATCCAGGTGGACGAGCCGACCATCAAGCACGCCATCGAGATCCTCAAGGGCCTGCGCGACCGCTACGAGGCCCACCACCGGGTCTCCATCACCGACAGCGCTCTGGTGGCCGCCGCGCAGCTGGCCGACCGCTACATCAGCGACCGGTTCCTGCCCGACAAGGCGATCGACCTCATCGACGAGGCCGGCTCGCGGATGCGCATCCGCCGGATGACCGCTCCGCCGGACCTGCGCGAGTTCGACGAGAAGATCGCCGGGGTGCGCCGCGACAAGGAGTCCGCGATCGACGCGCAGGACTTCGAGAAGGCGGCGTCGCTGCGCGACGACGAGAAGCAGCTCCTGGGCAAGAAGGCGCAGCGGGAGAAGGAGTGGAAGGCCGGCGACATGGACGTCGTGGCCGAGGTGGACGAGGAGCTCATCGCCGAGGTCCTGGCCGCCTCCACCGGCATCCCGGTCTTCAAGCTCACCGAGGAGGAGTCCTCCCGGCTGCTGCGCATGGAGGACGAGCTGCACCGGCGCGTCATCGGCCAGGAGGACGCCATCAAGGCGCTCTCCCAGGCGATCCGCCGTACCCGCGCCGGGCTCAAGGACCCCAAGCGCCCGGGTGGTTCGTTCATCTTCGCCGGCCCGTCCGGTGTGGGTAAGACCGAGCTGTCCAAGACGCTGGCCGAGTTCCTGTTCGGGGACGAGGACGCGCTGATCCAGCTGGACATGTCCGAGTTCATGGAGAAGCACACCGTCTCGCGGCTGTTCGGCTCCCCGCCCGGATACGTGGGCTACGAGGAGGGCGGCCAGCTCACCGAGAAGGTGCGCCGCAAGCCGTTCTCCGTGGTGCTCTTCGACGAGATCGAGAAGGCCCACAACGACATCTTCAACTCGCTGCTCCAGGTGCTGGAGGAGGGACGTCTCACCGACGCCCAGGGTCGCAACGTCGACTTCAAGAACACGGTCATCATCATGACGACCAACCTGGGTACCCGGGACATCTCCAAGGGGCAGGCCATGGGCTTCGCCAAGGAGGACGACGCCCAGACCAACTACGAGCGGATGAAGGCCAAGGTCAGCGAGGAGCTCAAGACCAACTTCCGGCCCGAGTTCCTCAACCGTGTGGACGACATCATCGTCTTCCACCAGCTGACGGAGAAGGAGATCTTCCAGATCGTGGATCTGATGATCACGAGCCTGGACAGCCGTCTCAAGGAGCGGGACATGGGGATCGAGCTGCGGCCCAAGGCCAAGCAGATCCTCTCCGAGCGCGGGTTCGACCCCGTGCTGGGCGCCCGTCCGCTGCGCCGGACGATCCAGCGGGAGATCGAGGACCAGCTGTCCGAGAAGATCCTGTTCGGCGACCTCAAGGCGGGTCAGATCGTGGTGATCGACGCCGAGGGCGAGGGCACGGACGCCAAGTTCACCTTCAAGGGCGTGCCCAAGCCGGCCGCGGTGCCGGACACGCCCGAGGTCGAGGAGTCGGCCGCGGGCAAGCGGGAGTAGCGCCGCCCGACCGCCCGTGACTTCGGGGGCACCCCTTCGGGGGTGCCCCCGAAGTCACGGGCGGGGGGGCGGGGCGCGCGGGGCCGACGCCGCGCGTCCGGCCGCGGGGTGTGCGCCCGCCCGGCATGTTCTAGGGTGCGAACGTGACTCATCCAGATCCCCGACAGCACGATCCGTGGCAGGCGCGGCAGCCGCAGCCCGGACCCGCTCCACACGGTCCCCGGCCGGGTGAGGCGCCCCCAGGACACCACGGCGCGGTTCCGCCCGGCGGTCCGCCTCCCGGAGGCCAGCCCCCGCCCGGCGGTCCGCCTCCCCCGGGCGCGGCGCCGCCGCCCATGGGGCCGCAGGGCCCCCACGGCGGTCCGCCCGGCCCCCAGAGTCCCTACGGTCCGCCCGGTCCGTACCCGCACCAGCCCCAGCCGGGCAGGAAGGGCGGGACCGGCCTGATCATCGGGGCCGTGGCCCTGGTCGTCGTCCTCATGCTGGGCGGCGGGATCGCCGCGGTGTGGCTGTTCTCCGGCGGTGGCGGCGGAACCTCCGCGGAGGGCGTCGGCGAGGTGCGGTACTACGAGGGCCTGTCCAGCGAACACGTGGACGAGGGCGAGACCGTCGACTACGGGATGTTCCCGCCCGCGGGCGGGCCGCACTACCCGATCTGGCAGAACTGCGGCGTCTACGACCAGCCCCTGCGCTCGGAGTACGTCGTGCACGCCCAGGAGCACGGCGCCGTGTGGATCGCCTACGACCCCGGGCTCTCCCAGGCGCAGGTCCAGACCCTGGCCGGGTACTACTCGCCCGGCGACTACCTGGTGGTCAGCCCCGTGGAGGGCCTGCCCGCCCCGGTGGTGGCGTCGGCCTGGGGCTCCCAGATCCTGCTGGAGGACCCCGAGGACCCGCGCCTGGCGGAGTACCTCGTGGAGTTCGTCCAGGGCGAGAACACCCCCGAGCCGGGCGCGCCGTGCAGCGACGGCCACTCCGGCACCGAGGCCGGCCCCGCGGGGGAGACCGGGACCGCCGCGGCGCGGCACCCCGGCCCGCGGACCTGAGACGCCCCTCCCGGCCGTGCGGACCGGGGACGGCGCCGGGGTCGGGGTGCGCCCGCGCTCCGTCCGCGCCGTGCGGCCGAGCCCCGCGCGGTCGCCGCGCGGCGACCGGCCTCCCCGGACCGGGCGCGCTCAGCCCGGCAGGGCGTACCGGCCGTCGTCCAGGGGGTCCACCAGGCCGTCGGACACCAGCGCGTCCAGGGCCCGCTCGCGCTGGACGTGGTCGTCCCAGACCACGTCCAGCGCGCCCTTGGGCACCGGGTGGGCGGAGTCGCGCAGCACCGCCAGCAGCCGTCCGCGCACCTGCCGGTCGGTGCCCGCGTAGGTCTGGCCGCGCCGGGGCGGACCGTCGTAGGCGGGCTTGCCCGCGAGCCGCCAGGCGCACTGGTGGGCGATCGGGCAGTCCGCGCACGCGGGCGTGCGCGCGGTGCACACCAGCGCCCCCAGCTCCATGACGGCCACGCCCCAGCGGGCGGCCACCGAGGGCGCGGACGGCAGCAGGGACTCGGCGAGGGCGGTCTCCGCCTTCGTCTGGGTTTTCGGCGGGTACTGGACCCCGGTTTCGGCTCTCGCCAGGACACGTCGAACGTTCGTGTCCAGAATGGCGTGCCGCTGACCGAAGGCGAAGCTCGCCACCGCCGCCGCGGTGTAGGAGCCCACGCCCGGCAGGGACAGCAGGGTGGCGTGGTCCTCGGGGACCCGCCCGCCGTGTTCCTCGGTGATCGCCACCGCGCACGCGTGCAGGCGCAGCGCCCTGCGCGGGTAGCCGAGCCGGTTCCACATGCGCACAGCCTCACCGGAGGGCTCCCGTGCCAGGTCGGCCGGGGTGGG
The DNA here is from genome assembly GCF_000092985.1 of Nocardiopsis dassonvillei subsp. dassonvillei DSM 43111. GTDB lineage: Bacteria > Actinomycetota > Actinomycetes > Streptosporangiales > Streptosporangiaceae > Nocardiopsis > Nocardiopsis dassonvillei. Next base: position 137,367 of record NC_014211.1, read on the forward strand.
CCAGCGCTCCATCCAGGCGTTCCAGGCGGGCAGGACACGCACCACGGGCGTCTGCTGGAGCATGATCTCGCTGACCAGGATCGACCACGGTGAGGCGTCGGGCCGTCGCCAGGGGAGGTCGCGGGCGTGGCTCTCGTACCACGCCAGAACCGGGGTGCTGTAAGGGTTATCGCTCATCTTTAACTGGGAATCGGCGGGTTGAGTAGGTGAGGTACACGCAAAACCGCAATACTACGGCGCATGGCGTCAAGTACCGGACAACCAGGAGCCGTCAGCCGCGAGACCTACTGGAAGCGGCGAGCCTTCGTGCTGGCCGGGGCCCTGTTGTTGCTCGCGCTCATCGCGTACGCCTGCCGTCCCTCCGGGGAGGAGAGCGGCGAGCCGACCCGCTCGGACGCGGGCATCGAGGCCTCCCCCAGTGTCTCACCCACCGAGCCCTCCGCGGACGCGAGCGAGGAACCCGAGGCCGATCCCTCCGAGGGGGCACGGGAGAGCGCCGACCCCTCCGAGGACGCTGAGGACTCCGGCGGCTCCGCGGCCGGCGACGGCGGCTCCGCCGAGGGCGGGGAGGGCGGCGAGGTGCCCGCTCCGGAGCGCCCCGAGGACGCCTGCCGCCCGCAGGACATCGTGGTGACCTTCGAGTACGCGGAGGAGGACCAGGAGGTCTACGGGGCCGGCGCCAACCCGGGCTTCAAGATCACCGTGGTCAACACCGCCGAACAGACCTGCACCGTGGACGTGGGCGGCGAGGCCATGGAGATCCGCATCCACTCGGGCGACGACCGGATCTTCTCCACCGCCGACTGCGCGGAGAACAAGAGCGCGGAGAAGCGCCAGATCAGCAGGGGCGTCCCGCACGAGTACACGTTCACCTGGGAGCGGATGCGCTCCTTCGAGGACTGCCGCGGCACCGAAGCCTCGGCGCAGCCCGGCTGGTACCGGGCCAACCTGCACGGGGACTACGCCGGGGACCAGCCCGAGCTCCCCTTCCAGCTCAAGGCCTGAGCCGCCGCGCACCGCGGGCCGGGGGCGACGCACACCCCGGCCCGCGGTGGCGGTTGCGCGGTGCGGCGAACCCCTTTACGCCATGGGAGTCTGAGGATACTCTTTCCGCAGTTGGGAGCGCTCCCAAGCGGGCGCTCCTCCGGGGGTGCCCGCTCTCGTCTTAAGGAGTCCCCACGTGAAGGACCTCCTCGTACGGACCGCGGCCCCGGTCGCGGCGCCCGCCGCCCCCGCCCGGGCCGACGGTGGCATGGCGGAGGGAGGCGGGACGCGACGATGCGCTACCGCGGACCGGCGGAACTGACGGTCGTCCGCCACGGGCAGAGCGCGTTCAACGCCGCCCTGGCCGCCGCCGCGCGCGGCGGCGGGCGCCTGGACGCGGCGGACCTGCCCGCGCGCAACGCCGACGTGGACCTCACCCCGCTGGGCGTGCGCCAGGCCCGCGCCGTGGGCTCGGGCTGGCTGGCGTCCCTGCCCGGCGACCGGCGGCCCGGCGTCGTGTTCTCCTCCACCTACCTGCGCGCCCGCCGCACCGCCGCACTGGCGCTGGAGGCGGCCGGGCTGGTCCTGCCCGTGCACCTGGACGAGCGGCTGCGCGACTACGACGGCGGCCCCTTCACGTTCATGACCCCGGCCATGGTCGAGGAGTACGACCCCGAGGAGGCGCCCCGGCGCCTGGCCGACCGGATGCACCACCGGCCCGAGCGCGGCGAGTCCCTGGCCGACGTCCTGCTGCGGCTGCGCTCGTTCCTGCGGGACCTGTGCGCGGAGTACCCGGGCGAGCGGGTGCTGCTGTTCGCCCACGAGCCCGTCGTGGTCCTGCTCCGGGGGATCCTGGAGGACCTGGAGGAGGACGAGGTGTGGCGGACGAGCCGACGGGAGCCCGCGGCGGCGGCCTCGGTCAGCCGCTGGACGGCCGACGCCGGGGGAGACCTGCGGCCCGACGGCTACGGAGCCGTGGGGCACCTGTCGGGGGTGTCGGCGGGGGAGTGACGGGGATTCCGACATAACCGCGCATTCTCTGCTTTTCGCCCGGCATTCGGGTCTGGCCGCAACCCCGGCGCAGGGAAATTCCGGCGACCTCGCGGAAAAGCGACAGCTTCGCGTAATGGTTCGATTACCATCCGTGCTGTCTGGAATCCGCACGTCCCTGGAGGCTGTCGTGAATCGCATCGTCCCGGCCCTGGCCGCCGCTCCCGTCCTCGCCCTGGCGCTCGCCGCGCCCGCGCACGCCGCCGAGGCGGCGCAGACCGGTGAGAGCGGCTACATCCTGCGCGTCCACGGCCTCACCACCGGCGAGACGCGTGAGGTCACCCTGGTGTGCTCCCCCGTCGCCGCGGGCACGCACCCCAGAGCCGCCGAGGCCTGCGAGGCCATCGCCGAAGCCGGTTCGCTGGCGGCGGTCGAGGGTCAGGAGCGGCCCTGCACGTTCATCTACGACCCGGTGGTCGCCGTGGCCTACGGCACCGAGGACTACCGCGAGGAGTTCTCCAACGAGTGCGTACTCCTGAGCGAGAAGGGTGTGGTCTTCGACTTCTGACGCGCCGGTTCGCAGGGGATCCGCGCTCAGTCCCCGTCACGGGGGGCGCGGGCCCGCCGCGACCGCCGGGCCACCCGGCTCAGGGCCTCGCTCAGCTCCTCCACCTCGTGGACGCGGATGCCCGGCACCGGGTCGCCGAAGTGCTTGGGCACGACCGCCTCGGTGAAGCCGAGCCGCTGCGCCTCCGCCACCCGGCGCCGCACGCCGCTCACGGTGCGCACGTCGCCCGCCAGGCCCACCTCGCCGATCGCGATGAAGCCGACGGGCAGCGCGACGTCGTTGTTGGAGCTGGCCGCCGCCATGGCCAGCGCCAGGTCCACGGCGGGCTCGGTCAGCTTCACACCGCCCACGGTGGAGGCGTACACGTCCATGTTGGCCAGCTTCATGCCCGTGCGCTTCTCCAGCACCGCCAGGATCATGTTCACCCGCGAGGTGTCCAGGCCCGAGGTGGCCCGGCGCGGCGCGGGCAGCGGGGTCGGCGCGACCAGGGCCTGGACCTCGGTGATGAGCGGCCGCCGCCCCTCCAGGGTGACGGTGACGCACGTGCCCGGCACCGGGTCGGTGCGCTCGGTGAGGAACAGCCCGCTCGGGTCGGGCAGGCCGACGATGCCGGACTCGGTCAGCTCGAAGCAGCCGATCTCGTCGGTGGGCCCGTAGCGGTTCTTGACCGCGCGCAGCAGCCGCAGCTGGGAGTGGCGCTCGCCCTCGAAGTGCAGCACCACGTCCACCAGGTGCTCCAGCATCCGCGGACCGGCGATGGACCCGTCCTTGGTGACGTGTCCGACGAGCACGGTGGCGATCCCCCGCTCCTTGGCGATCTGGATCAGCGCGCCGGTCACCTGGCGGATCTGGGTGACGCCGCCCGGGACGCCGCTGGCGTCGGGGGAGACCATGGTCTGCACCGAGTCCACGATGAGCAGCCGGGGGCCGACCGCGTCCACGTGGCTGGCCAGGGCGGCGATGGAGGTCTCGGCGGCCAGGTAGAGCTTGTCGGAGAGCGCGCCGAGCCGCTCGGCGCGCAGCCGCACCTGCCCGGCCGACTCCTCCCCGGTCACGTACAGCACGGGGCCCTCGGCCGCGCGCATCGCGGCGACCTCCAGCAGGAGGGTGGACTTGCCCACGCCGGGCTCACCGGCGAGCAGCACCACGCCGCCCGGGACCGCGCCGCCGCCCAGGACCCGGTCGAGCTCGTCGACGCCGGTGGGGACGGCCTCGGCGCTCTCCACGCTGATCTCGGTGATGGGCCGGGCCCGGGAGGTGACGGGCGCGGGCGCGACGGCGGAGGGCGCGGGGGCGCCCGCCTCCTCGACCGTGCCCCAGGCCTGGCACTCGCCGCAGCGGCCCACCCACTTGAGGGTGCTCCATCCGCACTCCGCGCACCGGAACGTGGTCTTCGCTGCCTTCGCCATGGTGGCCACGCTAGCGGCTTCCTGGGACAACTCCGCCGAGAGGAGTAAAGGGACCTTTCGGAGACACATGAAAGTTACCTACGAGTTAGGCGCCTTATCCCGTAGGTCGTGTTAAAGAATTCCTAGGGTCCGACAGCTCCAACGCCCCCGCTCCATGGAGAGGAAACCCGCGTGCCCCGTACATCCGCCACCGCCGCGCCCCGATCCCCGCGCCGTGCCCTGGTTCCCGTGGCCGTCGCCGCGCTGAGCGCGTCCCTGGTCGCCGCGCCCGCCGCCGCCGAGACCGCGCAGGCGCCCGCCTTCGACAGTTACGTCTCCCTCGGCGACTCCTTCGTCGCCGGACCGCTCATCCGGGAGGAGAGGGTCAGCAGCAGCATGCCGCTGCTGGGCTGCCTGCGCACGTCCAACAACTACCCCACGATGCTCGCCGAGCGGATGGGCGTCACCGACTTCACGGACGCCAGCTGCTCGGGCGCGGTCGTCAACGACCTCTACGAGCCGCAGTTCGACGACACGCCGCCCCAGCTCGACGCCCTGACGCCGGAGACCGACCTGGTCACGGTCGGGATCGCGGGCAACGACTTCGGCTTCTCCGAGGTGCTCCTGGAGTGCGCCAAGCAGAGTCTGAGCAACCCGCTGGGCGACCCGTGCGCCGAGCACTACGGCGACGAACTCGACCAGCGCATCGAGGACCTGCGGCCGGAGGTCGCGGGGGTCTACGCCGACATCGCCGAGCGCAGCCCCGACGCCACGGTCCTGGCCGTGGGCTACCTCCAGATCCTGCCCGAGAGCAGGGGCTGCTGGCCGAGCACGCCCATCGCGTGGGGCGACGTGCCCTTCCTGGACCGGGCGCAGACCGCGCTGAACGCGATGATCGCCGAGGAGGCCGAGGCCCAGGGCGCGGTCTACGTGGACGTCTTCGAGCGCGGCCACGACGTCTGCCAGTCCTCCGACACCCGCTGGGTGGAGGGCCTGATCCCCGAGAACGGGGCCCCGGTGCACCCGAACTACCTCGGTATGCAGGCCACGGCCGACTTCGTGGGAGCCGAGCTGGGGGTCCCCGCGCCCGTGGACGACGCCGCGTAACCCGGGGTGACCGGCCGCCGAGGAGGGGAGTCCGTTCAGTGGTGACCTGAGTGCTTTCGTCCCCCGAAGGTCAAGGACTCTTTACCGTCTTTGGCGGCCGATCGTGCTACGGAGAGTGACATATCGCGTGGTCTGTGTGACGAATGGTGAGGGCGTCGCGACGGGGAGATCCGCGTCACAGTGACGTGGGCGCCGCGACGCTCCGAGCGAGAGCGGGAGAACCACCGTCATGCGAATACCGCGACACCACGAGCAAACGCAGGCCTGCCGTCCCACGGATCCGGGGCGGCAGGCCTCGCCCGTTCCTCCGCGCCGCGGCGGGCGCGCGCTCGCCGTCGCCGCGCTCACCGCGGCCGCCCTGGCCGCCGGTACGGCGCCCGCGCTCGCCCAGCCGGTCCAGCATCCGCAGCCGGTGCGACCGGCGCAGCAGGCCGCGCCCACCGCGCAGGACTCAGCCGGACCCCGGCGCGTCCACATGTCGCTGTCCAGGTCGACGGTGGAGGACGCCATCGACGCCGCCGAGTCCAAGAAGGGCACCCCTTACCGCTGGGGAGGCACCGGCCCCAACGGCTTCGACTGCTCGGGACTCGTCCAGTGGGCCTACAAGCAGGCCGGGGTTGACCTGCCCCGCATCGCCCACGACCAGGTCGGCGCCGGGACCCGGGTCTCCTACTCCAACGCCCGCAGGGGCGACATCCTGTACTGGGCCGACAGCGGCGGATACGCCTACCACGTCGCCATCTACCTCGGTGGCGGGCGCATGATCGACGCGCCGAACTCGGGGGACCACGTCCGCGAGCGGGACGTCCACAAGCACGGTCTCGCAGGCGCCGTACGGCTGTGAGACGGGCGGGCCTCGCGCGGCGCGCTGACGGCCCCCACACACGCCGGGGAGTGAACCCGGCCGGGCCCGACCGCCCCGACGACGTGGCGGTCGGCAACCACGAACCAGGGCTCCGCGGGTGCACCCGCGGGCCCTCCCACCACCGCCGCGCGACCGCGACCCGCACCCTCCGTGGGGGAGGGCGTGGGGAGAACGGCACGCCGCGTTCACGCGGGCGGTACGCACACGAGGGGTGTTAGCGCATACTCTGGTTGGCGTGAGCCCTATCCAGGTCCCAGACGCGCCCGTCGTCCTGTCGTCGGCGTCGGTCTACCCGGAGAAGACCCCGGCCGCCTTCGAGATCGCCGCGAAGCTGGGGTACGACGGCGTGGAGGTGCTCGTCTCCTCCGATCCGGCAAGCCAGGACATCGACCTCCTACGGCGCCTCTCGGACTACCACCAGATCCCCGTCACCGCGGTCCACTCACCCTGCCTGGTCCTGACCCAGCGGGTGTGGGGCAGGGAGCCCTGGGGCAAACTCGTCCGCTCCAAGGAGATGGCCGAGGCCCTGGGCGCCAAGACGATCGTGGTGCACCCCGCCTTCCGATGGCAGCGCGACTACGCCCGCGAGTTCGAGACCGGTATCTCCCGCATGCAGGACGAGACCGACGTCGTCTTCGCCGTGGAGAACATGTACCCGGTGCGCGTGCGCGACCGCGAGGTCGTCCCCTACGCGCCGAGCTGGAACCCGCTCGACCGCGACTACCCCGACGTCACGCTCGACCTGTCGCACACCGCCATGTCCGGCTCCGACGCCATGGACATGGCCAAGCGCCTGGGCGACCGCCTCTCCCACATCCACGTGGCCGACGGCATCGGCGGCCAGAACCTCGACGAGCACCTCATCCCCGGGCGCGGACGCCAGCCGGTGGGCGAACTGCTGGAGTACCTGGCCGGGAACGGCTTCGAGGGCCAGCTGGTCCTTGAGGTCAGCACCCGCAAGGCCCCCGACCGCCAGGCGCGCATGCGCGAGCTGGCCGAGGCCCTGGCCTTCACCCGGCTGCACTTCGCCCGCACCGCGGGCCCCGGCGACCGGCCGCGCGACCGCCGCGAGCGCATCGCGCTGCTGCGCCGCGCCCCCTCGGCGCCGCCCCGCCGCTTCGCGGTCGACGAGGGCGGCACCGTGGACGACAAGGGCACCGTCGACCCCGAGTGAGGGCCGGGTGTCCACGGAGTGGGATCCGGTGTCCACGCGGGGTCACCGGTGCCGTTAGCGTGGGGGCATCCGCAGGAAGGACCTTCATGATCGCCATCATCGGTGCCGGGAAGATGGGCGAGGCTCTGCTCGCCGGAATGCTGGCCACGGGCCACGCGCCGGAGGACGTCCTCGTCACCGAGCCGCGCGAGGAGCACGCCGGGGAGCTGCGCGCCCGCTACGGGATCGAGGTGGTCCCGGCCGCGGACGCCGCCAAGCGCGCCGACACCCTCCTGCTCGCGCTCAAGCCCCAGGACATGGTGGCGCTGCTGGACGACCTGGCGCCGCGCCTGTCCTCCTCCTGCCTCGTGATCTCCGTCGCGGCCGGGATCACCACCGCCGTGCTGGAGGAGCACCTGCCCTCCGGGACCCCCGTCGTCCGGGCGATGCCCAACACGCCCGCCCTGATGGGGCAGGGGATGACCGCGATCGCGGGCGGCGCCCACACCGGTGAGGCCCACCTGGACCGCGCCGAGGCGCTGCTGGGCACGGTCGGCGATGTCATCCGCGTGGGCGAGCAGCACATGGACACCGTCACCGCCATCTCCGGCAGCGGCCCCGCCTACTTCTACTTCATCGCCGAGACGATGATCGAGGCCGGTGTGGCGATGGGGATGCCGCGCGCCACCGCGCAGAAGCTGGTCGGCCAGACCATCACCGGCGCCGCCGCGATGCTCAACGGCTCGGGCGAGCACCCGGTCGTGCTGCGCGAGGCCGTCACCTCGCCGGGCGGCACCACCGCCGCCGCGCTGCGCGAGCTGGAGCGGCACGGCGTGCGCACGGCCTTCACCGACGCCATCGAGGCGGCCAGGGACCGCAGCAACGCGCTCTCCGGAAGCTGACGAGGCCCTGGGGCCGGGTGAAGCGTGCCGTCGGGGCCGTTCCGCCCGGAGGCGGGACGGAGCGCGGGCTGGCGCCGCGCCTCCTCGGGGGTCCTGGAGCGGACCGGTGACGGCGGCCCGGCACCCGCGGGTGCCGGGCCGCCGTCACCGGCCGGTCGGGGCCACCGTTCCGGTGGAGGCCCCGGGCCCGCCCCGCCGCGGGAAGATGGCCGGAAGCGGCCCGTCCTGGGGGGTCCGATGTCGGGGGACCTGGGTAGTGTCTTCGGTGAAGGGTGTACACGGCCCCCTCGGTCCCGTACGCGCGGGATCTCCCCCATCTCCTGATTCCAGGGTCCTCCATGACTTCTCCCCCTCCCCCGCCCGACCCTTCCCAGCCGCCCGGCGGAGGCTTCCCGCCTCCGGGGCCCACGCCTTCCGGCCCGACCGGCGCCAACCCCGCGGGGGGCGGCCCCGCCCAGGGCGGTCCGACCGGCGCCAACCCGGCTGGAGGGGCCTTCCACGGCGGTGCGCCGACCGGCGGTAGGCCCGCCGGGGACGCGCCCAGCGGGGGCACACCCGCGAGCGGGATGTACTCGGGCGGTGCGCCCGGCCCGCCTCCGGGCGGTATGCCCTTCACGGGGCCTCCTCCCGGCGGCAGGCCGCCCGGCATGATGCCGCCCCCGGGCGGGACGCCGCAGGGCGGCCCGCCTCCCCTGGGACCTCCCCCCGGCGGTATGCCCCCCGGCGGTCCGCCGCCGATGGGGCCCCCTCCCGGTGGCATGCCCCCCGGCGGGCCTCCTCCGGGTCAGTTCGGCCCGCCGCCGCCCCCGAGGCCGCCCAGGCTCGGCCTGTTCTCCTCCCCGTCCGCGCTGCGCACCTCGCTGCTCAACGCCTCGGGCATGGGAGCCGGGTACGTCTACCTGCGCCAGTGGCCGTTCTTCGCCGCCGCGCTCATCATCACCCTCGGCCTGCTGGTCACCGCCGCCGTCCTCGGCGCAGCCGACAACCTCCTCCTGTGGGCGTCGATCCTCGTGGCCTGGTTCGCCGCCGCGGCCGTGCACGGCCTGTTCGCGGGGCGCGCCCGCGACGAGCGCCTGCTCGGCGGGGGGGAACAGCCCTCCAAGCGGGCGCTGCCCCTCCTCACCGCCGCCGGACTGGCGCTCGCCCTGATGGCGACCCTCACCGGCGTGTGGCAGGCGGGGGAGTGGCGGCTGCGCGTCGCCGACGCGGCCCACGCCCGCGGCGAGTGCGCGACCTCCGAGGCGGTCGCCGCCTACGGGAGCGTGGAGGACCTCTTCCAGCTCTCCTTCTCCCCGTCGCTCATGTCGCGCGCCCGCGCTGGCGCCGAGGCCTGCGCACTCCTGGACCTGGCCCAGTCCGACGTGGCCGAAGAGGCGTACGCGCAGGCCCTGGACTCCTACGCCGCCTACTTCGAGCACCCCGCCGCCCGCTGGGAGGACACCGACGGCGAGGTCGCCGACATCCACCTCTCCTACGCCGCCGACCTGGTGGCCTCGGCCGAGGAGGACTTCGACGGCGAGGTCACCGACGGGTACCGCGAGAGCATGCGGCGGGCGCACGAGATCTACACCGTGATCCCGGCGGACTACGAGGGCACCGAGGCCGCGGGCCAGGTCCCCACCGCCCTCACCGAGCTCTACGACACCGGCACCGCCGAGTACGCCGCCGAGAACTGGTGCGCGGGCTTCGACCAGATCGACATGTTCTCCGACCTGGCCTGGGACACCGTCCCCGAGGTCGCCGAGCGCATCACCACCGAGCGCCCCGACGCCGCCTTCAACTGCGGCTGGGACAGCGTGGACGGCGGATCGCTCGACACCGCCGACGAGATGGTCGCCCTCCTGGAGGCGGAGTACCCCGACCACGAGACCGACGAGGTCGAGCGGATGGTCACCCACATCGGCGCCGGGCGCATCGAGGAGAGGATGGACGCCATGACCTCGCTCGGCGAGGTCGACTTCGCGCCCGCCCCCACCGGCAGCTCCGGCAGTGACAAGAGCGTCCTGGAGATCACCAACAACACCCCGTACGAGATGCAGTTCCTCTACGTCGGGCCGGACGCCGTCCACGAGGAGATCATCACCCCCGCGTGCGAGGACTGCGAGGTCTACAGCTCGCCGCCCTCGGGCAACTCCTGCTTCGACGACGGCGACGTCATGCGCGTCGAACTCGAACCGGGCGAGTACCGGGTGCTGCTCACCTCGAAGGACTCGCTCTTCGGGGCGGCACCCCTGCACGGCACCGTCGACCTCTCCGGCGGCGACCTGTACGAGTCCTGCTACTTCGTCACCGAGTAGCCGGGGTCCGGACGCCGCGGTCCGGCACGGGGGCCGCTCCCCGTGCCGGACCGGGCAGCCAACCCCGGGGTTCGTCCACGCGTGCGGTTGTGCGTACTGTGTGCTTCGGAGCACGCACACCTGAAACGGGGGTCACCACATGGGAGGGCGCACGTCCTGCTCGCTTCGGGTGGCATGGGACGACGGACTCACGGCCTACGACTTCGGTCCGCAGCACCCGATGGCGCCGATACGCGTCGAGCTGACCATGGCGCTCAGCCGCGAACTCGGCGTGCTGGACGCGCCGGGGGTCGGACTCCTGGACGTCGAACCCGCCTCGGACGAACTCCTGTCCCTCGTGCACGACCCCGCCTACATCGAGGCGGTCAAGCGCGCGGGCCGCACGCTGGAGCCCGACGACGCCCACATGCTGGGCACCTCCGACAACCCCGTCTTCAAGGACATGCACGACGCCGCCGCGCTCATCTCCGGCGCGTCCGTGGCCGCCGCGCGGGCGGTCTGGAGCGGGGAGACCGCGCACGCGGCCAACATCGCGGGCGGCCTGCACCACGCCATGCGCGGCAACGCCTGGGGCTTCTGCGTCTACAACGACCCCGCCCTGGCCATCGCCTGGCTGCTGGAGCAGGGGGCCAAGCGCGTCGCCTACGTGGACGTGGACGTCCACCACGGCGACGGCGTCCAGAACGCCTTCTACAACGACCCGCGCGTGCTCACCATCAGCCTCCACGAGTCCCCGGCGACCCTGTTCCCCGGCACCGGCCAGGCCTCCGAGACCGGCGGCCCGGACGCCGAGGGGTACGCGGTCAACGTCGCCCTGCCCGCGGGCACCGGCGACAACGGCTGGCACCGCGCCTTCGACGCCGTCGTGCCGCCGCTGCTGCACGAGTTCCAGCCCGAGATCCTGGTGACCCAGCAGGGCTGCGACACCCACGCCCTGGACCCGCTCGCCAACCTCACCCTGAGCGTGGACGGCCAGCGCCGGGCCTACGCCGAGCTGCACGAGCTGGCCCGCAAGACGGCGGGCGGCCGCTGGCTGCTGTTCGGCGGCGGCGGGTACGGGCTGGTCCACGTCGTCCCCCGCGCCTGGACCCACCTGCTGGGCGAGGCCGCGGGCCGTCCCATCGACCCCGACACCGAGACCCCGCAGGGCTGGCGCGACTTCGTGCGCCAGCGCACGGGGGAGCTGGCGCCGCTGTACATGACCGACGGGCGCGAGGTCGTCTTCGACCACTTCGTGGACGGCTACGACCCGGGCGACCCGGTGGACCGGGCCATCCACGCGACCCGGACCGCGGTCTTCCCCAGCCACGGGATCGACCCGAGCCTGTAGGGGGCGGCCCTTCCGCGTCGTCGCGGTCCGGGCCGCCGGTCCGGTGCCGGCAGGGATTCACGGGGCGCCGGGCGGCTCACGGAACGGCTCCCATAACACCCCGGTGTCGACCGGCGTGAATTCCGGAGGAGCCGCGCGTGTCGCGTCCGAAGCGGGTAGGACAGAGGTTGAATACCGGGCGAACAGGAGCAGGCGCCGTGGTGGCCGCCCAGCGTGGCGCACGCTCGCTGCGCAGACGAGGAAGGGGAGCGCCAGGTGACGCCGCCGACACGCGCTGAACTGATCACCTATCTGGTGCGCACGGGAATCGCCGGGCACGTCGACACCCCGCGCCAGAACAACCTGCGGCACTACCGGCGGCTCGTCCAGAAGGACCCCTACCACCAGTTCGGTCTCACCTTCTCCCACGACTGGACCTACTCCGAGGTCCTGGCGCTGATGAGCAAGCGCTGCGGCGTGGTGGCCGACGAGGAGTACGTGTGGGGGATCGACACCATCGACCCCGACCTGACCATCGACGCCCTGGAGGCCTTCGCCGACCGGCTGGCCCTGGCCGCCGAGCGCCGGGAACGGGTCCTGTTCGCCACCGGCCACCCGCGCAACCTCCGCGAGACCTACCGCGCCTGGAAGGACGCCCTCGCCGAGCGCGGGTGCCAGGTTCTCACCGCTGGTGGCGGCTATTCCTACGAAGTGACCACGGAGCGTCCCCCGAACCGGCGGATCGTGGTGTGGGAGGACGACATCGCCATCGTCACGGACGGTCGCCTCGCCCGCCACAGCCACCACCCCTTCGCCATGCGTGCCATCCTCGCGGACCTCGCGGACCGCGGTGAGGCATGGCCGCAGTTGGTCATCGCCGACCACGGGTTCGCGGGTGCGGCGGGTGAGGCGGGAGTGCCCGCGATGGGCTTCGCCGACTGCAACGACCCCGCCCTCTTCCTCGCCGAGGCCGAAGGGAAACTACTGGTCACGGTGCCTTTGGACGACGGTTACCTGACCGAGGACTACGCCCCTCTGCGCGAATACGTTCTCGCCCGGGCCGGTCTCCTGTGAGCAGGGGGAGACCATTTATACCCACCGTTAAACCTCATCCGACCCGCCATCAACACATAGCGCCGAAGACAGGCCCAACGGCCTTTCGCTGAGGCGAACTCGGCTCTACTCTGAAAACGGACGTGTCAGTAGTGACAGCGTGACACGCTGGCATGGTTTGGGGCGGGTACACCGGGGTCGCCGCCGCACACCACGCCGGTCCCAAGGGTAGACAATGCTCACGTCCGGGAATGAGGGCGTCGAAAGATGAACGGGAGCAAGCCGCCTCTCGAAGAGGTCAGGTTCCTGACCGTGGCGGAGGTAGCCACGATCATGCGTGTGTCCAAGATGACCGTTTACCGAATGGTGCACTCGGGAGTTCTCCCCGCGATTCGCGTGGGGCGTTCCTACCGGGTCCCCGAGCGGGCCGTGCACGACTACCTCCGCGAGGCTTTCGTCGAGGCTGGTTGATCCAGGGCCCGGCCGACCGGGGCCGCCCCCCGGCCCCCGGTCAGCCGACACACCCGGGGGCGGTGACTGACGGACACCGCCCCCACCGGCGTCTCCACCCCCCTCCCGACGCGCGCCGTCCGGAGCGCCGCAGGGCCGTCCCCCACCCCCACCGGCCGCGGTTCCCCCTTGTGCCGGGGCGGCCGAACGGGTCCCAGGGCATCTACTACACTTTGTCGTTGTTGTAGTCCGCCCTGTTCACACCCCGTTCGCGAGGTCCCCTCGATGCCCAGCACCAGCACCGGTACGCGCCGAAGCCGTGCCGTGCCGCGCCTGGCGGCGGCCGGACTGGCCGCCGTACTCGCCCTGACCGGCTGTGCCGGGGGCAACGAGATCCAGGCCAGCGACGAGGAAAACCGCTTCATCTCCGGAGACGGCAGCGCCACCACCTTCGAGGCCGCCGAGCGCACCGAGGCCCCCGAGGTCACCGGCACCACCCTCGACGGCGAGGAGGTCTCCCTCGGCGACTACGAGGGCGGCATCGTCGTCCTCAACGTCTGGGCGAGCTGGTGCGGCCCCTGCCGCGCCGAGCAGCCGGTCCTGGACGAGGTGCACGCCGAGTACGCGGACCTGGGCGTGGACTTCCTCGGCGTGAACATCAAGGACGACGAGACGGCCGCGCGGTCCTACCAGGAGAGCATGGGCGTCCCCTACCCGAGCCTGTACGACCAGCCCGGCGCGGTGCCCCAGGCCTTCCGCGACACCGTGCCCCCGCGCTCCATCCCCAGCACGCTCGTCATCGACCCCGAGGGCCGCATCGCCGCCCGCGTCATCGGCCCGACCACCTACGGCCAGCTGACCGAGCTGCTCAACCCGCTGGTGGTCGAGTTCGACTTCGGCGACCCGGAGGAGCGCCCCCGCGTCGCGGAGCAGGAGGCCGGGCAGACGGCCTCCCCGGAGGAGGCCGACCCCTCGGCCGGGCCGTCGGACGCGCCGTCCGAGGCGGACCAGGGCTCCGGGGACGAGGGCTGATGGACCCCATCGGCACCACCGTCCTCACCGGCTCCCTGCTGGCCGCGATCCCGCTGGCCCTGGCCGCGGGCCTGGTCTCCTTCCTCTCGCCCTGCGTGCTCCCTCTCGTGCCCGGCTACCTGTCCTACGTGACCGGGATGAGCGGCACCCAGGTGCGCGAGCGCACCGCCTCGACCGCGGGGGGCGGCACCGCCACCGTCGCCGACGTCGACGCCGAACTGGCCTCCCGCCGCTGGACCATGGTCACGGGCAGCGTCCTGTTCATCGCCGGGTTCACCCTGGTGTTCGTCGCCGTCGGCGGCTTCATCGGCTGGCTCGGTGAGATCCTCATGGACTACACCGACCCCATCACACGGGTGCTCGGCGTCCTCACCGTCGTCCTGGGCCTGGCCTTCATGGGCGTCGTCCCGGGCTTCGGGCGCGAGTTCCGCTTCCACCGCCTGCCGCGCGCCGGACTGGCGGGCGCGCCCCTGCTCGGCGTCCTGTTCGGCCTGGGCTGGACCCCCTGCATCGGGCCGACCCTGGCCGCCGTGCAGACCCTCGCCTTCGTCGAGGGCGGCGCCGGACGCGGCATGCTGCTGTCCCTGGCCTACTGCGTCGGCCTCGGGCTGCCGTTCGTCCTGGCCTCCCTCCTCTACCGGCGCGCGCTGGGCACCTTCGACTGGCTCAAGCGCCGCACCCGCACGGTCACCGTGATCGGCGGGGCCATGCTCGTCCTGGTCGGCCTGGCGATGGTGACCGGCCTGTGGACGCAGCTGACCATCGCCATGCAGGGCTGGGCCGCCGACTTCCAGACGGTGATCTGATGAGTACGACCGCGAACGACCAAGGGGCCGGGACCGCCGCCCAGAACGGGGAGGGCGCCCGACCGCGCCCCAAGGGCCTGGGCGCGGTCGGCTGGCTGCGCTGGATCTGGCGCACCCTGACCTCGATGCGCACCGCCCTGATCCTGCTGTTCCTGCTGGCCGTCGGGGCCATCCCGGGCTCGATCCTGCCGCAGAACGTGGTGAGCGTCGACGAGGTCAACACCTACTTCCAGGAGAACCCCGAACTGGCGCCCTGGCTGGACCGGTTCTACCTCTTCGACGTGTTCTCCTCGCCCTGGTACGCGGCGATCTACCTGCTGCTGTTCGTCTCCCTGGCGGGCTGCGTGCTCCCCCGGGCGCTGGCGCACGCCCGCGCGGTGCGGGCCCGCCCGGTGCACACGCCCAAGAACCTGGGCCGGATGCCCTACGCCGCCGCGTTCACCACCGACGCCGACCCCGAGACGGTGCTGGAGCAGTCCCGCAGGGTCCTGCGGGGCTACCGGACCGAGCGCTACGGCGACTCCCTCTCCACCGAGACCGGCTACCTGCGCGAGGCCGGGAACGTCCTGTTCCACCTCGCCCTGCTGGGCCTGCTGCTCGCCCTGGCCGCCGGGTCCTTCCTCGGCTACCGCGGCAACATGCTCCTGGTGGAGGGCGACGGGTTCGCCAACACCCTGACCTCCTACGACGCGATCTACCCCGGGCACTGGACCGACACCGACTCCCTGGAACCCTTCTCCATCCACCTGGACGACTTCGAGGCCTCCTTCATCGAGGACGGCGGCCTGCGCGGCCAGGCCGAGTCCTACGTCGCCGACCTCACCTACAGGGAGGCGCCCGACGCGCCGCAGGAGCGGCACCGGCTGGAGGTCAACCACCCGTTGAGCGTGGCGGGCGTGCAGGTCTACCTGCTCGGCCACGGGTACGCGCCGGAGTTCGAGGTGCGCAACGCCGAGGGCGACCTGGTCTTCGACCAGGCGGTCCCCTTCCTGCACCGGGACACGGCCTCCTACACCTCCGACGGCGTGGTCAAGGTGCCCGACACCGGAGGCGAGCAGCTCGGCTTCGTCGGCGTGTTCCTGCCCAGCGCGGTGGAGACGCCCGAGGGGGAGATGGTCTCCAACTTTCCCGGGGCCCAGAACCCCCGGATCACCCTGGAGGGCTACCGGGGAGACCTGGGGCTGATCGACCCGCAGTCGGTCTACCAGCTGCGCACCGGCGGCATGGAGGAGCTGGGCAGCTCCCCCGTGATGGAGATCGGGGACACCTGGGAGCTGCCCGAGGGCGCCGGGTCGATCACCTTCTCCGGATACAAGGAGTACGTCAGCCTCCAGATGAACCGCGACGGCGCCCGGCTGCCCGCGCTGACCGCGGCCTCCCTGGCCGTCGCCGGGCTGATCGTCACCCTGTTCGTCCGCCCGCGCCGCGTGTGGGTGCGCGCGACCAGGGGCGGGGACGGCCGCACCCACGTGGAGCTGGCCGCCCTGGGCAAGACCGAGGCGGCCGGGAACAACGTGGAGTTCCACGAACTCACCACGGAACTCGCCGGACGGCTCCGGAGCCGGTCCGACGGGGAATCCGGCTCCGGACCGGACAGCCGTCCGACTGCCGGCCCGGACACCGACCCGGACCCCGCTCCGGGCTCCGACCCCCATCCGCCATCCGACCCGCCAGAGTCGACCACACAAGGGAGTGACCGGTGACGTACACACTCGCCGCACAGGTGGACGAGGTGATGACGTCAGTCAGTGACTCGTTGATCATCGCGATGATCGTCACGTACGCGGCTGCGCTGTTCCTCTTCGCCATCGAGGCCGCCTACGGAAAACGCACCAGGCTCAAGGCCGGTCGGCTCATGCCGGTCAACGCCGGTGCCGAGTCCGGCGCCGACGACGGCATCAAGGTCAACGTCCGCAGCACCGAGGTGGAGGCCAGGGCCTCCCAGAGCGTCCTGGGCAAGATCGCCCTGGGCGTGACGACGTTCGGCTTCGTGATGGGTGTCGCCCAGATCATCGCCCGCGGCCTGGCCGCCGGGCGCTGGCCCTGGGGCAACATGTTCGAGTTCGTCGTGGCCCTGTGCCTGGTCGCGGTGGGCGGTCTGCTCTTCGCCTCCTACCGGTACCAGGCGCGCTTCCTGGGCGCGTTCGTGCTGGTCCCGGTGCTCGTCCTGCTGGGCATCGGCGTCCGCTGGCTGTATGTGGACCCGGGCCCGCTCATCCCCGCCCTGCACTCGTACTGGGTGCCCATCCACGTGACCGCGACGATCATCGCGGGCGGCGCCTTCATGGTCTCCGGCGCGGCCGGCGTCACCTACCTCGTGGCGCACCGGGCCGAGGCCAGGCGCGCGCTGGGCGAGCGGGTGGCCGGTATCGCGGGCCGCCTGCCCAGCCCCGAGCTGCTGGACCGGATCTCCCACCGGTTCATCCTCTTCGCCTTCCCGCTGTGGACCTTCGGCATCATCGCCGGTTCCATCTGGGCCGACGAGGCCTGGGGCCGCTTCTGGGGCTGGGACCCCAAGGAGGTCTGGTCGTTCATCTCCTGGGTGATCTACGCGGCCTACCTGCACGCCCGGGCCACCGGCGGCTGGCGCGGACCCAAGGCCACGTGGATCAACGTGGTGGGCTTCGCGACCATCCTGTTCAACTTCTTCGCGGTGAACTACATGTTCAGCGGTCTGCACTCCTACGCCTGACCCCGACCCGCGAACGGGGCCCCGCCACGGCGGGGCCCCGTTCGCTTTGGGGCTCCGCTCCGCTTCGCCCGTGTCCGGGCGCCCGGACGTGTTCGCTTCTGGGCTCCGCGTCCTCCGTGTTCAGGCGGGCGGGGGAGCGGTGGACCCCCGCACGACCAGGCGGGTGTCCAGGGTGACGGTGCCGGGGGAGTCCCCGCTGCTGACGCGGTGCAGCAGCAGGTCGATGGCGGAGCGTCCGGCCGCGGCGGTGGGCATGTCGATGCTGGTCAGGTCGCAGTGCCGGGCGGTGTGGGTGTTGTCGACGCCGACGACGCTGAGGTCGCCGGGCACGGACGCGCCCAGGTCCCGCAGCTCCTGGACCAGACCGAGGGCGACCAGGTCGTTGTAGGCCAGGACGGCGGTGGCGCCGAGGTCCAGCACCTCCCGGGCGGCGGCCGCGCCGCCCTCCTCGGTGGGCTGGTTGGGTCCCACGCCGTGCAGGACCAGGCCGCGGCGCAGGGCGGCCTCCTCCGCCGCGCGCTCCAGGCGCTGGTTGGTCCACGACGCGCGCGGTCCGGTGAGCAGGGCGATCTCGCGGTGGCCGAGGGTGGCGAGGTGGTCCACGGCCTGCCCGGCGCCCGAGGCCACGTCCATGAGGACGGCTGGCAGCCCGGCGGGCTGGCGGTTGACCACAACGAAGGGCACGTCGGCGCTCAGCTCCGCGATCAGGCGGTTGCTCAGGCGCGGCGCGACCAGGAGCGCGCCGTCCACCTGGGTGGCCATGGAGCGGATCAGCTCCTCCTCCACGCGGGCCTGCTCGTCGGTGTCGGCGACGAACACGTGGTGGTCGCTGCGGCGGGCGTGGGCCTGCGCGGCCTTGATCAGGGGCGGGAAGAACGGGTTGGCGATGTCGGCGACGATCAGCCCCAGGTTGCCGGTGCGGCGGGTGGACAGGGCCCGCGCGGCGCGGTTGGGCCGGTAGCCCAGGGCGCTGGCGGCGGCGAGCACGCGGGTCCGGGTGTCGGCGTTGACCAGGTGCGCGGCGGAGAAGGTCCGGGAGACGGTGGAGACGTGCACCCCGCTCGCCAGGGCGACGTCCTTGATGGTCACGGCCACCCGTGGCCTCCTTCGGTGGGGAACGGCTCCGAGGTTACTGGCAAGCGGTTGTGGTTGACCAGTGCGTACTTTGAGGTTCGGT
The DNA here is from genome assembly GCF_000092985.1 of Nocardiopsis dassonvillei subsp. dassonvillei DSM 43111. Taxonomy (GTDB): domain Bacteria; phylum Actinomycetota; class Actinomycetes; order Streptosporangiales; family Streptosporangiaceae; genus Nocardiopsis; species Nocardiopsis dassonvillei. Next base: position 156,140 of record NC_014211.1, read on the forward strand.
GCCTGGTTTTCCGGGGTTTTCCCGGGTGGGAGGGGTTGACGCCGGTCCGACTCCTGGGAGATGTTCATGCAACCGTTTGCAGTCCCCCCTGAGGAGAAGAAACATGCGCAGGCTCGCACTCCCTCTGAGCGCGGTGTTGGTGATGACCGCTGTCGCGCCCGTCCAGGCGGCGCCCGACGTGGGCAGGCAGGTCCTGCCCGAGGGCGACGGCTGGGCCTCGGCCGGAGGCGGGACGACGGGAGGCGCGGACGCCTCCCCGGAGAACGTCTTCCGCGTCTCCACGGCGCAGGAGTTCCGCGAGGCGGTGAGCGGGGACGAGCCCAAGATCGTCTACGTCGAGGGTCTCATCGACGCGAACACGGCGCCGGACGGCACGCCCCTGTCGTGCGGGGACTACGCCGTGGACGGCTACACGCTGGAGGGCTACCTGGCCGCCTACGACCCCGGGGTGTGGGGCTGGCAGGACCCCAGCGGCCCGCTGGAGGAGGCCCGCGAGGCCTCTGCCGACGCCCAGGCGGAGCGGATCCGGGTGGAGGTCGGCTCCAACACGACCGTGGTCGGGGCCGGGGACGGCGCCGAGATCACCGGGATGAGCATCCGGGTGGTCGGCGCGCGCAACGTCATCCTGCGCAACCTCACCCTGTCCGACACGCACGACTGCTTCCCCGGCTGGGACCCCGGCGACGGCGGCGAGGGCAACTGGAACTCCGAGTACGACCACCTGGAGGTCTCCGGCTCCACGAACGTGTGGATCGACCACAACACGTTCGACGACGGCGACAACCCGGGCTCGGAGCTGCCGGAGTACTTCGGACGCCGCTACGAGGTGCACGACGGCCTGCTGGACATCGTGCGCGCCAGCGACCTGGTGACGGTGTCGTACAACCACTTCGACGGCCGGGACAAGGCGATCCTGGTGGGCAACAGCGACGGCCGCACCACCGACCGCGGGTACCTGCGCACCACCTGGCACCACAACCACTTCGACAGCCTGGGCCAGCGCGCGCCCCGCGTGCGCTACGGGCAGGTGCACGTCTACAACAACCACTACACGGTGGCCACGGACCTGTACCAGTACAGCCTGGGGGTGGGCTTCGAGTCGCACCTGTACGCGGAGAACAACCTGTTCGACCTGCACGACGGCATCACGGCCGGGGAGATCGTCGGCAACTGGGGCGGCACCGACATCGTGGAGCACGGGAACGCGGTGATGGAGGACGGCCGCGGGCGCGTCACGGAGGTGGACCTGGTGCGGGCGCACAACGAGGCCTACCCCGACCAGGCGCTGGGCACCGACCTGACCTGGGTGCCGCAGTTCTCCACGCGGGTGGAGCCGGTGCACGCGGTCCGCGGCGTGCCGCGCGAGGCGGGCGCCGGGGTGCTCTGAGTTCGTCGCCCCCGGAGTGGTCGCGTACCCCGGGAGCCGGGCCCGCCCGGCCCCGTCCGGGCGGGCCCTCGCGGTTACAGGGGCTGGTCGTCGACCTCGATGTCCCACTGGACGTCGTCGCCGTCGACCGAGGTGGTCGTGATGGTCACGCCGTAGTTCATGCCCCCGTCCACGAGGTTGCAGCGGATCTCGGCGCCCACCTCCGCGGGGAGGCCCTGGGGGCAGGAGAAGTCCTCGGGGGCCCGGCCGACCACCGCCTCCAACTGCGCTGCCGACTGCTGGGCGACCTGCTCGGCGGGGACGCCCCCGTCGCTCGCGGCGGTACCTCCGTCCCCACCGGCGCCCCCGCCGGTGTCCTCGCCCGCGCCGTCCCCGGCGGCGTCCTCGGCGACCTGGGCGTCGTCGACCTCGACGTCCCACTGGACGTCGTCGCCGTCGACGGAGGTGGTCGTGACGGTCACTCCGAGGGTCTGGCCGTCGGCGGTGAGCTCACAGCGGATCTCGGCGCCCACCTCCGCGGGGAGGTCCTCGGGGCAGGTGAAGCCGTCGGGGGTCTGGCCCACCTCCTCGGCCAGCATCTCGCTCGACCGCTCGGCGACCTGTTCGGCGCCGACTGCGTCGGGGCCGCCGATGCTGAACTCGAACGAACAGCCGGTGGACAGAAGCAGGGAGACCGCGCCCAGTGCCGTTCCGGTGATGACTCGACGGCGTCCGGTCTGCCGCATGGCGGCCTCCTCAGTGTTCGGGGATGTGCACGGGTATGGACGCCGAACGCGAGGAGCGGGTTCCGGAGCGGATGGCTCCGATGCGGGGATGTGACATCGGTGTCTGGTGTGGTCGGCCGGTGCCGCGCCGGGGAGCCGCCCGGATGTGCTTGCCCCGGGGCGGGGGAACGGGAAGGGTAGAACACAGCGGTGGGGGCCGCGTCCTGTCGGGCGGCCCCCACCGTCGTCGTGTACCGGTCCGGGTCGGTCGTGTCCGGGTCAGTCCTCCGGATCGATCCGCCGGTTGAGTCGTCGCAGGAACTCGGGGTCGTCGTCCGGTCCGAGCGGGTGCGGGCTGCCCGAGGGCTTGGTGAAGTCGGACGGGTCGAGGTCGTCGGCCGAGGCCGTGGCCTGTGTCGGGGAGGGCGCGCTCCCGCGGGCTGAGGCCGCCTGGCGCGGGCGGCCGAGGAGGAGCCACAGGATGGCGCCGACGGGCACGAACAGCACGATGACGAACACCCACAGCACCTTCGGCAGAGTGCGCACCTCAGAGGAAGGGGTGGTGAGCGCGTCGAAGAACGCGTACACCCACAGAACGATCGATACGAGCGTGATCAGGCCACCAAGCCACACCATGGTTCCAGCCTAACTCTTGCAGTCGACTCCTCACGGTCGGGACACCGGGCCGGAGGGCAGGGGGAGTCCGCGGAGCGGTTGACCGGCCGACGGGGCGGTCGGAGGGCCCTGTGGCTCCTGGAGCTCTGGCTCCCGCCGGATGGGTTGTCTTGGGGCACTCGGCCTCAGGGCGTGCTCTCGCTCGGCTCCCCGAGCAGGAGGGCGCGCACCTCCGACTCGCGGAAGCGGCGGTGCCCTCCCGGGGTCCGGATGCTGCTGATCCGCCCGGAGGCGGCCCAGCGCGTGACGGTCTTGGGATCAACCCGGAAGAGTGAGGCCACTTCCCCGGGGGTCAACAGGCGTTCGCTTGCTCGTTCCACCTTCACATTCCCCCAATCGTGCCCGCCTCGGACTGTGGGGGCGGCGGGCGTTTGATCCCCTAGTGTGCACGAGTTAGACCGTTTCCTCCCTAGTTTTCGGAGAAATTGCGGTGTTGGGGGGAGGAGTACCGGATATGTGACCGGAACGTGATGTTCGGACCCTGCTGTCGGGATTGGAAACATCCCATGACTATGCGAATCGTGTTCGCCTATGTCCCGTTCCCCTGTGCCGCAAGCGACACACCGACCCGATGCCCGTCGCGGCGGGCACGCCCTTAACCTGGAGATAAGGACCTGTGGGAGGCCGTCGGCCCGACCCGTGTGGGGTGCGGGAACGTCCGGACACAGGTGTTGACCGGGCGTTCCGCGCCGCCGATGGGCGTAGCGACCAATCTAGTCCAGGTAATCGTCTGTTGTGAGGCTTTTGGATGCGTAGCTTGCTGACCTATACCGCCGCCCGCCTGGGGCTGTTCGCGGCGGCCTTCGGAGTGGTCTACCTTTTCGGCGCCCGTGCGTGGATCGCCCTCATCCTGGCCTGGCTGGTCAGCGGACTGGCCTCCTACGTCCTGTTGTCCGGGATGCGCGACAAGGTCTCCGCGAGCGCGGTGGAGCGGATGGAGCGCCGCAAGGCGAACAGCCTGTCCGCGCGCCTGGCGGACGCCTCCGCCCGCGAGGACGACTTCCAGGAGGCACCGGATCAGGAGGCGGCCCCTGCCGGGGCCGACGCCCGTGCCGAGGAGGCCGGGGCCGAGGCGAAGCCGGGCGAGGACGCGCCGACCGCCGCCAGGGAGTCCTGACCGGAGCGGTGGCCGGGGAGCGTTCGGCTCCCGCCGGTGGCGCTCCCGCCGCCAGCGCCACCGTCGGCGGCCACAGCGGCCCCGGGAGCGGGAACACCGATCCGGACACCCGTTCGCGGCGGCCCTACCCTGTGCCCGTGCCCGCGTCCGCCCCGCCCGCCCCGCCCGCTGACCGGCGCGCCTCCGTCCCGTGCCTGTCGATGCCCTCGGCCGCGCGGCCCACGAGCGGCGGCAGGACCGCGGCCAGGTAGAGGGCCGCGCACGCCAGTAGCACCGGCGCCGCTCCGAGCAGTCCGGCCGCCGCGCCCGCGACGGGCGCGCCCAACGGCGCCGCCATCCGGGTCAGCGCGCCGATCGTCGCCGTGCCCCGCCCCACGGCTCGGCGGGGCAGGCGCTCGAACAGCACCGCGCCCAGGATCGGGTTGAGTACCCCGCCCGCGAGCCCGCACAGGCCCCACACCGCCAGGACCGCCCACAGCGGCACGTCCAGCGCCAGCACGACCAGCCGGGGCGGCCCGGCCAGCACCAGCCCCGCGAAGAACACCGCCCTCCGGGGCAGCAGGTGCCCGACCGCCGTGGCCGCGAGCGAGCCCACCACCGAGGCCGCGCCCATCACGCCGCCCAGGAGGCCGACCACCGCGGGACCCATGCCGTTGTCGTCCACCCACACCGGCAGCAGTACCGAGGCCACGGACATGTCGATCATGTTGGTGACCGCGAGCACGACCACCAAAACGCGCAGGGTGGCGTCGCCCCAGACCGCCCGCCAGCCGGTGCGCAGCCTGGTCGGGTAGCCCGCGTCCGCCTCGGGGTCCCCGCCCGGGCGGGGGCGCTCCCCGGGCTGGGTGGCGGCCAGTACCACCGCCGCCGCGGCGAGCAGCGCGGCGTTCGTGTACAGGGCGGGGAGCGCGCCGAGCAGGGACACCAGTCCGCCCGCGGCCACCGGTCCGACGGTCGTGGACAGCCGGTCCACGGTTCCGGTGAGTCCGGTGACCCGTTCGAGGCGCGTCCCCGTGCGTTCGGCGACGGCCGGGGCCATGGAGACCTTGGCGGCCTCGGCGGGGCCGGTGGCCAGGCCGATCACGGTCACCAGCGCCAGGAGCACGGGGAAGGACAGCAGCCCGGCCGTGTGCAGCAGCGGGACGCAGGCCACCGCCGCCGCGGCGACGAGGTCGGCGCGCACGCTCACGGCACGCTGACCCATCCGGTCCAGCAGCGGGCCGCCCAGCAGTCGGGCCAGGGTGTAGGAGCCGATCTCGAAGAAGGCCACCGCCCCCATGGACGCCGGGCTGCCGGTGGCCTCCAGGACGAACCAGGGGATGGCGATCATCGCCAGCCGCGTGGCGGTGTAGCACAGGGCCTGGGCGGCGACCAGCCCGCCGACGCTCCTCACGTGCCCGTCCCCGTCGCCCCGTCGTCCCCCTCCACGTCCGGGCCCCTGTCCTCGGGGTCGGGGAAGGCGGCGAACTGGACGTGCACCGGTCGGCTGCCGGGGGCGCCGGTCTCGCGCGTGTAGCGGTCGAAGAGCGCGCGGACCTCCTCCCGGAAGGCGGAGAGTTCCTCCAGGGTCAGCTCCGTGCGCCGCCCGGACATGACCTGGGCCTCGCGCCAGCCCTCGGGCTGGGCCGCCCACAGGTTGACGGCCGAGGCCAGTTCCTCGCTCCAGCTGGCGGCCAGGGCCATGCGCACGGCGGCGCTTAGCTCGGGCTCGTCGGTGTCCAGGTGCTCGGGGAAGCGGAATCCCTTGTGCCTGGAGCGCCACCAGCGCTCCCGCGAGGTGCCCAGGGAGGGGTCCTCCTCGATGAACCCGTGCGCCTCCAGCTGCCGCAGGTGGTAGCTGGCCGAGGCGGAGGAGACGTCCAGCCACTCCGAGACGGTCTTGCCGGTGGCGGGCCCCCGCTGCTGGAGGAGGTTGAGGACGCGGATGCGCAGGGGGTGGGCCAGCCCGCGGAGGGAGCGGGCGTCGAGGGTCGCCGCATGGGCGAAGGGGTCGGGGGCGCGGCCCGGGCACTGGGAGGGGGTCTCGCTGTCGCGGGGGGCGGAGTCGTTCATGCGGTCACTGTAGAGGCCCAAGGTTTCTTGGCCAAGGGTTGTTGGCCAAGAAATCTTGGGCTGGCTACGGCGACCCGGAACCCAGGGGCTCGCGGCCCATATATCTAGTTTCCTGGGCGCTTGAGTAGCAATCGGCCTAGCTTTAGAATCATGGTCAACAAGCGGATGAAGGCGCGGGTCCTGCTCGCCCTGGTGCGCCGAATGGCGCGCAAGAACGGCCTGCGCCTGGAAGAACTCAAAGGACGGGGCAAGGGACCACACCAGACCTATGTCCTCTTGGACGAGGGCGGAGCACAGGTCGGTCGTTTCATGGTCACGCAACATTCCAAGGGGCTGTCCCGGGGCCTTCTGCAGGACGTGGAGAACGGCTTGCAGCACCTGTTCGGTGAGAAATGGATGGAGAAGTGATGCCTGACTACACGGCTACCGTCATCCGCGATGAGGACCTCTGGGTCGTACGTGTCTCGGGGCTGCCCGAACACGTCGTCGGAACGGTCGACTACGTGCACTTCTCCGAGATCAAGGACGAGGTTCCCGAGGCCATCGCCGACCTCACGGACACCGACCCGGAGGACTTCACGATCACCTGGCGTTACGAGTTCGGCGGCGAGGACGTGACCGAGGACGTGATCCAGTACCTCGTGGCGGAGGAGGAGTTCCGGCGGTCCCAGATCGAGCGCGACCGCGCCCGCGCCCGGGTGCTGGAGACCATGCGGAGGGAGGGCGTCACCCAGCGGGCCATGGCCGACGTCGTGGACCTCTCCCACCAGCGCGTCCACCAGCTGCTCAAGGGGGTGGACACGCCGGTGCCCGGGGGACGCCGGGGGCGCCGCAGGGACGCCCCCGTGTCCTGAGGCCCCGGCTTCAGGAGAGCGGGAACATCCCCAGCCGGGCGTGGTACTCGTCGGCGAGGCGCTCGGTGTCGCTGCCCACGTACAGCCCGTCGGAGGTGGCCAGCATCGCCTCCACGCCGTGGCCGCGCGCCCGGCCGGGGTTCCACGGCAGGGCCTTGCCGGTCTCGGGGTCCACGGCCGCGATGCCCTCGCGCGCCACCGAGCCGGGCCCCGGGTTGAGCGCGCCCTCGGGGTTGTCCATCCAGCGCTGGTGTCCGCCCACGTACACCGCCGCCGACGTGATCTCCACCGAGTACAGCGAGTCGCCGCCGGTCTTGTTGCTCCAGGTGGGCTCCGAGCCCGGGGTGTCGGTGTTCTCGAAGCGCGCGACGGACTTGCACAGGCCCGGCCTGACGTACGGGCCGCCCGCCGTCACCACCGCGAAGTAGGAGCCGTCCGGGGAGAAGGCCATCCGCCGCATGTAGGTGTGCAGCTCCTCGTAGTCGCAGGGCTCCTCGTAGGCGGACGTGGACCACGGTGTGACCGAGCCGCTCGCGGTGTCCATCATGGCGATCTGGTGCCGCTCGTGACCGTCGATCCTGGTGAAGGAGCCGTTGACGGCCAGCCGCCGCCCGTCCGGGCTCAGCGCCAGCTCCTGGACCTTCAGCACGCCCTGGCGCGCGTCGGACACGTCGGGTGTGAAGCCGGTGTCCACCTCGCCGGACCCGGAGTCGAGACGGACCAGCGTGGGCTGCTCCACGCCGTTCACCCCCGAGAAGCTGCCGCCCACGTACAGGTGCTCGCCGTCGCTGGCGATGCGCTGGACGCGGCCACCGTCGACGACGGCGCCGAACTCCGGCACCGGGTCGCCGTCGTCCACCGACAGCCGGGCCAGCCCGTCGGCGGGCTCGCCGTCCACCGAGCCGAAGTCCCCGCCCGCGATCACCGTCCCGTCGGGGCCGGGGGCCAGCGTGGTGACGGTGCCGTCCACCTCCGGTTCGAACCCGTGGAGGATCCGACCGGTGCCGTGCTCGAACGCGAACAGGTGGGGCAGGTCGTGGGCGCGGCCCCCCTCGGTCTGGCCGACCCGCGTGAAGCTTCCGGCGACGAGGATGGTGTCGCCGACGCGCAGGATGTCCTTGACCGCGCCGTCCAGGACGTGCGGCGTCCACTGCACGGGCTGTTCGCTGACCACGCGCGCGTGGTCGGCCTCTGCGGCGGGGGAGGCGGGCGCCGCGGCCGCGGCCCCGGCGGGGAGTAGGAGCAGCGTGCCCATCGTCAGGGCGAGCAGCGGGCGGCTGGGTTTCACGGAAGGACTCTCCCTCGGTCGTGCGGGTCCATGCGTGCGGGCCGACCGGAGGAGCCGGTCGGAGGGTGTCCGCACCCTCTCAGAGGGTCGCACAAAAACTACGGAGAGTGACACATGCCGAGCGCGGTTCCGGATCGGCGTAACCGGTGGGACCGGCGGGGCCCGAGGGAGGGGGCGCGGCCGTGCCCGGGGCGGAGCTTGCCCGGGGAGGGGCCGCGCGGCGAGGGGCCCGGCCGTGGTGCTCGCACAGCCGGGCCCCTCGGTCCCCGGGGACTCAGCGGGCGCGGGCGCCCGAGGTGTCCAGGCCCCCGTTGTCCAGCCGCCGCTCGACCGCCTCACGGTAGTCGTCGGTGACCGCCTCCAGCAGGGTGCTCTTCTCCCGGTCCGTCCGCCCCGCCATCGAGCGCTCCGAGCGGTCCATCCTGCGGTTGGCCCGGACGATCTCGTTGGTCGCGGGGAGCCGCACGTCCTCGTAGCGCCGCAGCGCCGCCTCCACGTCGCCACCGGTCCCCAACTCGGCGGCGAGGGCCGCCGCGTCGAGGACGGCCTGGGACGCGCCGTTGGCCCCGATGGGGTACATCAGGTGGGCCGCGTCCCCGAGCAGGGTCGTGCGGCCCTCGCCCCAGTGCTCCAGGGGGTCCCGGTCCACCATGGGGTACTGGAGGATCCGCTCGCTGCGGGCGAGCACGCCGGGGACGTCGAGCCAGCCGAAGTCCCAGTGCGCGTAGTGCGGGGCGAGTTCCTCGATGCGCCCGTTGTCGTCCCAGTCCGCGTCGACGGACAGACCGGGGGAGGGCACCAGGCACACCCAGTTGAGCAGTGCGCGGCCGCGCGCCGCGTGGCGGGCCGAGATCGGGTACGCGACGAGCCTGGCGGAGTGCTCGTCGTTGGCGACGATCATGGTGCGCCCGTCCAGGAAGCCGTCCAGCTCGGTCAGGCCCCGCCACATGTGGACGCCTCCGCCGGACAGGGCGGTGCGGTCGGGGTGGAGCTGCGCGCGGACGCGCGAGTGCAGCCCGTCCGCGCCGACCAACGCCGCTCCCGTGACCTCCGCGGCTCCGCCGGACTGGTCGCGGGCCAGGGCGCGCACGCCCGTCGCGGTCTGCTCGAAGGAGTCAAGGCGCAGGCCGGTGCGGACCGCGCCGGGGCCCAGACGCTCGCGGACGGCCTCCAGCAGGAGCAGTTGGAGTTCACCGCGGTGGATCGAGTACTGCGGGTACTCGTTGCCCGCCGCCACGCCGCGGGGTTCGTTCCAGAGGGTGGTGCCCCTGTGGTCGAGGTAGAGGTGTTCCCGGGTGGGGATGCCCGTCGCGGCGAGCGCGTCGCCGAGGCCGAGGGCGGTCAGCTCGGCGATCGCCGCGGGCTGGACGTTGATGCCGACCCCGAGCGGACGGATCTCCTCGGCGGTTTCCAGAACGGTGGCGCTGATTCCGTGGGAGTGCAGGGCGAGGGCTGTGGCCAGCCCTCCGATCCCAGCGCCGACGATCACGATGTCGGCACCATCGGCTGAGGTCATGGCGGCCCTCCGTGCTTCCTGCGATCTGGTGGTCGCGTTGTCTGCGGGCACACGCGCGCCCGTCGGGTGGTGCGGTCGATGGGCCCGGGGTCCCGGTGCATCAGAGGTGCTATCACGGCGGGGGCCGATCACCCAAGGGAGTCAGCCGGGAGGCCGCACACGAGACGGGCGGAGGCCCGGGCGGACGGTGCGCCGACTTCCCGGTCGCGCACGTCCGGCCCCGGACCCCCGCCCGCTCGCGCAAGGGAGGATGGGGAGGAAGGACCTGTGATCCTTTGTCAGGCGTGGTGGGTCGAGACCACCGAGTACACGCCGGGCGCCGGGGTGGCCAGCGCGGCGGCCTTCTTGCCGTAGGCCTGGGCCTCGGGGTCGGCCATGGTCGCCTGGATGTCCGCCGGGCTGTTCCACTGGGCCAGGTTGATGACCTTGGTCCCGTCCAGGCTGGCCAGGATGTTCACCGACACGAACCCGGGGCGGTTCTTCATGACCTTCTCGGTGCCCTCGTTGAGGACGTCGACGAGCTGCTGCTGCTTCTCCTTCTCCACCTCGAAGACGTTGACGAGGACGGCGAGGCCGTCGTTTGCGCGAATAACGGTTTCACTCATGAAACGGAGGCTAGCAGAACCGGTATCTCGAAACAAAGGTCGTTCGCGGGTTTTTTGGAGAAAGGGGTAACCAATTTTTGATACGCCAAATAAACAGGCGTCCCGGTCGTGTCGGCAGCGCTCTTCAATGCGCGCTGCCCGGGTGTGTGCCTGTTCTTCGGGTGTGGTTCGCCTTCCGTTTCACGGCGCGGGGACGGCTGGCCCGGTCGCTTTCTCCGCCACCCGGGGAGAAGTCCGTATGAGTGTCTGCCGGTCATTCACCCCGGGCGGGGCGCGGTTCCGTGGTCCAGCGGCCCCGTTCCGCGGCTCCGCTCCGTGGCCTGGTGCGGTGGTCTAACCTTTCCGACCGACGTCCTCTCCGCTTCCGGTCCCCCCTCCGCATGGTCTCCGGTGACGCTCCTCCCCGGGGCTCCTACTCCTCTCGGACAGCGCTTCCGCCTGCGAATTTCCTGGTGGTGGCGGCTGGGGCGCCGCCGGGGAGCGGGCGTCGGCCTCCGCGGGCCGGCCCCGGTCCACCCGCCCGGACGCGGCGTCGACCCCGGCCCGTGCGGGCATTCCGACAGGCGGGTCGAAAGGATTCGACGCACCGGAAGGGTCCTTTCGGTGAAATGGCGGGCAACGGCCGCAAGGGATCACCCGGGCGTGCGCGGAGTTCTGTTCCCGCGCTCCTCGGTGAGTCCCGGCCGTGCAACTGCGGATAATGCTCGGTTGTCCTTGTGTCTGTCGCTTCCCGCTTCGTTCCCGTCCTTTCCGGCGAGGTGGGGGTTCAGGGATTCCGTTTACCTGGACGGATGATTCCCGAACCCCTGTCAGCGGGTGCTCCTCAAGGTCACCTTCCGCCTTCGATGAGGCCGTAGACGTTGCCGTCCCAACCGGAGATCTGGGCCCACCGGTTCCCCTTTCTCCACGCGGTGTCCTGAGGCTCCGTCAGAATTTCGACCCCCTGTCCGCGCAGGTTCTCGCACACGGCGTCGAGGTCGTCGCAGTTGAACCACCCCTGGGCCATGCGGCCGACCCGCGACCGCACCTCCTCCAGAAGCCCGGAGTCGACCTGGGCGAGCGCCACGCTGGTCTGCGACCCCGGAAGGTGCACCTCCACCCAGCGCTGGCCGCCCTGGTGGACGGTGTCGACCTCCAGCCGGAAACCGAGCGCCTCCGTCAGGAAGTCCAGGGTCCTCTGCTGGTCGCTGGTGTAGAGCACGGAGAGCCGGGGGTGGGTGAGCATGGGCTTCCTCTCGGGGCCGACGGGGCGGCTGCGTCCGCAGCCGGAGGAACCGTAGTGCAGGCGGACGGAGGACTCACGCGACGGCCGCACACCGCCGCGCGCCCCTCCACCGGCCCCGCACCGGCTCCCGCTCCTCCCCACCCCCGCTGGGGAGGCCGGCCGACGGCCCGGGGCGCGTCCGCGCCCGGCTCCGTGCGGAACCCGCCCCTCCAACCGCGCCCCCGCGACGGTCATGAACCCACTCCTCTCCTCACCCGGTCCGCTGACGCCCTTCACCTCCATGACGGACGGCGGGAGGAGAAGGTGACCGGACGGCGGGAGGGGGAAGGCGTACGGGCGCCCGGCCGCGCGGGGGCCGCCGTCCGGCGGCCCCCGAAAGGGGACGGGGTTCGGAGAAGTACGCCATTTCCGGGAAGTCGCGCCGCGTCACGAACGGTCACGCGGAGCGTTCGTTCGGAGAAAAGGCAAGGAGCGGATCGTGTTTCTCGGATTGTCCGCGCGGCCCGTGCCCGTGCACGCGTTCCTGCCCGTGCTTGACACCGTCGCCCCAGTTCACAAGGGCCCGGACGCATTCCTTCCCGCCGTCGCCGGGGCACGGGAAGGCAGCCGGTTCCCCCTGTCCCAGCCGCGGTCCGGATGCTTTCACCTGGGGGTTTCCGGGCCGTCCGCCCCGGCCCCGTGTTTTCCCCGCTGTCCGCTTGCGGACAGCTTCGCGCTGGCGCTGCTGCGGGTCTCAACCTAGGCTGAATCCGGTTGTGATCCCCTCTGGAGAGTCCACCCTGCTCGCATGCCCTTCACGAAGGGAAATTTCACTGTGCCTGCCCAAACCATGCCATCCGCCCCTGGACTGGGGGAGGGTCAGAGAAATGACGGGGACCTGCTCCCCGAGGTGGCTGACATAATCAGGGATCTGCCCCAGGGAATTGTTCCCATCGCGGACCTCGCCCCTTCCCTTTCTCCGCGCGAGAAGATGGAGGACCCGGCCCACGCCCGTGTGATCGCGGAAATGGGGAGCGCCGTCGAACCCATCCTCGTCCACCGCCGCACCATGCGCGTGATCGACGGGGTGCACAGGATCCGCGCCGCGCGGATGAGGGGGAAGACCGAGATCAGGGCCCGTTTCTTCGACGGCAGCGACGAGGACGCCTTCGTCCTCGCGGTGCAGCTCAACGTGGGGCACGGGCTTCCGCTGACCCTGAGCGAGCGCAGGACCTCCGCCCAGCGCATCATCCTGTCCCATCCGCACTGGTCCGACCGGGCCATCGCGAGGAGGGCCGGGCTGAACGCCAAGACGGTGGCCAGGCTCCGTCGGGAGGCGGGAGAGGGGGGCTCCGTCGCGGAGAGCAGGGTGGGCATGGACGGAAGGGCCAGACCGCTCAGCAGCGTCGAGGGCCGGCGCAGCGCCGCGGCCATCCTCGCCGAGAACCCCGAGATCTCGCTGCGTGAGGTGTCCAGGAAGAGCGGGCTGTCGGTGGGCACGGTCCGGGACGTCCGCAAGCGCGTCGACCAGGGCCAGGACCCCATTCCGGAGCGCTTCCGCCGCAACGGCGGGGAGCGCGTCCCCGTGTCGGTCGCGGTCCGGGAACCGGACCGCAGGCCCCGGGTCACCGAGTCCACGGCGGTGGGCGAGACCGCGGCGGCGGTCCGCAAGCTCGCCCGGGACCCCTCCCTGCGCGCCACCGAAGCCGGTCGGACCCTGCTGCGCATGCTGACGATCACCGAGGTCGGACGCGCGCAGTGGGAGGAGATCATCAGGACGATCCCCGAGCACTGGCTGCCCCTCGTCCGCGCCATCGTCCTCCAGCGCTCCCAGGAGCTGCGGGAACTCGCCTACATGGTGCCCGGCGAGGACTCCGACCCGGACTGAGGACCCGTCCGGCGTCCCCCAGAATTTCCCTTCGGACAGTATTAAACGCAGAAAAGGAAAGGCCAGGTAGTCTGCCATGCCCGAAAACTTTGAGTTTCCTGCGGACGGTGACGAGGCCGCGATCCGGAAACACAACCGTGACGTGGTGGAAACATACATGAACACGAGAGGGCAGGATCGGCTGAAGCGTCACCTCCTCTTCACCGAAGAAGGTGTCGGAGGGCTCTGGACCAATGACACCGGAGAGCCTATCGTCATCCGTGGCCGGAATCGCCTCGCCGAACACGCGGTCTGGTCGCTGAAATGCTTCCCCGACTGGGTCTGGACCAATATCCAGATCTTCGAGACGCAGGACCCCAACTTCTTCTGGGTGGAATGCGACGGCGAGGGAGCCATCCGTTTCGAGGGTTACCCCGAGGGTCACTACACGAACCACTTCCTGCACTCCTTCCGTTTCGAGGAGGGGAAGATCGCGCAGCAGAGGGAGTTCATGAACCCCTTCGACCAGCTCCGTGCTCTGGGTATCCCCGTTCCCACGATCAGGCGTGAGGGAATCCCGACCTGACCCCGAGGGCTGGTTCGGATTCCACTCGGGCTGGCGATTCAGGCACGCACACAGAACCGATCAATGGAGACGCGTGGACAACGTGATGCCCGACATCGAGTCCAGAACCGCCCTGCAACAGCCCGACTGGAGCGACGCCTCCCAGGTCCGGAGGGTGGCCGACGTGCTGTCCTCCCGGCCCGCCCTCGTCAGGGCCGAGGACGTGCTGGCCCTGCGCTCGCTCCTGGCCGACGTGGCCCTCGGCCGGTCCCTGGTCGTCCAGGCCGGGGACTGCGCCGAGGACCCGGAGGAGTCCAGCGCGAGACACGTCAGCAGCAAGGCCGCCCTGCTCGACATGCTGGCCGGCGCCCTCAGGATGATCACCCACAAGCCCGTCCTGCGGGCGGGCCGCATCGGCGGGCAGTTCGCCAAACCCCGCTCCAGCCCCACGGAGAAGGTCGGCGAACTGGTGCTGCCGGTGTTCCGCGGCCACCTGGTCAACGGCCCCGATCCGACGCCCGAGAGCAGGAAGGCCGACCCGCTGCGCCTGCTCACCGGCTACATGGCCGCGGGCGACGTGATGGAGCACCTCGGCTGGCGCGGCTCCTTCGCCCGGCCCGCCAGCGACCCGCCGGTGTGGACGAGCCACGAGGCACTGGTCCTGGACTACGAGGTGCCGATGCTCCGGCAGACCGACAAGACGGACAAGCCGGTGCTCGGCTCCACCCACTGGCCCTGGATCGGTGAGCGCACCCGCCAGATCGAGGGAGCGCACGTCGCCCTGCTGGCCGAGGTCGCCAACCCGGTGGCCTGCAAGGTCGGACCGGCCATGGCCGAGGACGAACTGCTCGCCCTCTGCGAGCGGCTGGACCCCCGGCGCGAGCCGGGCCGCCTGACGCTGATCGCCCGGATGGGGGCCGACCGGGTCGCCGACCGGCTGCCGCCGCTCGTCGAGGCCGTGGCCGAGGCGGGCCACCCCGTGATCTGGCTGTGCGACCCGATGCACGGCAACACGGTCCGGACCCCGGAGGGCCACAAGACCCGGGTCGTGGAGGACCTCAGGAAGGAGGTCCGCGGCTTCGTCCGCGCGGTCGAGTCGGCGGGGGGAGTCCCCGGCGGCCTGCACCTGGAGACCACACCCGACGACGTGACCGAGTGCGTGACCGACCCGAGCGGGTTCCCGCGGGTCGGCGAGCGCTACACGACCTTCTGCGACCCCCGCCTCACCCTCTGGCAGGCGGTCTCGGTGATCTCCGCCTGGAGCGACTGACCCGTAGGAACCGATCGGAAAGGACGAACATGCCCGGTATCCCCGTCATCGAGCCCTACGCGCTCCCGGCCGCTGGTGACCTCCCCGAGAACACCGCCCAGTGGGTGCCCGACCCCTCCCGCGCTGTCCTCCTCGTCCACGACATGCAGCGCTTCTTCCTCAAACCCTTCCCCGAACAGGTGCGAGACGAGCTGGTCGGCAACATCGCCCTCCTGCGCGAGCGCGGCGCCCGGCTCGGCGTCCCCGTGGGATACACGGCCCAGCCGGGCAGCATGAGCGACGAACAGCGCGGCCTCCTCAAGGACTTCTGGGGACCCGGCATGCGCAGGTCCCCCGAGGACAGGCTCGTGGTGGACGAACTGGCCCCCTCACCCGACGACTGGATGTTCACCAAGCTCAGGTACAGCGCGTTCCACAAGTCGGACCTGCTGGAGCGGATGCGGGCCGCCGGGCGCGACCAGCTCGTCGTCTGCGGCGTGTACGCGCACGTCGGGGTCCTGATGACGGCGGTCGAGGCCTACACCAACGACATCCAGACCTTCCTGGTCGCCGACGCCGTCGCCGACTTCAACGCCGACTACCACCGCATGGCCGTCCGGTACGCCGCCGAGCGCTGCGCGGTCGTGCTGCCGGCCAAGGAGGTGTTCGCGTGAACGCGCCGGACACGGCGCCACGGGCCGGGGCGGAGGGGGACGGACTCCTGAGCACCGTCCTGGGGACGGAGCGGCCACCCCCCTTCGCCCTGCTCGTGCGCTCCGGCGGCGACGGTCCCGGCCGCGTGGACGTGCTGACCGGCGAGGTGTCCGCCGTCCCCGAGACCGCCGACATCCCCCTGCCCGACCTGACGGGGAGGGGCGGGGGCACGGAGCGCCACGACGTGCTGGCCCTCATCCCCTACCGGCAGATCACCGAGCGCGGCTTCGGCTGCAACGACGACGAGGCGCCCCTGCTCGTCATGACGGTGGCCGACCAGGAGACGCTGCCGGTCTCACGGGCCCTGGACCTCATCCCCGACCTGCCCGTCGCCCTGTCCGACGGCCGCTTCGACGTCGACGACGAGGACTACGCCGAGACCGTCCGCAGGGTGGTCAAGGAGGTGATCGGCGAGGGCGAGGGCGCGAACTTCGTGATCAGGCGCTCCTTCGTCGCCGACATCGGGGAGTACACCCCGCACAAGGCCCTGGCCGTCTTCCGCCGGCTGCTCCGGGTCGAGGTGGGCGCCTACTGGACCTTCGTCGTCCACACCGGCGACCGGACCTTCGTCGGCGCCACCCCCGAGCGCCACGTCACCCTCCGGCGGGGGCTCGCCACCATGAACCCCATCAGCGGCACCTACCGCTATCCCCCCTCGGGCCCCTCGCTGCCCGAGGTCATGGACTTCCTCGCCAACCAGAAGGAGTCGGACGAGCTCTACATGGTCCTGGACGAGGAGCTCAAGATGATGACGCGCATCTGCGAGCCGGGCGTGCACGTGTCGGGACCCCACCTCAAGCAGATGGCGCGGCTCGCGCACACCGAGTACTTCATCGAGGGGGAGACCCGTCGCGACGTCCGCGACATCCTCCGGGAGACGATGTTCGCCCCGACCGTCACCGGCAGCCCGCTGGAGAACGCCTGCCGCGTCATCCAGAACTACGAGACGGGCGGACGCGGCTACTACAGCGGGGTGCTCGCCCTCGTCGGAAGCGACGCCTCCGGCGAGCGGACCCTGGACTCGTCGATCCTCATCCGCACCGCCGACATCGACGACCGCGGCAGGATGGCCATCGGCGTCGGCTCCACCCTCGTCCGCCACTCCGACCCGGTGTCGGAGGTGGCGGAGACCCACGCCAAGGCCGCCGGTCTCCTCGCGGCGGTGGAGAGCCGCGGGGCCGGGGGCCTGGACACCCATCCCGACATCCGCGACGCGCTGGTCAGGCGCAACGCCAACATCGCCGACTTCTGGCTGCTGGGCGAGGGCCACCGGCGCGGCGCGGAGTTCCCCGGGCTGGCCGGGTGCCGGACGCTGATCGTCGACGCGGAGGACACCTTCACGTCGATGCTCGACCACCAGTGCCGCGACATGGGCATGTCCGTCACGGTCGTGCGCCACGACGACGTCCCCTCCTTCGACGGCTACGACTTCGTCGTGCTCGGCCCCGGTCCGGGCGACCCGCGCGACCCCGCGCACCCGAAGATGGCCAACATGCGGGCGGCGGCACGGGCGCTGCTCGCCGAACGCAGGCCCTTCCTGGCCGTCTGCCTGAGCCACCAGATCCTCAGCGCCGAGCTCGGGTTCCCGATCCGGCGGCGCCCCTCGCCCAACCAGGGCGTGCAGAAGGAGGTCGACCTCTTCGGCGACCGCCAGCGCGTGGGCTTCTACAACACCTTCGCGGCCTGGTCGGAGGCGGACACGGTCGAGGTGAACGGCGTCGGCGCGGTGGAGGTCTGCCGCGACCCCGCCTCGGGGGAGGTGCACGCCCTGCGGGGCCCGCGCTTCTCCTCCCTCCAGTTCCACGCCGAGTCCGTTCTCACCCAGAACGGCCCGCACATCCTCGGCTCGTTCATAGGAAGGACGTTGAGCGCATGAACGGCAGTCCGGCGCTCCTGGAAAGGGCGCACTCCTACGTCGTCGTCGACGCGTTCACCGACAAGCCCCTGGCGGGCAATCCCGTCGCGGTCTTCTTCGGGGCCGAGGACCTCTCGGCCCCGTGCATGCAGAGCATCGCCCGGGAGATGAACCTGTCGGAGGTGACGTTCGTGCTGCCCCCCAAGCAGGGCGGCGACGCGCACATCCGCATCTTCACCCCGGTCAACGAGCTGCCCTTCGCGGGGCACCCCCTCCTCGGCACGGCGGTCGCCCTCGGCGACTCCGCCGAGAAGGACCGGCTCCGGCTGGAGACGGCCATGGGGATCGTGGACTTCGACCTCGAACGCGCCGACGGCAGGGTGGTCTCCGCCGCGATGGAGCAGCCGATCCCGACCTGGGAGCCGTTCGACCGCGTCGAGGAGCTGCTCGCCGCCCTCGGGGTGCCCGAACCGGAGACCCCCGTCGAGATCTACACCAACGGCCCCCGGCACGTCTTCGTCGGACTGCGGAGCATCCCGGCGCTGTCCGAGGTCAACCCCGACCACCGTGCCCTGGCCGCCTTCCCCGACATGGCGACCAACTGCTTCGCCGGTTACGGGACGCACTGGCGGAGCCGCATGTTCTCCCCCGCCTACGGGGTGGTCGAGGACGCGGCGACCGGGTCCGCCGCGGGACCGCTCGCCATCCACGTCGCCCGCCACGGCCACGCCCAGTACGGCCAGTGGATCGACATCCACCAGGGCGTGGAGATCGGGCGGCACTCCCTGATGCGGGCCCGTGCCAGAGGCAACGGCGATCACGTCACCGAGGTCCGGGTCAAGGGCAGCGGCGTCACCGTCGCCAGCGGGACCATCTACGTCTAGACAGTCGCGGGAGCACGCGTGAGCAGCAGGTTCGAGACTCTGACCGGTGAGATGGAAGGGGGCTTCCCCGAGTACGAGACGCCTCCGGCCGCCCCCATGGGGCTGGTCGGACGGTGGGTCGACGCGGCCAAGCAGAGGAAGGTGCGGGAGCCGCTGTCCCTGGCGCTGGCCACGGCGGACGCCAAGGGCCGTGCCTCCAACCGGATGGTCGCCGTCATCGACGTGTCGGACCGGGGCCTGGTCTTCACCACCCACAGCAGCAGTCAGAAGGGCAGGGAGATCGCGGCCACCGGCTGGGCCTCCGGGTTGTTGTACTGGCGCGAGACCGCCCAGCAGGTGATCGTCTCCGGGCCGGTGGAGACGCTGCCCGAGGCGGAGTCGGACCGGCTCTGGGCCGCCCGGCCGCCGCAGCTGTACCCGATGACGACGGCGTCCCGGCAGAGCGAGCCCCTCGACGACGTGCCCGGCCTCCTCGAACGGGCCCGGCGGCTGGCGGAGGAGGGCGGCCACTCCCTGCCCAGACCCGAGCGGTTCGTCGGCTACCGCCTCGAACCGGACACGGTCGAGTTCTGGGCCGCCGACCGCGAACGG
This sequence comes from Nocardiopsis dassonvillei subsp. dassonvillei DSM 43111, assembly GCF_000092985.1. GTDB lineage: Bacteria > Actinomycetota > Actinomycetes > Streptosporangiales > Streptosporangiaceae > Nocardiopsis > Nocardiopsis dassonvillei. The sequence continues at coordinate 175,267 of NC_014211.1, forward strand.
CTGCACCGCAGGCTGCGCTACGACCGCACACCGCACGGCTGGGAGGTCGTGCGGCTCCAGCCCTGAGCCGTCCCCGACCCGCCCCACGGCGTCCACCGCCGTCCCTCCCCGACGACGCGGGCCCCTCTCCCCGGCCCGGCGCCCCCACCGACGACGCGGGCCCCTGCCCCAGCCCGGCGTCCCGGGCCCCCGGCTCTACCCCGCCGGGGGCCTGGAACCCACCCCCGCTCGAACACCATCCCTTTCCCTACACAATCGTGAGGAACTGTCCCGTGACCAACGCGAAGAACACCGATCTCGACGCGATCGTCGTCGGTGCCGGGTTCGCCGGCATCTACGCGCTGCACAAGCTCCGCAACGAACTGGGCCTGTCCGTCCGGGCCTTCGACAAGGCGGGCGGGGTCGGGGGCACCTGGTACTGGAACCGCTACCCCGGCGCCATGTCCGACAGCGAGGGCTTCATCTACCAGTACTCCTTCGACCGCGACCTGCTGCGGGAGTGGACCTGGAAGAAGCGCTACCTGTCCCAGGCGGAGATCCTGGGCTACCTGGAGGCGGTCGTGGAGCGGCACGACCTCGCCAGGGACATCCAGCTCAACACCGGCGTCGAGACGCTGGTCTACGACGAGGCCGCCGCCCTGTGGACCGCGACCACCAGCGACGGCCAGACCCTCACCGCCCGCTACGTGGTGACCGCCCTCGGACCGCTGTCCACCTCCCACTTCCCCGACTTCAAGGGCCGCGACAGCTTCCAGGGCCGCCTGGTCCACACCGGCTCCTGGCCCGACGACCTCGACATCGAGGGCAAGAGGGTCGGCGTCATCGGCACCGGCTCCACCGGAACCCAGTTCATCTGCGCGGCCTCGAAGGTGGCCGGGCAGCTCACCGTGTTCCAGCGGACCCCCCAGTACAACGTGCCCTCGGGCAACGCCGAGGTGGACGAGGCCTACTTCACCGACCTGCGCGGCCGCTACGACCAGGTCTGGGAGCAGGCCAAGAAGTCCCGCGTGGCGTGCGGCTTCGAGGAGAGCGAGATCGCCGCGATGAGCGTCTCCGAGGAGGAGCGCCGACGCGTCTTCCAGGAGAACTGGGACCGGGGCAACGGCTTCCGCTTCATGTTCGGCACCTTCTCCGACATCATCTTCGACCCCAGGGCCAACGAGGCGGCGGCCGACTTCATCCGGTCCAAGATCCGGGAGATCGTCAAGGACCCAGAGACCGCCCGCAAGCTCCAGCCGACCGACTACTACGCCAAGCGCCCGGTCTGCAACGAGGACTACTACGAGTCCTACAACCGGGACAACGTCAGCCTGGTGAGCCTCAAGGAGACCCCGATCCGGGAGTTCACCCCCACGGGGATCGTGACCGAGGACGGGGTGGAGCACGAGCTGGACGTCGTCGTCTTCGCGACCGGTTTCGAGGCCGTCGAGGGCAGCTACCGGCAGATGGAGATCCGCGGCCGGGGCGGCGTGACCATCGAGGAGCACTGGGGGGACACGCCCGCCAGCTACCTCGGGGTCAACGTCTCGGGCTTCCCCAACATGTTCATGGTCTACGGCCCCAACAGCGTCTTCAGCAACCTGCCCACGGCCATCGAGACCCAGGTCGAGTGGATCACCGACCTGGTCCGGATGATGGAGGAGCGCGACCTGACCTCCATCGAGCCGACCCCGGAGGCGGAGGAGGGCTGGACCGAGCTGTGCACGCAGATCGCCGACCACTCCCTGTTCCCCAAGGTCAACTCCTGGATCTTCGGGGCCAACATCCCGGGCAAGAAGAAGCGGGTCCTGTTCTACTTCGCGGGGCTCGGCAACTACCGCCAGAAGCTCGGTGACGTGGCCGCGGCCGACTACGAGGGCTTCATGCTCAAGGGCAACCCCTCGGTGGTGACCGCCTGACGGCGGCGGCGCCCGGTCGGCTCGGTCCGCCGACCGGGCGCCGCCCCGTGTCAGCGCACCGCGGGCTCGCGCGGCGCCAGCAGCGCGGGCAGGCGGGTCACCCGCTCCTCCGCCTCCGCCAGGGAGCGCGCGGCCATGTCCTGGAACTCCGCCAGCTCGGGGACGTCCGAGGCCCTGGTCATCTCGGCGTGGACGACGTGCACGTTCTCGCCGGCGATGCCCAGGCCCTCCAGGTACATGCGCATGTAGGGCGTCTGGAAGTCGAACGCCTCCTTGGGCGAACCCGGCCCGTAGCCCCCTCCGCGCGCGGCGACCACCACGGCCCGGGCGTCGCGCAGCAGCGACTCCCCGGTGCGGGAGTCCTTGAAGGCCCCGGGGAAGGTGATCCTGTCGATCCACGCCTTGAGCGAGGCCGGGACGGTGTAGTTGTACATCGGGAGGCCGATCAGCAGGGTGTCCGCGTCCAGGACCTCCTCGATCAGGGGCAGGGTTCCCGCCCACTCCCGCTCCTCGGACGGCGACTCGGCCATGGCCGTCACCGCCGTCAGCGGCAGGGTGCCCCGCCTCTCCACCCGCTGGGCGAAGGAGCAGTAGGTGGCGGTGACCAGCGGCACCGGTTCGGCGGCAAGGTCCCGGTAGCGGTATCCCCCGTCCCCGTGCAGCCGTCGCCACTCCCTGGCGAACAGGCCGGTGAGGTACCTGCTCACCGAGTGGTCCGAGTGGCTGGAGTCCAGGTGCAGCAAAGACGTCATCGTTCTTCCCCCGTTCGGCGCGTGGCCGTCGTGTCCCGCGCGGCTCCGGGCGCGGGGTCCGTGTGCGGATGCGGTGGGGCACGCGACTCGTCCCCCGTGGATGTCGTCGCTGAGTGCTCCTACCCCTATGACGGAGAGCGACGGGGGAAAGTGACCGGAGGGAGGGGACGGGGATCGTCGGACGGTTCGGGAAAGACGTCGCGAGCAGCGCCGACACCGCCGCGCCCGCCCGCCCGCCGGGCCAGGGCCCGGTCGGCGGACGTCGCGGCTGGTGTGCGCTGGGTCACCGCTACGCCGGGTCGGCCACGGAGATCTCCAGCTCCCGCAGGCGTTCCGGGGCGCCGATGATCTCGATCCCGCTGACGCGGTCGTCGCGGACGGTGATCTCCAGCACGAACAGGAGCCGACCGCCGGGGGCGACGACGGCCCCGGGCATGCCGTTGACGAGCGCGGGACGGGCGAAGCGGGTCCTGCGGACGTTGTTGGCGGTCTCCCCGGCGACCTGGCGCGCACCGCGCAGCACCGCGGGCTCGCGCAGCCGGAGGGCCTGCGGGTCCGCCCGCCGCACGACGTCGGGGGCCAGGACCTTCAGCAGGCCGTCCAGGTCTCCCGCGCGCGAGGCGTCGAGGAAGGCGTCCACGACCTCGCGCCGCCGTGTGAGGTCCGGTTCGGGGACGCTCGTGGTGCCCTGCACCCTCTGCCGCGCCCGGCTCGCCATCTTCTTGGCCGCGGTCGGGGTGCGCTCGACGATCTCGGCGATCTCGGCGAAGGGGACGGCGAACAGGTCGTGCAGGACGAAGGCGACGCGCTCGGCGGGGCTGAGCCTGTCCAGCACGACGAGCAGGGCCAGGCCCACGGAGTCGGCCAGCACCGCCTCGCCCTCGGGGTCCGGGCCCCGGTCGTGGGCGAGCAGCGGCTCGATGTCGCTGACGTCCATGAACTCCTCGCGGCGGCTCTTGCGCGAGCGCAGCATGTCGAGGCAGACGCGTCCGACGATCGTGGTCAGCCACCCCGTCATGTTGGAGACCTCGCCGAAGTCCCCCCGGCACGCCCGGATCCACGTCTCCTGGAGGGCGTCGTCCGCCTCGGCGGCCGACCCGAGCATGCGGAAGGCGACTCCGCGCAGATGTCTACGGGAGCGTTCGAAGTGATCCGCCAGCTCGATCTGGCCGTTCATCGTTCACCTTTCCTTCGTCCGTGGCCGCTGCGCAGGCGCGTTTCGAAAGCGCGATAAAAGAGGAATGCGGCTGTAGGCATTGAATTACCGGTATGGGTGGAATTAGTGCTTCGTGGCGGGGCAGGGGCGGTCGTCCTGGCTTCCCTCCTGGTGCCGCCAGCCCGGCCCCGCCCCCGGCTCCGGGCGGTGTGAGCAGCGGATACGCGGTCGGTTCCGGCAGGACTGTCGTACTCGGGGGATCGTGATTCGGGTGCGTGGGACGGTGGGGATTCCGGCCGCTTCGGGCTGATCCTCTTCATCCTAAACGGGTGAAGAGGGGTGTCACATGAGGGATCGCCGCTGGAGTATTCGCGCACTACAGCGTGTTTATGCGGCCGCGGTACGCGCCGGATTCCCGCCTCCGGCGACACGGGTGTGCGGCTCCCCGCTGGCACGGTGGGTGCGGTGTGTACGGTCCGCGTGGGAGTGCACGCGGAGCCAGCCGTGCGGCGTGTGGTGGTGGACGCCGGTGGCCCACTCGTCGGCGTGGAACTCCCTGCCGCAGAAGCGCGGCGTGTCCGGGGGCGGATCGCGCGGCGGCCCGCCCCCGGGACCGGTCAGCGGGTGAACACGAAGGGGCACAGGCTGGGCGGCACCGCGTTCGGGTCCACGGGAAAGGCGGCCCACACGTGGGTGCCCAGGTCGGCCCAGGGCGCGAGGCGGTAGTGGCCCCAGGCGGCGGACAGGTTCTCGACCAGGAGCAGGCCGCGCTGGCCCTCGGCCCAGTTCCACTCGTCAGCCGTGCGCTGGTGCGGGACGGCCGGAACGCCGCCCCCGCCGCCGCAGTCGGACAGGCCCACACGCAGGGTGGCCGCATCGGGCATCGACAGTGCGCGCAGGACCTCGCCGCCGGAGCGGCCCGAATCGGTGTACTTGCAGCAGTTGGCGAACAGTTCGCTGGTGACCAGCGTGAGCGTGTCCACCAGGTCGGGATCGAACCCGGCCAGGTCGCGGGCCAGGTCGGCGCGGACCTCGGAGAGCCGGGACAGCGAACCGGGGTAGAGGCGGTGCTCCCAGTGGACGCGGGCACGGCGGACGGCGGAGTCGAGGCCGGAGGAGTCGAGATCGGAGGCGCTCATGCCGGAACCCCCTGTCGCTGCTCGTCCCAGACCCGGATGAGGGAGGCCAGTTCGTCCCACTCGGCGTAACGGGTGGGCGTGGTGCGATCGGTGAGAGCGGTGGGATGGGCGGGCCCGGCGGGGCGCACGACGCCGAAGCGGGGTGCGGGTTCGCCGAGCAGGTCGCCGCCGGGGTCGTCCCGCCACTGCTGGACAAGCGCGGCGGCGCGTTCCTGGACGAGGGCGAACGCGCGCCGGACCTCGTCCGTCTCCGGAGCGGGTTCGGCGCTGCGGGGCGCGGGAACGCGGGGCGCGGCGGAGGCGGTCAGGCGCTCGTGGGCGGCGAAGTAGGGGCGGACCAGGGCCACGTCCTCGGCCGGGATGACCTCGCGGGCGGGAGCCAGCCTCGGCATGGCGGGCTCGGAAGCGGAGACGTGCGGGGCCTCGGGGAGGTAGCGGCGGACGCGGGTGGAGCGGCGTCGGCGGCGACCGGCCACCGTGGAGTGGCGTCCGCAGGGGGCGGAGAGGAAGGCGATCAGCGGGCCGAGGGCACGGCTGAGAAGGGCAGCGCTAAACTGGCGCATGCTGGCAATCCTTGTGTCTAAAGGTATGGATGTTGCTGGCCACGGCCCCGGACGGTTACATCCGTCGCGGGGTCATTTGAGTTGTGTGTTCGAGAGAGAGGATAAGGGGTGGTGGGAGTGGAATGCCAAAATACTGGGGAGTAATGTGGGGGGAAATGAGGAAACGGCCGACCAGAATACTGGTCGGCCGTTGTTATGTCCCGTTTTTAGGAGTTTGTGAGGGAGGTGCAGCTCAGGAACGCGGTCCAGGCCTCGGGGGTGTAGTCGAGGTGGCCGTGTTCGCGGTTCTGGGTGTCGCGGACGAGGACCGTCTGCCCCTCGGCTACCTCGACGCAACGGCCTTCGGCACCGCTGTAACTGCTCGTGTGCCAGTGGGGTTCACGCTTCGTCATCGAGTTCTTCCTTGACCTTCCTGATCAGATCCCGGCTCGCACGGGGCGACAGCGCCTCCGACTGGAGAACTCCGAAGAGCATCGCGCAGTGCTGCACCTGCATCATGTCATCCATGACTGCTTCGCCCTTCATGTGCTCCGCGGAGGCGATCGTGGGCTTGTCAGGGAAGGTGTAGAGACAGAACGGCCCGGAACCGCCCGGGTGGCACTCGGTCTCGGCGGGGATCACCTGGACACGGATTCTCTCCTCGTCGATCAGGGTCAGGACCCGCGCGATCTGCGCGCCCAGAACCTTCCGGCCGCCCCTGACGTGTCGGCGGAGCACCGCCTCCTCCAGCACGATTGATACCAGCGGCGGGTTCTCGCCCTCCAGCACCTCCTGGCGCTCCAATCGCAGGGTCACCATCTGCCCGATCTCCTTCGCGGAGAACCACGGGGCACTGTCAGTGAGGAGGTTCCTGGTGTAGGACTCGCACTGCACGAGTCCCGGGAAGATCACCGGCTGGTACTCGCGCAGCTCGACCGCCTCGCGCTCCAGCTGGCCGACCTCGGTGTACCAGGGCGGTAGTGCGTCGGGCGTGTTCGCGGTGTTCCAGGCCTGCTTTATCGCACCGGAGGAGCCGAACAGCTCGTCCAGCCTCTCGGCCTGTTCGACGGGCAGCTTGCGCTTGCCGCACTCCCAGGACGACATGGTGGACTGCGTCACCTTCAATGCCCGGGCGACCTGGGTTTGCTGCATCCCCACCGAGTCACGAACGCTCCTGAGCTTCTTTCCCAGGCGCACGCGCTTGGGGTCCAACTTGCGGCCCATTACGACTCCCATGTCCGGGCTATCACCGTCATCACCCATGCAAGACCCAGGCGCGACCCGATAGGGCGGAGAACGACGAAGTGTGACCGTTCGGTGATATCCCTGGCGCGCCCGAACAGCCGTTGTTCATGGTGGTGCCGCGCGCCGCGATGGGCGCGGCGGCGCGGAAAGGGAATTCAGGTGGGTGTGGTGATCCGTATCAATCCTGGTAAAAGCGGTACTAATCGTCATTCCGACCCGTTGCCGCGGCGGGTCACCGACTCCGAAGCACGGGCGCCGATCGTGCTGGGTCGGATATCGCAGCATCACCCGAACCACGCGCTGAAACTGCCGGGGGTGCCCGACCAGGCGCGAGTGCTGCGCAGGCGTCTGGGCGCGGTGCTGCCGGACGCACTCACGGACACGGCCCTGGCCCTGGCCAGTGAACTGTTCAACAACGCCCTCGCCCACTCGCGCAGCGGTGAGGCGGGCGGAGAGGTCACCGTGATCGTGAACCGGTTCCCCGGCCGGGTCCAGATCAAGGTCATCGACCAGGGCCCGCACGACGCGCACGCCCCCTCGCCGCACCTGCGCCCGGTCGTGCCGGTCCGTGGGGGAGGGACGGGCGGGGCGCGCGGTGCGGGTGGGACAGGTGGCGGTGAGGGGGAGATCAGTGGCGGCGTGGGCGGGTGGGGCCTGCGCATGGTGGCCGCGGAGTCCAGCCGGTGGGGAACCCTCCACGAAGGGGGCCGCACCACGGTGTGGTTCGAGCTGGACCGGCCGCGCACGCGCCCGCTGAAGTGAGGGCGGCGGAGGTGGGCTGGAACCGCGCCGACGACCTGGACCGGTACGAGACCGCGCGGATGCTCGACCGGCGGTGCGGGCGGCTGTGGACGGTCATGTGGAGTCCGTCGATGCGGGTCTACACGGCCTTCTACCTGGGGCCGGAGGCCGTGCCGTGGCAGGCCGCGCCGTCCCCGGCCGGGCTGGTGGAGCGGTTGCGGGAAGTGGAGCGCGAGGTGGCGGGGGCCGCCGGCGGTTACTGGAGCTGCCCGGTCGCGGGGTGCGTGTGGTCTTCGATCCGCCCGATGCGCCACCCGTGCCCGCTGCCCGCCGACGGCAGCCGCACCGTCGGGGTCCCCCGGCCGCGCCCGCCGAGCGCGTTGGTACGCGGACACGGACACGGGACCGCGCACTGATGACCGGTCCCCGCGCCGGTTACTCCATCGCGCGGCCCTCGGCTTCTTCCCGGAGTTTCTCGCGGAGCCAGTCGGTCATGTACTCCTCGTCTCGCGGGAAGTAGACCAGGTCGTTGGTGAAGCCGAAGGCGGTGGGGAAGGTGATACCGGGGTCCTCGTCGTAGTTGTAGGTGACGTTGAACCTGCCGGGCGGGGTGATGACGTACTCGAAGGAGAACCAGGTGCCCTTGCCCTCCTGGTACATCCCCGCCCTGAGTTTGTCTCGTATGAGACTGATGTCAGCGGGAGGGAATTTTCGGCGACTGGTACCGTCCCCGAACTCGACGATGAGTTCGCTGCTTGCGTGCTCGATGACGGTCTGGACCCGGTAGGTCAGGCTCTTCCATCCTTCCGGTGCCTCGCTGAGGATACGGCTACCGATCTGGACGAGGATCTCCTGCTGCTCCTCCGGGCTGAGCCCGCCCTTCCTGGTATAGGGACCGAGCATCGGGTCTCGCTTTCGCGGTGGTCATGGCGTCTGTGCGTGAGGGTAACGGCGGGGTCGGACACCGGGTGCGCCATCACGCTCTCGCCACGCCGGGCGCCGGTGGCGAGGCCAGTACGTGATGGGACTGATACTGCCACTGGGCACTGCTTATGTGGAGTCCTCGCCAGTGCTGCACACCTTCTACGCGTGCCGTTCCGGTACGTTCTCCTCGGAGCGGGGGAGTGGTGCAGTTCCTGCCCTGACGGGGATCCCGGGTTCCGCCGTAGGTTCTTAGACGGGGAACTCGCCGTACCAGGATCGCTGTACGAGGTGCTTGGGCAGGTAACCGGACTCGACCTCCAGGCGGAAGTCCGGGTCGACCTGATCGGTGTCGTAGGCCAGGCAGGCCAGGGCGAGCAGGGGCAGGGACACGACCCCTTCAATGTCTCTGGTGCGTTCGGCGTCGGAGGTCTGGTAGGTGCGGAATAGCTCCAGGCCTTGGGCGAGGGCGTCGTTGAACTTCTCGGTGTCGCGCTCGACCAGGCGCAGGAAGGTGTTCATCGGGGGGAAGACGATCATCTCCATCAGCTCGGGTGAGCCGATGTCCACTCGGTCGGGGGCGGATAGTTCCATCGCGGCCAGGAGTTCCTCACCCAGGCCGGGGCGGTTGAGGACGAAGGCCTGGAGCGCGGAGATCCAGTGGTAGGTGAAGGGGTTGTACTGGGTTCCTTCGCTCTCCCCGGCCTCGCGCAGGCGGTCGACAGGGATCTCGCACAGTTGACGGTAGCGCTGCTGGTCGCGGCAGACGACGGCGAGGAAGAAAGCCGTGAGCCAGTTGCTGGCGTTGGTGCAGTAACGCGGCCCGGTGGCTTGGGGGTGTCGAACCTGGTGGTTGACCATGAGTTCGAGTTCGGTGCCCGGTGGGTTGGTGGTCATCGCGAACATGGCGTGGTGCATCTGCATCGCTGTGGTCCAGGCCTCCCAGGTGTCCACCTGAGCCGCATCAGGGTCCGAATGGACGCTGTACATCGCGTTCAGGTAGAGCGTGGTCAGGGAGAAGTAGATGGTGCTGGCGTCCTCGGTGTCCAACCGAGCCGACCAAGCTTCGCGATTGAGCTTGTTCAGCTCCCAAATCTCTTCCTCGGGCTCGCGGTTCAGGTCGTGCCGGGGCACATAAGTGTTCATGAAGCCTTCTCGGACAAGTCGAAAATCTGGTGACAGAGGCTCGCCGAACTGCTTACTCCGCCCGTAGCCGTTCATCGCCACGGGTATGAAACGGGGTTTCTTCGGCCGCGTCCCGCAGGACACGGCCGAAGCAAGAAACAGAATCTTTATTCCATTGCCCGGCCCTCGGCCTCTTCCTGGAGTTTCTCGCGGAGCCAGTCGGTCATGTAGTCCTCGTCGCGCGGGAAGTACTTGAGGTCGTTGGTGTAGCCGAAGGCGGTGGGGAAGGTGATGCCGGGGTCCTCGTCGTAGTTGTAGGTGACGTTGAACCTGCCGCGTGGAGTGATGACGTACTCGAAGGAGAACCAGGTGCCCTTGCCCTCCTGGTACATCCCCGCTCTGAGGTCGTCGATCATCATGCCCATGCCGGATGGAGGAGATTTCCGACAGGTCGTCCCGTCCCCGAACTCGACGATGATCAAACCGGTCGAATGGTCGATAACCGCCTTTTCCGTGTAGACGATTCGTGTCCATCCTTCGGGGGCTTCATCGAGGATGCGTCCACCGATCTGCGTGAGGATCTTCTGCTGCTCTTCCGGTCCCAGATGTCCGTGCTGGAAATGGCTCATCGCTCGGTTGTCCTCCGTAGCCGGGGCGGTTCCTCGGATTCCGCCGTAGGTTCTTAGACGGGGAACTCGCCGTACCAGGATCGCTGTACGAGGTGTTTGGGCAGGTACTCCGACTCCACGTCGAGGGAGAAGTCGCCGCGTTGGGACTTGTCGTAAGCCAGGCAGGCCCACGCCAGCAGCCCGAGCGGAACGATGCCCTGGGCCCCGGGCGGGGCGTCCTCGCGGGTGTGGTAGCTCTTGAAGCCCTCCAGAGCGAAGACGAGCGTTTCGTTGAACTTGGTGGAGTCTCCCATCAGCAGACGGCGGAAGACCTCCATCTTCGGGAAGATCAGCAGATCAAGGGCTTCGCCGCCGAAGGCGCCACTGCGGGGAGAGGACAGTTCCATGGCCGACCGCAGTTCACGGACCAGGTCATCGGTGCCGTTGACGTAGGCCTGGAGGGCGGCGATCCAGTGGTAGCTGTACTCGTTGTACCGCACCTTTGCGCCCTCGGCCGCGCGGCGCAGGTGTTCCACGGGGACGCGGCACAGGGCGTCGGCGCGGGCGTTGTCGCGGCAGACGACCGCCAGGTAGAACGCCTTCTCCCACGTGGCAGGGTCGGCGCAGTGGAGCATCCCGGGCGCAGTGAGCGCACGGACCTCATGGTCGATCAGGTACGCGACCTGTGTCCCCTCCTCCGCCTCGGAGACGGCGAAGACAGCGCCGTGGAGCTGCATCGCCTTGGTCCACGCTTCCCAAGTCTCCACCGTCGCAGCTGTGGGCTCCAGCAGGAGAGAGAGCTCAGCGACTCGGTAGGCCGGTGTGAGAGACAGGTCAATGTTGGAGCAGTCCTGCTCCAAGTTCCGGATCTGCTGCGTGTTTCCCTCGATCTTGAGGTTGAGGAACTGCTGGTTGACACCGTGTTCGATGCAGTGTCGGGAGATATAGGTGGTCATGAGGCCTTCTCAGACAAGTCGAAGGTCCGGCGACAGTGCCTCCCCGAGCTCCTCCTTCCGCCCGTAGCAGTTCATCGCCACGGGTATAAAACGAGGTTCTTCGGCCGCGTCCCGCAGGACACGGCCGAAGCAAGAAACAGAATGTTTATTCCATTGCCCGACCCTCGGCCTCTTCCTGGAGTTTCTCGCGAAGCCAGTCGGTCATGTACTCCTCGTCGCGCGGGAAGTACTTGAGGTCGTTGGTGTAGCCGAAGGCGGTGGGGAAGGTGATGCCGGGGTCCTCGTCGTAGTTGTAGGTGACGTTGAACCTGCCGGGCGGGGTGATGACGTACTCGAAGGAGAACCAGGTGCCCTTGCCCTCCTGGTACATCCCCGCCCTGAGGTCGTCGATCATCAGACCCATGCCGCTCGGAACGGACTCCCTCTGACTGGTTCCGTCCTCGAATTCAACGACGAGGGTGCTCGTAGACTGTTCGATAACGGATTTCCTGGTGTAGACGATCTTTGCCCATCCGTCGGGGGCTTGGTCAAGGATCCGTGCCCCGATTTGCGTCAGGATATCCTGTTGCTCATCTGGGGTTAGATGGCCTCTTTGGAAGTGATGGTTGACCATGAGACTTAATTCCTTCCCTAGTCCACGAGGGGTGGTACGTTGTTGTACTCTCGGTTTTCCATTCTAACCCCGTTGAGGACCCATTCGACCTCAATCCTGCTCGGCGGTGGCAAGTGACGGTTTCCGGACTTGTCGTACACCGGTGGCAGGCTGGGGTCGTAGATGTTAGTGATCTTAACGTCGATCTTGGGGTTATTCGGATTCAGTGCGAGGGCGGCGTCCCAGCTCCCGTCATTGAATTTGGGGTTGGTGAATCCATGCCAGGAGCCCTTGTCGCGCATGATTCCACGCCAGGAGCGCTCGATGTTCCGGTAACTTCCCTCGATGCCGCCCCGTACTTCTTCGGGGATGTCATCCAGAGCGGTCTCGGTCCTGTTCTGGTTCACGTCGAACCGCATCGGGACCATGTTCAGGCGCTCGCCGATACCGAAGAACTCCGCGTACCCGATCAGGTGGCCGCCGTCCCACTGGATGTCCTGGTACTGGGGGACCTCACCCGCTTCCGGCGGACGGCCGTTCGCCGTTTCGAAGTCATCGCGGATCTTCTGGTTCAGCTGTTCGTAGTAGTCCGAGCCCTGGCTGTTGACCTTGGACTGTTCGTTTTCGTTGCGGACGTTCGGTTCCTTGTGCAGCGTTCCCTCGACGGAGACCGTCCGGCCGTACTCGTCGGTCCTGTAGGTGTAGCCGTCCACGTTGAAGGTCATGTCCGGCCTGGGGTTGAGGTACTCCGGATGCTCGGAGTTCCAGCCCTTGGACTCGGTCCGGATCTCCCTGATGTTCCCATCGGCGTCGGTGACGTAGTCCGTGTGGAGGTCGCTGCCCGGTTCGTAGAGCCTGTACCTGCTGTTCGGCTCCAGAATGCGGTTGCTGACATTGCCGTTGTCGTCCCTGATCTCGCCGAAGCGCAGGCCGTCCCTGGGGAGGAGTTCCCGGACCCCGGGGTCGGTGCTCTCCGGTCGCAGGTCGGGCTGGTTCCTGATCGGGGTGTTCTCCGGGCCGTCGTTCTGGCCGCCCCGGCCGCCGAGGATGTCGCCTCCGGCGCTGCCCGGCCGCGTGTCGCCGGGGCCCCGTCCGTTGCCGCCCGCGCTGTGCGTGTTGCCACCGCCGTCGCCGGACCCGTCCAGGACGTCCGTGCCGCCACGGGAGTTCCCCCCGGTGTCCAGCGTGTCACTGCCGTTGCCGCCGGTGCTGTTGGTGACCAGGGGCGTGCGGTCCCGCATCTGCGGGCCGTCGTCGCCGAAGTCCGCGTCGCGGTGGTCGTCCGGGAAGCGCTGGGGACCGTCGCCGCCGGTGCCGGTCAGGTCCACCCGGTCGTACGACGGCGGGTTGGAGACGTCCTGGCTGCCCTCGAACGTGTCGTTGTTCCCGCCGCCGACGAGGGCGGGAACCCTCCCCGACTCCGGGCCGTCCGGGGACTGGTTGGCCTCCCACGCCGGGTAGTCCGAGGCGTGCGCGTTCATGTCGCTGAACACCGCCTCCAGGGACGGGTCCAGGCCCAGCTCCTCCAGGTCGGGCTGCCCGGAACGGTTCGGCCGGGGGGCGTCGCTGTCGCCTCCCTCCCCACCGAGGACCCTGCGCCCGAGGTCGCCCAGCTCGGCGGAGTCCGGATGCGAAGTCAGCAGCTCCAGGAGCTCCCGGCTGTCGTCGAGTTCACGCGTGGTCGGGTTCACGGCGGGCCGGGTGTCGGCCGGGCCGCCCTCCTCGTCGCCGTGGTGGTTGGCGACGCGCTGGCTGTCGGAGCCCTCGGAGCCGTTCCCGTCCCCACCGGAACCGTTGCCGCCCGGGTCGTCCCCGCCGCCGAAGAAGCCCCCGCCGGTGAACCTGCTCAGCAGGTTCTGCATCTCCGACAGCCGGGAGGTGCTGAAGGCGCCCTCCCGGAGCTGGCCCAGGTCGATCCTGAGATCCGCCAGGGAGACGTTGCCGAACCGGGGCAGGCTCAGGTTGATCCGGCTCATGTCCGGCACGTCCACGTCGGGGACGCTCGGCCCGTCCCCGCCCATCCTGTTGAGCATGGCCGAACCGCGCCAGGCCATCAGCGGCACGCCCACGACCGCGCCCACGCCGGTCGCGGTCAGGGCGGCGCCGCCCACGGTCGCGCCGATGTTGAGCAGGGCGGTCCCGATGACGTAGCCGGGCCGCTCGCTCCACTCCTCCCAGGGCACCACCGCGTGCGCGGCGTCCTTCCAGGCGTTGCCGACGGTGTCCCAGCCCGACCAGCCCCAGCTGTCGCTCTCGGAGTCGTACATGCCCGCCAGTGACGCCAGGGACTGGAGGTTGCCCTCGTGGTACTCCCACATGGCGTCGCCCCAGGACATCTCGAACCAGCCCTCGGAGCTGTACATCCCGGTGATGCCGCCGACGTCCTCCGCGATCCCCACGAAGAAGTCGCCCACCGCCGCACCCGCGTCCACCCACCAGCCGTGGTCGGTCTCCATGGGACCGCCCCAGGCCATGGCCACGTCGCCGAGGTACCCGTCGTAGCCGTGCTCGAACTCGCCCGGCGCGGACTCCCCGTCGCCGTCGCCCGCGACGAAGTTGGTGCGGTCGGGGATGTCGGCGTTGATCGCGTTGGCGCAGGCCCGCTCGGCCTCCTCGTACTCGCGCCGCAGCGCGTCCGCGCGGTCGAGCAGCGCCTGGTGCTCCCCGACCTTCTCGCTCTCGCGCCCCAGGAGGCTGTCGACGAACCCGTCGGCCTCGCGCCAGTCGTCGTCGCCCTCGATGGAGTTGAGGAAGGTGTAGGAGTCGCTCTTGAGCGTGGACCACTTGCCCTTGATGTCCCGGACGGCCTCGGCGAAGGTCTCCAGCGCGCTCGCGGCCTTGTCGAAGGAGGTCTCCACCTTGTCGCCGTCGGTCGCGACCGGGTCCACCACCGCGTACAGGGTCTCGGCCTCGGGCGCGGAGTAGCACGTGGACAGCCCCGCCCAGGCGCTCTTGATGTCGCCGCCGATTCCTGCCACGTTGGCCCCCTCCCGGCGCAGGTCCCGCGCCTGTCTCTCCAGGGTGGCGGGACTGGCGGTCGGAATGGGGAAGGCCGCGGGGTTGATCAGGCCGCCCGTGGGCGTGCACATCTCGGTCACGGGGGTGCCTCCGTCTGGGAGCTGAGGGAAGAACGCGTCGGGGGTCCTCGGGGCCGGGGGACCGCGGGAAGGAGGAACGGGGGATCGGGGTCGGGGGAGGGGCCGGGAGGGGAAGGCGCCGCGACCGTGGCGGAACCCGCTACACGGGCGCGTGGGGCCCGTACTGCCGGGGCGGCTCGGGCTCGGGGATCACGCCCGCGTTCTCCTGCGCCTCGGCGGCCATCTCCATGTTGCCGTTGAAGTAGTGGGTGACGGCTGTGCTGGTGTTGGTCACGGCGCTCACGGCCAGTCCGGCCATGTCGCCCATGAGCCCGAAGTTGTGCTCGGCGAACTCGCCCAGCGCGACGCTGACGGGCGTGCTGTTCGCCTCCTCGTTGATGGCCGTGATCAGGTTCTCGGCGGAGGTCATCGCGCCGACGAGGCCGTCGCTGCCGCCCTCCTCGCCGATGTATCCGGCGACGCTGGTCAGCACGGCGCCCACCTCGGCGGGCTGGATGTTCCACCCGGACATGCGGACACTCTCCTCTCAGGGGCTCTCGGAGCTCTCGGGGGCTTCAGGAGTCGCCGGGGCGCGAGAAGGCGCCCGCGCGGAAGTTGGCGGGCGGCGCCGCGTCCGCGGACGCGGGTTCCTCCCGGCGCTGGACGGCCTGGATCTGCTCGTTGAGCATGCCCAGGGACGCGTGCAGGGCGGCGAGGTCGTCCCGGAGCCGGGAGCGCATCCGCGCGGAGGCCATGACGAGCCTGGGGTGGACGCCGCGGGCGGCGCCCCCGTCGGAGGCCTCGGGCAGATCCTCGTCGAGGACGGCCTGTTCGTCGCTCGGCTCCACCAGGTCGAACTTCATGTACTCCCCCTCTCGGCCGGGCCGTGTCCGTTCCTTGTGACGTCCGAAGGCCCTCGGTGGTTCGGGAAACCTCGCGCACACCCTATTCTTGCGCGCGGACAGTCCTTCTGCCCAGGGGTTGTCCGCTTCGCGCCAGGGAGTCCGCTCCGTACGGACCCGCGGGGTCGGGGCGCTCGGGCCGCACCCTTAGTCTTGTGCCCATGACCCGCGCCAAACTCGACAAGAAGCCCCAGGACGTCGCGGCGATGTTCGACGGCATCGCCGACAGGTACGACCTCGTCAACGACGTCATCTCGCTGGGCCAGGACCGCATCTGGCGCAAGGCCGCGGTCAACGCGGTCGACGCCTACAGCGGCGAACTCGTCCTGGACCTGGCGGCGGGGACGGGCACCTCCTCGGAGTCCTTCGTCAGGAAGGGCGCCCGCGTGGTGGCCTGCGACTTCTCCCTCGGCATGCTCCGCGCCGGGGTGCGGCGGCGCGGGGGGGCCTCCCGGGGCGGCGTGACCTTCGTGGCGGGCGACGCCCTGCACCTGCCCTTCGCCGACGAGACCTTCGACGCGGTCACGATCTCCTTCGGCCTGCGCAACGTCAACGACGTGGACCAGGCGCTGCGCGAGCTGCGGCGGGTCACCAAGGTCGGCGGGCGGATGGTCATCTGCGAGTTCAGCCACATCCCGGTCGAGTTCGTGGACCGGCTCTACTCCACCTACCTCATGGGCGCGCTGCCCAAGATCGCGGGCATGGTGTCCGGCAGCGGCGAGTCCTACGACTACCTGTCCGAGTCGATCATGGCCTGGCCCAAGCAGCCCGAGCTGGCGCGCCGCCTCCAGGACGCGGGCTGGTCGCGGGTGGCCTGGCGCAACCTGTCGACGGGGATCGTCGCGCTGCACCGAGGCTTCCGCGACAAGTAGCGGCACGGTCCGGAACGTTTCGGGTGTGACGCCAGGGGTGTCGGAAGCGCCAGAGGTATCGCGCTCGCGCTGATCCCGCTCCTGGCGTCGCGTTCTGCTCCTGGCTCCATGTTCGCGGCCGGGGTCGTCTCCGGCGGCGGCCACGCCGGGAGGGCCGTTCCCCGACCGCGCCACCGAACCCCCCCGGGGCCCGTCCCCGCGAGTCCCGCGGTCTCGCGCCGAGTTCGTCCCGCGGACCCCGCACGGCCGGGGCACACCAGGCATAAAAATTTCGTAATCCCGAGGAGTGCCCCGCTCCTCGGGATTTTCGTGTTGCCCGTGTGGCGCCTGGGGCAGTGGTCACCATTCTGAACTGGGGCTCTCGCGGAGCGTGACGTTGTTCGGGGCGTGTGAAGCCTTCTGGGGCCTATATCCCCTTTGGTAGCAGGCCGTCTGAATACCCCCCGGGGACTCGCCTCCGACTGCGGGAGGGTCTAGACTGCCGAAAAGGGCTTGTGAAGTGCTTCACAAGTCTAGGAGGTATAGGACACATGCCTCTATGTCGGACATAACGGACTCCCCACAGCACCCATACAACTCCCCCCGTGAGCGGGTCCATCCCGCAGGCAGACCCGCCACGGTGCATCCGCGCGAGCAGTCGAGGACCCACCCGTGAGCGAGACAGCCACCTCCTCTCCCCGAGGCCGGGAGCGGACCGAGTACGACGCCGACGTGATCGTGGTCGGCGCAGGTCCCTCCGGCTCCACCACCGCCTACTACCTTGCCCAGGCAGGACTGGACGTCCTGCTCCTGGAGAAGACCTCCTTCCCGAGGGAGAAGGTCTGCGGAGACGGA
This sequence comes from Nocardiopsis dassonvillei subsp. dassonvillei DSM 43111, assembly GCF_000092985.1. Taxonomy (GTDB): domain Bacteria; phylum Actinomycetota; class Actinomycetes; order Streptosporangiales; family Streptosporangiaceae; genus Nocardiopsis; species Nocardiopsis dassonvillei. Next base: position 192,627 of record NC_014211.1, read on the forward strand.
CTCACCCCCCGCGCGGTGAAGCAGCTCACCGCTATGGGTGTCACCTTCGACGACCCGGGGTGGATGAAGAACCACGGCCTGCGCATCATCGGCGCGGGCGTCCGCCTGGAGCTGCCCTGGCCCGACCTGGCCGCCTACCCGGGTTTCGGCCTCGTGCGCACCCGTTACGACTTCGACCAGATCGTGGTCAACCGCGCGGTGGCCGCCGGGGCCAAGCTCCTGGAGCGCACCACCGTCACCGGCCCCCTCATGGACGAGCGCAGCAACCGCATCGTCGGAGTCCGGGCCAAGAACGCCGACCGCGAGCCCGTCACCTTCCGGGCGCCGCTGGTCGTGGCCGCCGACGGCAACTCCTCCCGGCTGTCCGTGGCCATGGGCATCCGCAAGCGCGACGACCGGCCCATGGGCGTGGCCGTGCGCACCTACTTCGAGAGCCCCCGCCACGAGGACGACTACCTGGAGTCCTGGCTGGAGCTGTGGGACCGCAGCGGCGACAAGGACGTCCTCCTGCCCGGCTACGGCTGGGTCTTCGGCGTCGGCGACGGCACCAGCAACGTCGGCCTGGGCATCCTCAACTCCACCGCGTCCTTCCAGGACATGGACTACCGCAAGCTCCTGCGCCGCTGGACCGAGTCCATGCCCGAGGAGTGGGGCTTCACCGAGGACAACCAGAAGGGCGCCATCCGTGGCGCCGCACTGCCCATGGGCTTCAACCGGGTGCCGCACTACTCCCGCGGCCTCATGCTCGTCGGCGACGCGGGCGGCATGGTCAACCCCTTCAACGGCGAGGGCATCGCCTACGCCATGGAGGCCGGGAACATCGCCGCCGACGTGATCGTGCAGGCGCACGGCAGACCCACCCAGCAGACCCGCGAGCGGGCCCTGCTGCGCTACCCGGACGTGCTCGCCGACACCTACGGCGGCTACTACACGCTCGGCCGCTACTTCGTGAAGGTCATCGGCCAGCCCGAGTTCATGAAGTACGCGACCAGGTACGGCCTGCGCCAGCGCACCCTCATGAAGTTCGTGCTGAAGATGCTGGCCAACCTCACCGAGCCCACGCAGGGAGACGCCATGGACAGGGTCATCAACGGCCTGTCCCGCATCGCCCCCGCGGCCTGACGGGCGGGTCCGGGCGCCCGCGCCCGGACCCGCCCGGACGGGGGCGCCGCCTCCCGGGGAGGACCGGAGCCGCACGAGCGCCGACAGCCGGGCGCCGCGGCGCCGAGGCCCCCGGGACACGGGGCGCCGACCCAGCCGTGACACACAACCCACCGGGCGGTCGAGCCCGGCTCCACAACAGGACACACGGGACGACCGGAGATGAGCCCGCACAAGTGAAAGCAATCACAAGCGCTCCCGGCACGCCGCGCGGGCGTGCCCAGCAGCCAGGAGGAGGGTGAGCGTGGAGCTGTACACACCGATCTTCGTGCTCGGCGGGATCGGCGCCGCGTTCGTCGTGGTGTCGATGGTCGCCGGTGCGGTCCTGGGGCCCAAGCGCTACAACCGCGCCAAGATGCAGGCCTACGAGTGCGGCATCGAGCCCACGCCGCAGCCCGCGGGCGGCGGCCGGTTCACCGTCAAGTACTACATGACGGCCATGATGTTCATCGTCTTCGACATCGAGATCATCTTCCTCATCCCCTGGGCCGTGCACTTCGACGCCCTGGGCTGGTTCGGACTGGTCGCGATCGTCCTCTTCCTGGTGAACGTCTCCATCGCCTACGCCTACGAGTGGCGCCGGGGAGGCCTCGAATGGGACTGAACAGTGCTCGCCTTGGGCCTCCGCTCCGCTGCCCACCCGTCACCCGCCACCACCCTCAACCGACGCCTACGGCGCAGTTCCTCCCTTGTTCGGGCGTCCCGAGGGCGGGAACCTTCGGCCTCTACGCGCCAGTCCTCGTTCCTCGGACAGGCGCTTTGAGACCTCCAGAACCCCGCCGACGCCCGAACGCGGACCACCGCGGCAAAGCGCCGACCGCAGAGCACACCCAGCAGCCCAGCCCGGAGGAGGAGAGCGTCTGATGGGACTCGAGGAGAAACTGCCCAGCGGCATCATGCTCACGACCGTCGAGCAGGTCGTGGGCCTGGCCCGCAAGAGCTCCATGTGGCCCGCCACGTTCGGCCTGGCCTGCTGCGCCATCGAGATGATGTCCGTCGGCGGCCCGCACTACGACCTGGCGCGGTTCGGCATGGAGAAGTTCGGCGCCACCCCGCGCCAGGCCGACCTGATGATCGTGGCCGGGCGGGTGAGCCAGAAGATGGCCCCCGTCCTGCGCCAGATCTACGACCAGATGCCCGAGCCCAAGTGGGTCATCGCGATGGGCGTGTGCGCCTCCAGCGGCGGCATGTTCAACAACTACGCGATCGTCCAGGGCGTGGACCACGTCGTCCCCGTGGACATGTACCTGCCCGGCTGCCCGCCGCGGCCGGAGATGCTCCTGGACGCCGTGCTCAAGCTGCACGACAAGGTGCAGAACACCAAGCTCGGCGCCCACCGGGAGCAGGAGATCACCGAGAACGAGGAGCGGATGCTCCGCCGTTCGCTGCCGCTGGTGAGCAAGGACTGACATGAGTACCGACAACGAACGCGAACGCGACGAGGAAGCGGCCAACCTCCCCGACAAGCTGGGCCGCGAGCGGTTGGCCGCGCCGGTCCGGCGCACCGGGATGTTCGGCGCCACGACCACCGGCGACACCTCCGGCTTCGGCCGCCTGCAGGTGCGGGGGAGCGCTCCCGTGCGCAGCCAGCGCCCCTACACCGACCCCGAGGACGCGCGCACCGCCGACTTCGACCGGGTGGCCGACGACCTGGAGGCCGCCCTGGGAGAGGACGCCGGAGCGGTCGAGCGGGTCGAGGTGGCCCGCGGCGAACTGACCTTCCACACCCGCCGCGAGGCGCTGCCGAGGCTGGCCCGCCTGCTGCGCGACGAGCCCGCCCTGCGCTACGAGCTGTGCCTGGGCGTGACGGGCGTGCACTTCCCCGACGACGCCGGCCGGGAGCTGCACGCGGTCTACCACTTCCGGTCGATCACCCACAACAGCGAGATCCGCGTCGCCACCACCTGCCCCGACGCCGACCCGCACGTGCCCTCGATCGTGTCGGTCTACCCGACCAACGACTGGCACGAGCGCGAGGCCTGGGACTTCTTCGGGATCGTCTTCGACGGCCACCCGGCGCTGACCCGCATCCAGATGCCCGACGACTGGCACGGCCACCCCCAGCGCAAGGACTACCCGCTGGGCGGCATCCCGGTCGAGTACAGGGGAGCCACCGTGCCCCCGCCGGACGAGCGGAGGTCCTACAAGTGAGCCCCGCCAACCCCACGCACTCCGTCACAGAGGGAGGCCCGGCATGACCATCACCGAGGACTACATCGACGCCTCCGGCGGGGACTGGGACGACGTCATCGAGAAGGCGCAGGCCACCAGCGCCGAACGCCTCGTCGTCAACATGGGACCCCAGCACCCCTCCACGCACGGCGTCCTGCGGCTCATCCTCACCCTCGACGGTGAGACCTGCACCGAGGCGCGCGTCGGTATCGGCTACCTGCACACCGGTATCGAGAAGAACATGGAGTACCGGACGTGGACGCAGGGCACCACGTTCGTGACCCGCATGGACTACCTGACGCCGCTGTTCAACGAGGCGGCGTACTGCCTGGCGGTCGAGAAGCTGCTCGGCATCGAGGACCGCGTCCCCGAGCGGGCCAGCGTCATCCGCGTGATGATGATGGAGCTCAACCGGATGGCCTCGCACTTCGTGGCGATGGCGACCTTCGGCATGGAGCTGGGCGCGACCACGGTCATGACCAACGGCTTCCGTGAGCGCGAGATGATCCTGGACATCTTCGAGCTGGTCACCGGCCTGAGGATGAACCACGCCTACATCCGCCCCGGCGGCGTGGCCCAGGACCTGCCGCCCGGCGCGGCCGGCAAGGTCCGCGAGCTGCTCAAGGAGATGCCCAAGCGCATCGCCGTCATGCGCAAGCTCCTGGACGAGAACCCCGTCTACCTCGCCCGCACCAAGGACGTGGCCCACCTCAACCTGCCCGGCTGCATGGCGCTCGGCGTCACCGGCCCGCTGCTGCGGGCCTCCGGCCTGGCCTGGGACCTGCGCAAGGCCAAGCCCTACTGCGGCTACGAGGGCTACGAGTTCGACGTCCCCGTCTCCGACGGCGGCGACGTCTACGCCCGCTACCGGGTGCGCATGGCCGAGATGGAGGAGAGCCTGAAGATCATCGAGCAGTGCCTGGACAAGCTCCAGCCCGGCCCGGTGATGATCCAGGACGCCAAGATCGGATGGCCCGCCAAGCTGGCGCTGGGGCCCGACGGCCTGGGCAACTCGCCCGACCACATCGCGCACATCATGAGCGGCTCCATGGAGGCGCTCATCCACCACTTCAAGCTGGTCACCGAGGGCTTCCGGGTCCCCGCGGGCCAGGCCTACGCGGCCGTCGAGAGCGCCAAGGGCGAACTCGGCTGCTACGCGGTCAGCGACGGGAGCACCCGCCCCCACCGCGTGCACTTCCGCGACCCCTCGTTCACCCACCTGCAGGCCGTCGCGGCCATGTGCGAGGGGGGAACGGTGGCGGACGTCATCGCCGCCGTGGCCAGTATCGACCCGGTGATGGGAGGCGTGGACCGGTGAGCGAGCACGAGACCACCGAGACCGCGGCGACGGCCGAGCCCCGCGAGGCCTTCACCGCCGAGGTCACCGCTCGGCTGGAGCCCGAGGCCAAGGAGATCATCGGCCGCTACCCGCGGCCGCGCTCGGCGCTGCTGCCGCTGCTGCACCTGGTGCAGGCCGAGGAGGGGCACGTCAGCAAGGCCGGGATGCGCTTCTGCGCCGACCAGCTCGGCATCACCCTCGCCGAGGTCAACGCGGTCGCCACGTTCTACACCATGTACCGCCGCCGCCCCGGCGGCGACTACCAGGTGGGCGTGTGCACCAACACCCTGTGCGCGGTGATGGGCGGCGACGAGATCTTCCAGACCCTCAAGGACCACCTGGGGGTCGGCAACAACGAGACCACCGAGGACGGCAAGGTCACGCTGGAGCACGTCGAGTGCAACGCGGCCTGCGACTTCGCGCCGGTCGTGATGGTCAACTGGGAGTTCTTCGACAACCAGACCCCCGACACGGCCAAGCGGCTCGTGGACGACCTGCGCCTGGGCAGGGACGTCGCGCCCACGCGCGGCCCCGCCAGCCTGTGCACCTGGAAGCAGGCCTCCCGCGTACTGGCCGGGTTCGAGGACGGCCGCGCGGGCGAGGGCGTCCAGGCCGCCGCGCCCTCCCTGGCCGGACTCAGGCTGGCCAGGGAGCGCGGCTGGACCGCTCCGGACCCCGACAACCTTCCGCCCCGCGAACAGGGTGAGGAGGACGCCAAGTGACCACCCTGACCCCGATCCTGTCGCGCGACTGGGACCGCCCCGACTCCTTCACCCTGGAGGGCTACCGGGCCACCGGCGGCTACGGCGCGCTGCGCAAGGCGCTGGCCATGGAGCCCGACGCCATCGTGGACCTGGTCAAGAAGTCCGGCCTGCGCGGTCGCGGCGGCGCCGGGTTCCCCACCGGGATGAAGTGGGGCTTCCTGCCCGCGGACAACCCCAACCCGCGCTACCTCGTCGTCAACGCCGACGAGTCCGAGCCGGGCACCTGCAAGGACATCCCGCTCATGCTCGCCAATCCGCACGTGCTGGTGGAGGGGGTGGCGATCGCCGCGTACGCGATCAAGTCCAGCCAGGCCTTCATCTACGTGCGCGGCGAGGTCCTGCACGTCATCCGGCGCCTGCGCCGGGCCGTCGCCGAGGCCTACGAGGCCGGGCTGCTCGGCAGGGACGTCCTGGGCACCGGCTTCGACCTCGACGTCGTCGTCCACGCCGGGGCGGGCGCCTACATCTGCGGTGAGGAGACCGCGCTGCTGGACTCCCTGGAGGGCTACCGGGGCCAGCCCCGGCTCAAGCCGCCCTTCCCCGCGGTCGCCGGGCTCTACGCCTCGCCGACCGTGGTCAACAACGTCGAGTCCATCGCCAGCGTGCCGAGCATCGTGGCCAACGGCGCCGAATGGTTCACGTCCATGGGCACCGAGAAGTCCGCCGGGTTCGGCTTCTTCTCCCTGTCCGGGCACGTGGCCAACCCCGGCCAGTACGAGGCCCCGCTGGGCGTGACCCTGCGCGAGCTGCTCGACATGTCGGGCGGGATGCGGCCCGGGCACCGGCTCAAGTTCTGGACGCCCGGCGGCTCCTCCACGCCGATCTTCACCGAGGAGCACCTGGACACCCCGCTCGACTTCGAGTCGGTGGGCGCCGCCGGGTCCATGCTCGGCACCCGCGCCCTCCAGATCTTCGACGAGACGACCTGCGTGGTGAAGGCCGTCGGCCGCTGGATCGCCTTCTACGCCCACGAGTCCTGCGGCAAGTGCACGCCCTGCCGCGAGGGCAACTTCTGGATGGTCCAGGTCCTGGACCGGCTGGAGAACGGGCAGGGCACCGAGGCCGACCTCGACAAGCTCCTGGACATCTGCGACAACCTGCTCGGCCGCTCCTTCTGCGCCCTCGGCGACGGCGCGACCAGCCCGGTGACCTCCTCGATCAAGCACTTCCGCCAGGAGTACATCGACCACGTGGAGCGGGGCGGCTGCCCCTTCGACCACTCCCGGGCCACCCTCTGGGGCGACCGGCCGACCACGACGGGAGGACAGCAGTGACCGTCACCTCCAACTCCTCCGGCGGAGCCGCGCCCGCGCCGCCGCCCGAGGACCTCGTCACCGTCACCATCGACGGGTTCCAGGTCCAGGTGCCCAAGGGGACCCTCCTGATCCGGGCCGCCGAACTCCTCGGCATCCAGATCCCGAGGTTCTGCGACCACCCGCTGCTGGACCCGGTCGGGGCCTGCCGCCAGTGCCTGGTCGAGATCCCCGACATGGGCAACGGGCGCGGCATGCCCAAGCCGCAGGCCTCCTGCACCATCACCGTCATGGAGGGGATGGTGGTCAACACCCACCTGACCTCCCCGGTGGCGGAGAAGGCCCAGCGCGGGATCATGGAGTTCCTGCTCATCAACCACCCGCTGGACTGCCCGGTCTGCGACAAGGGCGGCGAGTGCCCCCTCCAGAACCAGGCCATGTCCACCGGGCAGGGCGAGACCCGCTTCGTCGACGTCAAGCGGACCTTCCCCAAGCCGATCGCGCTGTCCACCGAGGTGCTGCTGGACCGGGAGCGCTGCGTGCAGTGCGCCCGCTGCACCCGCTTCGCCGCGCAGATCGCGGGCGACCCGCTCATCGAGCTGATGGAGCGCGGCGCCGACGAGCAGGTCGGCATCGCCGAGGGCGAGCCCTTCCAGTCCTACTTCTCCGGCAACACCGTGCAGATCTGCCCGGTCGGCGCGCTCACCGGCTCCGCCTACCGGTTCCGGTCGCGCCCCTTCGACCTGGTGTCCACGCCCAGCGTGTGCGAGCACTGCGCCGACGGGTGCGCCCAGCGCACCGACCACCGGCGCGGCAAGGTCATGCGCCGCCTGGCCGGGGACGACCCGCAGGTCAACGAGGAGTGGAACTGCGACAAGGGCCGGTGGGCGTTCAGCTACACCACCCAGTCCGACCGCCTGTCCCGCCCGCTGGTGCGCGACGGGGAGTCCCGGGCCCTGGAGTTCGCCTCCTGGTCCGAGGCGGTCGGCGTCGCCGCCCAGGGCCTGGCCGCCGCGCGCGGCCGGGTCGGCGTCCTGACCGGGGGCCGCCTCACCTACGAGGACGCCTACGCCTACGCCAAGTTCGCCCGCGTGGCCCTGCGCACCAACGACGTGGACGCCCGCGCCCGCGCGCACTCGCCCGAGGAGGCCGACTTCCTGGCCGCCCACGTGGCCGGGACCCCGGTCGGCGTGGACTTCACCGCCCTGGAGAAGGCGCCCGCGGTCCTGCTGGCCGGGTTCGAGCCCGAGGACGAGTCGCCCCTGGTCTTCCTGCGGCTGCGCAAGGGAGTGCGCAAGCGCGGCCTCAAGGTCTACTCGGTCGGCTCCCACGCCAGCCTGGGCCTGACCAAGACCCACGGGACCCTGGTCCGGGCCGTCCCCGGCGACGAGGCCCGCGTCCTCAACGCCCTGGACACCGACGACCCCGACGTCGTCGCGGCCCTGAACCAGGAGGGCGCGGTCATCATGGCGGGCGAGCGCCTGGCCGCCGTGCCCGGCGCCCTGACCGCCGCCGCGGCCCTGGCCGAGCGGACCGGCGCCCGCCTGGTGTGGGTGCCGCGCCGCGCCGGGGAGCGCGGGGCCGTGGACGCCGGAGCGCTGCCGGGCCTGCTGCCCGGAGGCCGACCGGTCGCCGACCCCTCCGCCCGCGCCGAGGTCGCCCAGGTCTGGAACGTGGGCTCCCTGCCCGAGACCCCCGGCCGCGACACCGCCGCCATCCTCGCGGCGGCCGCCGCCGGGGAGCTGGACGCCCTGGTCGTCGCCGGGGTGGAGCTGGACGACCTGCCCGACCCCGACGCCGCCCGCGCGGCCCTGGCCCGGGTGCCGTTCGTCGTCAGCCTCGAACTGCGCGCCAGCGACGTCACCGACCGCGCCGACGTGGTGCTGCCGGTGGCCGCCGTCGCCGAGAAGTCCGGCACCTTCGTCAACTGGGAGGGCCGCCACCGGCCCTTCGGCGACGCGCTCAAGGTGCCCGGCGCGCTGTCCGACCTGCGGGTGCTCTCCGCGATCGCCGACCAGATGGACGTGCACTTGGGCCTGCCCGACGCCGCGTCCGCCTACGGCGAACTGATGGAGCTGGGTCTGTGGACCGGCGAGCGCGCGGACGGACCCCGCGTGCGGCCCGTCGAGGTCGTGCGGCCCGAACCCGGCCAGGCACTGCTGTCCACCTGGCGGCAGCTGCTCGGCACCGGCCGCATGGAGGACGGCGAGCCCTACCTCGCCGGGACCGCCCGGCAGGCCCGCGCCTACCTGTCCCCGGCCACGGCCGAGGAGATCGGCGTCCCCGACGGCGGAACCCTGCACGTCACCGGAGCCCGCGGATCGGTGACCGTGCCGGTCATCGTCACCGACATCGCCGACCGCGTCGTCTGGCTCCCGGCCAACGCCGACGGGTGCGACGTTCCCCGCGACCTGGGCGGCGGCGCGGGGCAGACCGTCCTGCTGTCCGCGTCCACCACCACCGGAACCGGTAGCAACGGGTCCGCCAGCACCCACGGGAGGCAGCAGTGACCCCCGCCGCTCTCGGTCCGGGCGTGACCGCCCACCTGGCCTCCGAGGAGACGCTGAGCGCCTTCGGCGGCGACCCCTGGTGGATCACCACCATCAAGGCGCTGGCGATCTTCGTCTTCCTCATGATCTGCGTGCTGATGATGATCATGGCCGACCGCAAGGTCATGGGCCGGATGCAGCAGCGCCACGGACCCAACCGGATGGGCCCCTTCGGCCTGTTCCAGTCGCTCTTCGACGGCATCAAGCTCTCCCTCAAGGAGGACCTGATCCCGCGCGGGGTGGACCGGTTCGTCTACATCGCCGCGCCGATGATCGCGGCCGTGCCCGCCTTCATCGCCTTCTCGGTCATCCCGATCGGACCCGAGGTGAACCTGTTCGGGGTCATCACCCCGCTCCAGCTCACCGACCTGCCCGTCGCGGCCCTGGTGGTCCTGGCCACCGCCGCGCTGGGGGTCTACGGGTTCGTGCTCGGCGGCTGGGCCTCCCAGTCGCCCTACGCCCTGCTCGGCGGCCTGCGCGCCTCCGCGCAGGTGATCAGCTACGAGATCGCGATGGGCCTGTCCTTCGTCGCGGTCTTCATCATGTCCGGGACCCTGACCACCTCGGGGATCGTCGAGTCCCAGCGCGGACTGTGGTTCGCCGTGCTGCTCCTGCCGTCCTTCCTCATCTACCTGGTGACGATGGTCGGCGAGACCAACCGGCTGCCCTTCGACCTGGCCGAGGGCGAGGGCGAGATCGTCGGCGGCTTCATGACCGAGTACGGGTCCATGAAGTTCACGATGTTCTTCCTCGCGGAGTACGTGAACATGTGCACGGTCGCCGCCGTGTCCGTCACGCTCTTCCTCGGCGGCTGGCTCGCCCCGCCCGGGATCGCGGCGATCCTGCCGGGCGCCAACGAGGGCTGGTGGCCCGCCCTGTGGTGGCTGCTCAAGTTCGTCTGCGTGATGTTCCTGTTCATCTGGGCGCGCGGCAGCCTGCCCCGGGTGCGCTACGACCAGCTCATGAAGCTGGGCTGGAAGGTGCTCATCCCGATCCAGCTGGTGTGGATCACCGCCGTCGCCGTCGTGCGGATGCTCGTCCTGGACGGCGCCTCCCCGCTGGTCGTCGGCGTGGTGATCGCCGCCTTCACCGCCGCGACCGTGGCCGCCTTCGCCGCCTGGCTGCGCCACGTGCGCCGCGAGCGCGCCGAGGAGGCCCGCCAGCGCGCGGAGAACGCCCGCCGGGCGCACCGGGAACCCGCCTTCGGCGGCTTCCCGGTTCCGCCGAGCGCCGCACCGCACTACGGCAGCAGCGTGCTCGCCGAACCGCCGCGGACGGCCCCGGCCGCCGCCGACCGCAACAAGAAGGGTGAGGAGGTTACCGGTGCTTGAGTGGCTCAACCCCGTCAAGGGTTTCGGTGTCACCTTCCACACGATGTTCAAGAAGGTGCCGACCGTCGAGTACCCGGAGGTCAAGCGCCCCACGGCGCCTCGCTTCCACGGACGGCACCAGCTGAACAGGTGGGCCGACGGCCTGGAGAAGTGCATCGGGTGCGAACTGTGCGCCTGGGCCTGCCCGGCCGACGCCATCTACGTGGAGGCCGGTGACAACACCGACGACGACAGGTACTCGCCCGGCGAGCGCTACGGCCGGGTCTACCAGATCAACTACCTGCGGTGCATCCTGTGCGGGCTGTGCGTGGAGGCCTGCCCCACGCGCGCCCTGACGATGACCAACGAGTACGAGCTGGCCGACGACAGCAGGCAGAGCCTGATCTGGACCAAGGAGCAGCTGCTGGCCCCGCTGCGCGAGGGCATGGAGCAGCCGCCCCACCCCATGCGCCTGGGCGAGACCGAGCAGGACTACTACGCCACCGGGCGCGGCCAGCACGGCTCGCAGGACGGGCACGAGGCGCCCGAGACCCCGGAGGCGGTCCGTTGAACCCGCTCACCAGCGTCCACGCCGCCCCGCCGTCCGACCAGCCGCTGTACCTGGCCGCGCCGATCGGCGGCGGCGAGGCGACCGCGTTCTGGATCCTGGGCGCCGTGGTCCTCCTCGGCGCCCTGGGCGTGGTCTTCTCCCGCAAGGCCGTGCACTCGGCGATGTCCATGGCGCTGACCATGGTCGGCCTGGCGATCTTCTACGGCATCAACGCGGCGCCCTTCCTCATGGTCGTGCAGATCGTCGTCTACACCGGCGCCGTCCTCATGCTGTTCCTGTTCGTGCTGATGCTCATCGGCGTCAGCTCGGCCGACTCCCTGGTGGAGACGCTCAGCGGACAGCGCCTCATGACGGCCGTCGTCGCCCTGTGCTTCGTCGGCGCCCTGACCACGGGCATCACCCGCATCGCCGTGGGCGACCCGGTCGGCCTCACCGAGGGCGCCGCGGCGGCCGGGGGCACCATCCCGTGGATCGCGGGCGAGCTGCTGCTGCGCTACGTGGTCGCCTTCGAGGCCACCGGCGCGCTGCTCATCACCGCGGTCCTGGGCGCGATGGTCCTGGCGCACACCGCCCGCACCAAGAAGCGCCGCACCCAGCGGGAGATCGCCGAGGACCGCATCCGCGGCGACCACCCGACCCCGCTGCCGGGACCGGGCACCTACGCCCGGCACAACGCGATCGACATGCCCGCGCTGCTGCCGGACGGCACGGTCTCCCAGCTCTCGCTCAACCCCGTCCTGGCCGCCCGCGCCCCCGAGTACCAGTCCCGGGTGCCCGAGACCGTGCGCGCCGGCCAGGCCCCGCTGCCCGGCGGGGCCTCGGACTCGGCCGACTCCAAGACGGCCGAGCCGGTCGCCGACGACCGGGCCCGGCCCGCCGCGGAGAGGCCCGGGAACCGGGTGGGGAACGGAACGAGGGTCGCGGCCGAGGACGACGCCGACGAGGGCGGCGGCGGGGCCGTGGGCCCCGACGGTCCCGACGACGCGGACGGGCCGCGCAACGGCAACGGCAACGGGCAGGAGGTCGAGTCCTCGTGGACCCGATGAACTACATCGTCCTCGCGGCGCTGCTGTTCACCATCGGCGCCGTCGGCGTCCTGGTCCGGCGCAACGCGATCATCGTCTTCATGTGCGTGGAGCTGATGCTCAACGCCTGCAACCTGGCGTTCGTCGCGTTCGCCCGGATGCACGGGGACATCGAGGGGCAGGTCATCGCCTTCTTCGTGATGGTCGTCGCCGCCGCCGAGGTGGTCGTGGGCCTCGCGATCATCATGCAGATCTTCCGAACCCGCAGGTCGGCGTCGCTGGATGACGCCAACCTGCTCAAGCACTAGAAGGCGACGTGGCTGTGACATCTCACGCGTACCTCGCCGCCGAACCCGTGGTGGCGACCGCGGCCGACAGCGCGGTGCTGTCGGGCGCATGGCTGCTCATCGCCCTGCCGCTCGCGGGCGCGGCGATCCTGCTGCTCGGCGGCAGGCGCACCGACAAGTGGGGGCACTGGCTGGCCACGGCCCTGCCGGTCGCCTCCTTCGCCTGGGCGCTGCTCGTCCTGTTCGACCTGCTCGGCAGGGCGGCCGACGCCCGCAGCGTCTCCGTCCCCGTCTACGAGTGGTTCTCCGTCGGGGAGTTCTCCGCCGGGGTGGACCTGCTCGTCGATCCCCTCTCGATCAGCTTCGTCCTGCTGATCACCTTCGTGGGGTCGCTCATCCACATCTACTCCATCGGCTACATGGCCGAGGACCCGGGCAGGCGGCGCTTCTTCGCCTACCTCAACCTGTTCGTGGCCGCCATGCTCGTGCTGGTGCTCGCGGACAACTTCGTGCTGCTCTTCCTCGGCTGGGAGGGCGTGGGCCTGGCGTCCTACCTGCTCATCGGGTTCTGGCAGTACAAGCCCTCCGCCGCGGTGGCCGCCAAGAAGGCGTTCCTCATCAACCGCGTCGGCGACATGGGCCTGCTCATCGCGATCATGATCATGTTCGCGGTGCTGGGCGCGGTCAGCTTCAGCGACGTGTTCGCGGCCGTCCCGGGCGCGAGCGACGGCGTGCTGCTCGCCGTCGGGCTGCTGCTGCTCCTGGGCGCCTGCGGCAAGTCCGCGCAGCTGCCGCTCCAGGCGTGGCTGCTCGACGCCATGGAGGGCCCGACCCCGGTGTCCGCGCTCATCCACGCGGCCACCATGGTCACCGCGGGCGTGTACCTCATCGTGCGCGCCGGACCCATCTTCGAGGGCGCCCCGGTCGCCCAGACCGTGGTCACCGTCGTGGGCGCCGCGACCATGCTGGCGGGCGGGATCATCGCCTCGGCCAAGGACGACATCAAGAAGTCCCTGGCCGGGTCCACGATGAGCCAGATCGGCATGATGGTCCTGGCCGCCGGGCTCGGCCCGGTCGGCTACGTGGCCGCCATCGCCCACCTGGTCACGCACGGCTTCTTCAAGGCCGGGCTGTTCCTGGGCGCCGGATCGGTCATGCACGCCATGAACGACGGCGTGGACATGCGCCGCTACGGCGGCCTGGCCCGCGTCATGCCGGTCACCTTCGTCACCTTCGGCCTCGGTTACCTGGCCATCATCGGCTTCCCGCTGCTGTCGGGCTGGTGGACCAAGGAGAGCATCATCTCCGCGGCCTTCGGCGTGGGCGGCACCCAGGGCATGGTGCTCGGGACCGCCGTCATCGTCGGCGCGGGGCTCACCGCCTTCTACATGTCGCGGATGGTCTTCATGACCTTCCTCGGCAAGAAGCGGTGGGACGAGGGCGTGCACCCGCACGAGTCGCCGGTCAGCATGACCGCCCCCATGGTGGTGCTGGCCGTCGGGTCGGTCGCGCTGGGCGCCTTCCTCACGCTCGGCGACCGGTTCGCGGGCTTCCTGACCCCGGCCACCGGGGCCCACCCGCACCACTTCGACGTCGTGCACGCGTTCACCGCGCCCTACGGACTGGCCGCCCTGGGCGTCATGGTCCTGGGCGTGGCCGCCGCCTGGGCGGTCTACCTGCGCAAGCCCGTGGAGCGCACCGCGCCCGAGGGCAACCTCGTCACCGTCGCCGCCAGCCGCGAGCTGTACGGCAACGAGATCAACGAGGGCCTGCTCATGCGGCCCGGCCAGCAGCTCACCCGGGCCCTGCTCGTCATCGAGGACAAGGTCATCGACGGGGCGGTCAACGGGCTCGGCGCCGGGGTGCGCGACTCCTCCAGCGGGCTGGGCCGGGTCCAGACCGGGTTCGCCCGCACGTACGCGCTCACCATGCTCTTCGGCGCCGTCATCGTCGCCGCGACGCTGGCTGTGAGGTTCTGACATGATCCCCTGGCTCACCATCGCGATCGCGCTCCCCGCGGTCGGCGCGGTCCTGGTCTGGGCGCTGCCGCGCACCGCCAAGGCCGCCACGGAGCGGACGGCCGCGGCCTCGGCCGCCTCGTCCGCCACCGCCTCCTCCGCGGGCGCCACCGCCACGGCGACGGCCGTGCGGCCCGCCGCCGCGGCCAAGGGCGGGGCCCCGGCCGAGACCGCCAAGCGGATCACGCTGGGCTTCTCGCTCGCCACCCTGCTCGTGCTCGGGGCCATGGCCCTGCAGTTCGACACCTCCCGGGCGGGGGCCCTCCAGTTCGAGGAGGTCTACCCCTGGATCCCGCGCTTCGGCGTCAGCTACGCCGTGGGCGTGGACGGCATCGCCCTGGCGCTGGTCCTGATGTCGGCCGTGCTGGTGCCGCTGGTGGTCCTGGCCGCCTGGCGCGAGCACGACGACCGGGAGGACGGGGGGCGCGGGTACTTCGCGCTCATCCTGGTCCTGGAAGCGATGATGATCGGCGTCTTCGCCGCCACCGACGTCTTCCTGTTCTACGTGTTCTTCGAGGCCATGCTCATCCCGGTCTACTTCATGATCGGGCGCTACGGGCGCGGCGACGACCGGTCCAGGGCCGCGGTCAAGTTCCTGCTCTACAGCCTCGCCGGCGGCCTGGTCATGCTGGTCGCGGTGATCGGCGTGTACGTCGTCGGCGGCACCTTCCTGTGGAGCGACCTGGTCGGCGAGGGCAGCGCCCTGGCCGCCGTGGACCCGGCCACGGCCCGCTGGCTGTTCCTCGGCTTCTTCATCGCCTTCGCGATCAAGGCGCCGATGTGGCCCGTGCACACCTGGCTGCCCTCGGCGGCGGGCGCCTCGCGCCCGGGCACCGCCGTGCTGCTGGTGGGCGTGCTGGACAAGGTCGGCACTTACGGGATGCTGCGCTACTGCCTGGAGCTGTTCCCGGCGGCCGTGTCCTGGTTCGTGTGGCCGGTGGTGGCGCTGAGTCTGGTGAGCATCATCTACGGCGCGATCCTGGCCATCGGGCAGAACGACATGATGCGCCTGGTGGCCTACACGTCGGTCTCCCACTTCGGCTTCATCACCCTGGGCATCTTCGCCCTGACCGCGCAGGGGCAGGCCGGGGCCGCCCTGTACATGGTCAACCACGGGTTCGCGACCGGGGCGCTGTTCCTGGTCGTGGGCTTCCTGATCGCCCGCCGCGGCTCCGCGCTCATCAGCGACTACGGCGGCGTGCAGCGGATCGCGCCCAAGCTGGCCGGGGTGTTCCTGGTGACGGGCCTGGCCGGTCTGGCGCTGCCGGGGCTGGCGCCGTTCGTCAGCGAGTTCCTGGTGTTCGTCGGCGTGTACGCGTTCAGCCCGGCCCCCGCGATCGTCGCGGCGGTCGGCGTGGTCCTGGCCGCGCTCTACATCCTGTGGATGTACCAGCGCACCATGAACGGACCCACCCGGGAGGACCTGACCGGCCTGCGCGACCTGTCCGCGCGGGAGACGTGGGCGGTGGCCCCGCTGCTCGCGCTCATCCTCCTGCTCGGGCTCTACCCGCAGCCGGTGCTGGACGTGATCAACCCCGCGGTGGAGCGCACCGTGGAGGTCGGCGCGGGCCCTGACAGCGGGACCGGGGGCGCCGAGGGCGCCCAGGAAGAGGAAGGAGACGCGGAGTGATCCCCCACATGGACCTTCCCGTCATCACCGAGGCGGCGCCGCAGATGGACTGGTGGCTGCTCGCGCCGCTGCTCACGGTGTTCGCCGCCGGTGTTCTGGGCGTGCTGTTCGAGGCGTTCGTCCCCCAGGGGCGGCGCCGCGCCATCCAGATCGGGCTCGCGGCGCTCGCGCTGCTGGCCGCGTTCGTCCTGCTGGTGCTCCAGGTGGGCTCGCTGCCCGAGGACGCGCCGGGGGTGACGGTCGGCGCCGGGGCGCTGGCGGTGGACCGGACGGTGATCTTCTTCCAGGGCACCATCACCGTGCTCGCGCTGGTGAGCCTGCTGCTGATCTCCGAGCGCCGGGACGGGCGCGACGCGTTCGCCGCGCAGGCGGCGACGGTGCCCGGGAGCGAGGAGGAGCGCGCGCACATCCTGGCGGGCTCCCAGCACACCGAGGTGTACCCGCTGGTGATGTTCGCGGTGCTGGGGATGCTGATGTTCCCGGCCTCGAACGACTTCCTGACGATGTTCATCGCGCTGGAGGTCATGAGCCTGCCGCTGTACCTGCTGTGCGGGCTGGCCCGGCGCCGCCGCCTGTTCTCGCAGGAGGCCGCGGTCAAGTACTTCCTGCTGGGCGCGTTCTCCTCGGCGTTCTTCCTGTTCGGCGCCGCCATGGTCTACGGCTACGCGGGCTCGGTGAACTTCGGCGAGATCCGCGCGGCCGTCGAGGCGGGCGGCGCGGACGTCTTCCAGGGCGGAGACGGCGAGCCGCTGCTGCTCATGGGCATCGGCCTGGTGGCGATCGGCCTGCTGTTCAAGGTCGGCGCGGTGCCCTTCCACAACTGGAAGCCGGACGTGTACCAGGGCGCGCCGACCCCGATCACGGCGCTGATGGCCTCCTGCACGCTGGTCGCCGCGTTCGGCGCCCTGCTGCGGGTGTTCTTCGTGCCCTTCGGCGGCTCGGCCCAGACCTGGGAGCCGATGCTGTGGGCGGTGGCCGTCCTGACGATGGTCGTGGCCGCGGTCATCGCGGTGACCCAGCGCGACGTCAAGCGGCTGCTGGCCTACTCGTCGGTGGTGCACGCCGGGTTCATCCTGACCGCCGTCGTGGCGGGCAGCACGGACGGGCTCGCGGGCGCCATGTTCTACCTGGCGGCCTACGGGTTCACCACGCTGGGCGCGTTCGCCGTGGTGACGCTGGTGCGGACCAAGGACGGCGGCCAGGAGCTGGGCGACCTGGACCGGTGGGCGGGGCTGGGCCGCCGCTCGCCGGTGCTGGCCGGGGCGCTGGCGCTGTTCCTGCTGGCGTTCGCCGGGATCCCGCTCACGAGCGGCTTCATCGGCAAGTTCGCGGTGTTCGAGGCGGCGGTGGCCGCCGGCGCCGTCCCGCTGGTCGTGGTCGGTGTGCTGAGCAGCGCGGTGACCGCGTTCTTCTACGTGCGGATCATCGTGGTGATGTTCTTCCGGGACCCGGAGGGCGAGGGCCCCACGGTGGTGCGCGCGGGCGCGGCCACGGGCGGGGTCATCGCGATCGGGGTGGCGGCGACGCTGCTGCTCGGCGTGTACCCGGGGGCGGTGCTCGACAACCTGCTGCCCCCGGCCGACGCCGACCAGGCCCCGACCTCGGTGATGGTCGAACAGGCGTCGACGCAGGCCGGAGGCGCGGAGTGACCGGCGACCGTGAACGCGCGGTGACCGGCGGGTACGGGCCGCGGTTTCCGGACGGACGCGGGCGCTGACCACGAGTGACCGGCAGAGTGACCAATTACCAGGTCTGACCTGGGATTCGTCACCTGCCGGTTCCGTACCCGGGTGTGGCTTTGGCTGTTCATTCCGGGTCGGATACCGTGGCAAGTCGGATCATGTTCATGTGCTGAGCACGCGGTGGCCCCCTCACCCGGGGTCACCTCCGTGCCGTTCGACAGGTGGAGCTGTACGGTGAGCGGTGCTGTCCCGAGCGGGTTTCTCGCTCTGCCGAGAGTCGACGATGCCCTTGCCCGGGAGGTCCAGGACAACCTGGAGAAGGTCGAGGACCTGCTGCGGGAGTCGGTCGCGTCGAGCGACCCCCTGCTGACCGAGGCGGCGTCCCACCTGCTGGCCGCCGGGGGCAAGCGCTTCCGCGCGACCCTGGTGCTGCTGGCCGCCCACTTCGGCGACCCGTCCGTGCCCGACCTCATCCCGGCCGCGGCCGTGGTGGAGCTCACACACGTGGCCACGCTCTACCACGACGACGTCATGGACGAGGCCGAGCTGCGGCGCGGCGAGCCCAGCGCCAACCAGCGCTGGGGCAACAGCGTCGCCATCCTGACCGGCGACTACGTGTTCGCCCGCGCCTCGGAGATGCTCGCCGACCTGGGCACCGAGGCGGTCCGGCTCCAGGCGACCACGTTCGGGCGCCTGGTGCAGGGGCAGATCCTGGAGACCTCCGGTCCCCAGGAGGGCACCGACCCGCTGGACCACTACCTGCGGGTGATCAGCGACAAGACGGCCTCCCTGATCGCGTCGTCGGCGGAGTTCGGCGGCATGTTCGGCAAGGTCGACCCCGAGACGATCGGGACGGTCACGCGGGCGTGCGACGCGCTGGGGATGGCCTTCCAGCTGGCCGACGACCTGCTGGACGTGGCGAGCGAGAGCACCGACTCGGGCAAGACCCCGGGGACCGACCTGCGCGAGGGCGTGCTGACCCTGCCGATGTTCTACGCGCTGCGCTCCCGGGACGCGGCGGACGAGCGGCTCAAGTCGCTGCTGGGCCGTCCGCTGGACGACGAGGAGGCCGAGGAGGCGCTGGCGCTGCTGCGGGTGCACCCGGCGATGGCCGAGGCCGAGGCCACGCTGCGCGGCTGGGCCGACAAGGCGCGCGCGGAGCTGGCGACCCTGCCCGAGAGCCCGGCCAGGGGTGCCTTCGAGGCGCTGTGCGACTACGTGGTCGAGCGCTCGGGCTGACGCCCCGGCGGCCGAGGGGCCGAAGGACCGACGACGGCGCCGCCCGGTGGGGCGGCGCCGTCGCCGTGTCTCTCGGTCCCGCCGTGCGGGGAGGCCGCGCCGGTGTCGCGGTGGGATTCCGTTCAGGTGCCCGGCGGACCGCCCCGGGACCGGCGGACGCGGCGGGGGAGAGCCGTCGCGCCCGCCGGCTGTGCGGGGCCGCGGGCTAGCTCACGACGGGCAGGGCCTCGGAACCGGGCAGGTCCATGAAGGTCGGGTGCTGCGTCATGCCCGCGGGGGTCTCCTGCGGGACGGTACCGCCCTCGACGGACAGCAGGTCACTGGTGTCCACGTCGTTCAGCAGGTCGGTGCCGCGGCCCAGCTCCGCCACCAGGGCCTCGGCGGTCCGGGTGTCCACGCCCTCGGCGATCGTGGGCACCCCGGCGTCGGCGAGCTGCGGCACGACGGAGTCCACCGCGTCGTCGACCACGGGCACACCGGTGCCGGAGAGGCGGGGGACCCCGGACTCGGCCAGGGGGCCCTCCACGTTCAGGGGCTGGAGTTCGGCGGCCCTGAGGTCGCCGCTCTCGGCGCCGCTCGCGAGGGCGTCGGCCAGGTCGCCCAGTCCGGGCGCCGCGGGCGCCGACTGGTGGACGGTGGTGAGGGGCTGGTCGAGGTTGCGCTGGCCGATCATGCCGAGCACCTCCTCCTCGCCGAGGCTGATGTTGTTGTCCTCGGTCAGGGGGGTGGCCTCCATGAGGTCCTGCACACTGCCCGGCGTCTCCACGCCGAAGACGTAGGCGATGTCCCACATGTTCGGGACGGGGGGCGCGGCCGCGCTCTGGCGCACGGTGGGGGAGCCGCCCAGACCCAGGGCGTTCTCCAGGGCGGGCGCCTCGGCGCCGTCCAGCGCCAGGCTGTTGCCGCCGGTCACCGAGGACAGGTCGGAGGTCTCGGGCAGCTGGGCGACGTCGCGGAGCCGGGAGGTGTCCGGCAGCTGGGCGACCTGGCCGACCCGGGGCAGGTCCACCTGCTCGCGCAGCCCGTAGACCGACTCCAGGGTGTGCGGCAGCACCGTGACCGCGGTCTCCTCCACGGCCTCGCCCGCACGGTGGCCGCCGTGCTCCAGGGCCCGCCCGGCGTCGTGGCCGATGGTGTCGTGGGGGTCGCCGTCCAGACCGGTGGCGTCCTGGACCCCGGAGACGGTGTCGGCCAGCTCGGAGGTCGGGTTGGGCACCTCGCCCAGCGGGGTCCGGATGTCCTGGCCCTCGGGCAGCGGGGCGGCCAGGTCGGGAGCGGGCTTCTCGGGGTTGTGCGCGGTCTCCTGGAGCTCGCTCAGGGCGCTGCCGGCGATCGGCCCGACGCCCTCGGGCGCCACGCTGTTCATGGTGGGGGCGACGCCCTCGACCAGGGCGCGCTCGACGAGGGGTGCGATCTCGTGGACGGGCGAGGAGAGGGACTCGGCGCCGGCGATCCCGGCGCCGAGGGCGACGAAGCCCGCCGTTCCGGCGGCGAGGAGGACGGCCCTGGCTGATATGCGCTTGACCTGCGTCATGGGTTTCCCTTCGGAAGTTGTGCTCTGGATCAGTGGATACGGGGACCGAACGCGTGGGGCGCGTCCGGCCGGAGCCGGGGCGGACCACCGGCTGGCGTGAATTCCGTGAACGGGGCACGGGACTCAGGTCAGCTCCCAGAGGGCGCGCAGAGGGCCTGGCTGGGACGGGTCCGTGCGCGGGAGTGTGCGTCCGCGCGGGAGGGGACGCGTCCTAGTCGGGGGAGACGGTGGGGTCGTCGCTGGGGCCGACGGGCACCGTGAGCAGGGCCCGGGCGGCGAGCAGGACGGCGTCGGCGGAGGGCGCGGTGACGGGCGCCGCGGTGAGGTAGCCCGCGACGGCGGGGACGGGGGCGCCGCCCCCGGCGGGCGCGGTCGAACCGGCCGTGAGCTGGTGGGCGGAGGAACCGGGGGCCGGGGCCGCGGTGTCCGAGCGCTCGCCGCGGTCCGCGCCGGCGGAGGCTCCGCCGGTGTCGGCCGGGATGATCGCGCCGTGCCCGTAGACGCTGCCGTGCGCGGACCCGGGAGCGGTGTCCTCGTCCTCGGCCCTCTCGCGCGCCTCGTCCGCTGAGTCGTCCGCGTCCCGCTCAGGGGCGGGGGCGTGGGCCGCGGGGACCACGGGGGAGAGGAGCCCGGCGTCGGCGTGGCCGTCGCGGTCGAGTCCGCGGACCAGGCTCCGTGCGCCCTCGCCCATCCCGGCGACCGGCCACGCGGCCTCGGGCAGGACGGCGGCGGTCTCGGCGGCGGTGCGCCCGGCCCCGTGTTCGAGGTGCCGGTGCACCGTGCCGAGGGTGGAGGCGACCGGCTCGGCCACCTGGCCGACGCCCTCAGGGACGACCTCGCCGAGGCGTCCGGAACCCTCCAACCCGAGGGAGGAGGCGTCCAGGGCCGCCCGGCCGGAGGAGACGCGGTCCCGGAGGCCGTGGTGCGGTGCGGTGCGCTCCGAGGAGGCGCGGTCGGGGTTCCCGGAGGTACCGGAGAAGCCGTCCGGCAGCCGACCGCCGGTCAGCGGACCCCCGTCGAGCAGGGACCGGGAGCCGCCGGAGTCGGCGCCGGAGTCGGCGGCGGCGGGGGCCGCGCCGAGCAGCCACAGGCCGACCAGCAGCGCCCCGACCACCAGCGGCAGCAGGAGCAGGGAGGGCGCCTCGGGGCACACGGCCGCCACGGCGCGCGTGGCGCGTGCCGTTCGGCTGGTGCGAGGCATGGGAGGGCCCTCCGGGACGTGCGGCCTGGTCCGAGCCGGGGACTGCCCCCGACCCGCGACCTGACGTTAGCACAGAGTCACAGAGGGTAGTTTGGGTTTTCCGGAACCGGGGAAGGCCGGATCAGTCCGCGGATTCGGGCCGGGCGGGTCCCCCGGGGAGCGGATCCCCGGGCTGTCCGAGTTCGCGCCGCCGCTGTTCGTCGTGGGTCCGGTCCTGTTCCCCGACCTCTTCCCCGACCTCTTCCCCGACCTGCTCCGCGGCCTGTTCCCCACCCCGGGAGGAGGCGCGTGACCGGGGCCGGGAACAGGCGTCGCGGACCTGGTCGACGACGAACGCGCACAGCGCCAGCCACACCAGCGCGAAGCCCAGCCAGCGTGCGGGCGGCATCTCCTCGCCCTGCACCAGCCAGCCGACGAAGAACATGATGACCGGGGCGATGTACTGGAGGATGCCGATGACGCTCAGGGGGACCTGGCGCGCGGCCACGCCGAACAGCAGCAGCGGCAGGGCGGTCACGAAACCGCTGCCGACCAGCAGGGCGGTGTGGCCCGGGGACACGGAGAACATGGTTCCCGCGCCGGTGGCCTCCAGGTGGACCACGAAGCCCAGCGCGGGCAGGAACATCACCATGGTCTCGACGGTCAGGCTCCGCACGCCGTCCAGGTCCACGTACTTCTTCACCGCGCCGTAGGCGGCGAAGGTGGCGGCCATGAGCAGCGCCAGCCACGGGGTCACGCCGTAGGCGACGGTCATCACGGCCACGGCCAGGACGCCCAGGCCGACCGCCGCCCACTGGAGGGCCCGCAGCCGTTCGGAGAACAGCAGCACCCCCAGACACACCGACATCAGCGGGTTGATGAAGTACGCGAGCGAGGCCTGGAGCGTCTGCTCGATGGAGACCGCGTAGATGAACCCCCACCAGTTGACGGAGATCAGCACCGCCGCTGCGGCCACCGGCAGCAGGCGGCGCGGGCTGCGCAGCACCGAGGGGAACCAGGACCAGCCCCGGCGGGTGACCAGGATGACGACGCACATCGCGAGCAGGGCCCACACCATGCGGTGGGCGAGGATCTCGCTGGGTTCGGAGGAGGAGAGGAGCGGCCAGTACAGGGCCGCCACACCCCAGAGGAGGAAGGCGGTCGCCCCGAGGACGACGCCACGCTTGGATTCCGGCACGTCAGCAATGGTAGGACGAATTGTCCGGAGTGTCTTCACCGCGGAAGCGGGCGCGCGCCGCGTCCGTCCACGGGTCCGATCGCGCCCGTGCGCCGGGCCGGGCCCGTGGATACCCTGGAAAACATGTTCGGGAGAAAGACGACCATGGTCGATCCAGCACGCGCCCTGCCCGGTCGGGACACCCCGATGGACGTGCCCTTCGGGCACACGGTGCTGGGCACCAGCCTCACTCCGCCCTACCCGGAGGGCAGCCGGATCGCCGACGTGGCGATGGGCTGCTTCTGGGGCGCCGAGCGCGTGTTCTGGCGCCTGGGCCCGGAGCGGGGGATCATCACGACCGCGGTGGGCTACGCGGGCGGCTACACGCCCAACCCGACCTACGAGGAGGTGTGCTCGGGCCTGACCGGTCACACCGAGGCGGTGCGCGTGGTGTTCGACCCCGAGCGCATCTCGTACGCGGAGATCCTCAAGGTGTTCTGGGAGGGCCACGACCCGACCCAGGGCATGCGCCAGGGCAACGACGTCGGCACCCAGTACCGGTCGGCGATCCTGTACCACGACGACGTCCAGCGGATCGCGGCCGAGGCCAGCCGCGACGCGTTCCAGCCGGTGCTCACCCGCGCGGGCTACGGGCCGATCACCACCGAGATCGCGCCGCTGCGGGAGTTCTACTTCGCCGAGGACTACCACCAGCAGTACCTGTCCGACGCCAAGAACCCCAACGGCTACTGCGGCATCGGCGGAACCGGCGCCAGCTGCCCGATCGGTGTGGCGCCCGCCGAGTGAGCGGGAGATCCTCTCGGGACCGCGTCGGGGTGGCGGGGCCGCTCGGAGGTGCCCAGCGGGCGTGAGGGCCCCGGCCGCCCCGCGCGCCCGCTGTCGGCGGGGCCGGGGCGGCGCGAGCCCTTCCGCTACTTCACCGCGCCCGCCGACAGCCCGGACACGAGGTAGCGCTGCACCAGCATGAAGGCCACGACCACCGGCAGGGAGACGGTCACCGACGCGGCCAGCAGCTCGTTCCACAGGGTGTCGGTCTGGCTGGTGTAGAGCTCCAGCCCGATGGAGAGGGTGCGGGTCTCGGTGTCGGTGAGCACCGAGGCGAACAGCACCTCCCCCCAGGCGGTGATGAACGCGAACACCCCGACGGCGAGGATGCCCGGGCGGGCCACGGGGAGGATGACCCGCACCAGGGCGCCGATCCTGCCGGTGCCGTCGATCATCGCCGCCTCCTCCAGGCCCTCGGGGATGGCGCTGAAGTACCCGGCCAGCATCCAGATCGAGAACGGCAGGGCGAAGGTCAGATAGGTGATGATCAGCCCGGTGTAGGAGCCGGTGAACTCGATGCCGGTGAGGTCCTCCAGCCGCACGAAGATCAGGAAGAGCGGCAGCAGGAACAGGATGCCGGGGAACATCTGCGTCGAGAGCACCGTCATGCTGAACAGCCGCCTGCCGCGAAAGCGCAGCCGTGACAGCGGATAGGCGGCCAGCACCGCCACCACCAGTGCCAGGGCCGTCGCCGTGGTCGTGACGATCAGGCTGTTGGTGAGGTAGCGGGCCAACGGGATCGTCGTCCACATGTCCACGTACGGCTGGAGGGTGACGCGGTCCGGAAGCCAGGTGAACATCCCCCGGACGTTCTCCAGCGGCTTCACCGAGGTCACCACCAGCACGTACAGGGGCAGCACCGTGAACACGGTGAGGAAGGTCAGGACGATCCGCCGGAACCAGCGGAACCCGCGTGTCTCATGCATTGCCGCTCCCCTTGGGCAGCACCAGTCGGACGTAGACCGCCGACGCGATGACCAGCGCGACGAGCAGCAGCACGCTCATCGCGGCGCCCAGGCCGAAGTTCCAGTTGACGAAGGAGTGCTCGTAGATTAGCGGTGAGATCAGCCGCGCGCTCTCGGGCGAGGTGTCGCCGAAGAGCAGGAAGGGGATGTTGAACTCGTTGAACGTCCACAACGTCATGACGAGCAGCACGACCGCGTTCGCCGGGCGCACCATGGGCAGCGTGATGCCGGTGAACCGCCTCCAGGTCGAGGCGCCGTCGATGGCCGCGGCCTCGTACATGTCCTCGGGGATGCTCTGCAACGCCGCCAGCAGCATCAGGAACGCGAACGGCCACAGCCGCCACACCGACACGATCACCAGCACCCAGAAGGCGTTCTCACCGATGAGCCAGAACGGGCGCTCGTCCAGCAGACCCAGATCCTCCACGAGCACCCGGTTGACCATGCCGTCGCGCTGGTTGAACATGAACGCCCAGATGATCGCGGCGACGTAGACCGGCAGGGCGTAGGGCACGAGGAACAGCGTGCGCAGCACGCCGCGTCCCCGGAACTTCGTGTTCAACGCGACGGCGGCGGCCATCCCCAGCACCCACGACACCCCCACCACCAGCACGGTGTAGACGGTGGTGCGGAACAGGCTCTCGAACAGGGCGCTGCCCAGGGCGTTTCCGGGGTCGAGACCGCGGACGAAGTTCTCCAGGCCGACCAGCGGCGCCGTCGTCCAGCGCCGGATGGTCAGCTGCGTCAGCGAGGTGAACGCGATGTAGATCCCCAGGGCCATGGGGACGATATGGACCAGCAGCTCCAGTACCGCCGCGGGCAGCACCATGCCGTAGGGCAGGAACCACCCCGGGCGGCGCGGACGCCGCCTGCCCGGTTCCTCCACGGGGCCGGTCCGGGGCGGGGCCTCGACGGCGCCGGGCCCCTGTTCTTCTGTAGTCGACATCTAGCGCCTCCATCAGACGGCCGCCCCGCCGCGGGGGCGGGGCGGCCGAAGGGCCGCACCGCCTAGTTCGCGGCGTCCATCTGGGTCTCGGCCGCCTCCATGGCCTGGCGGACGTCGGCCTCGGTGACCTCGTCTCCGGTCGCCACCCGGGCGAAGAGCCCGCCGATCGCCTCGCCGAGCACCGTCTCCATCTGGCCCTCCTCGGGGATCAGCGGCATCGGAGCGGAGTGCTCGGTCAGGATCGTGCGGAAGGTCTCCATGGACTCGCTCCGCAGCTCCTCGCTGTCGTAGGCCTCGGTGGCCACCGGCAGCGTCTGGAACTCCTGGGACAGGTACACCTGCTCCTCCGGGCTGGTCAGGTGCTCGACCAGCCGCAGAGCGCCCTCCTTGTCGTCGGTGTCGTTGAAGACGCTGATGTTGATCCCGGCCGCGTGGCTCTGGATGGGCTCGCCCGGCAGCGGGTCGAGCATCGGCACCTGGGCGACCTCGTAGTCCTCGAAACCGCGGGCGGCCATGCTGGTGCGGGCGCTGCCCTGCACGATGATCATGGCCGCGCGCCCGTCGACGAAGTCGCTGATGCCCTGGGTTCCGTCGCTGAACTCGGCGCTGCTGGGGTCGACGACCTCCTCCACGGCCATCAGGTCCACCCACTGCTTGACCGCGGCGACCTGCTCGTCGGAGGAGAAGGAGGGCCCGTCCTCGCCCCACAGCCGTCCGCCCTGCTGCTGGCCGAGGATGAAGGCCATGTGGGAGTTCTGCCGCTCGTTGCCGCCCTCCAGCACGAACCCGTACTGGTCGACGTCGCCGTCGTCGTCGGTGTCCCTGGTCAGCTCGTCCGCGGTGTCGACGAACTCGTCCCAGGTCGCGGGCGGTTCCTCGATGCCCGCCTCCTCGAACATGGTGGGGTTGTAGAACAGCGCGTAGGACAGCCCGTAGAGCGGCACCGACGTCGGCGTCTGGCCCTCGGCGCCGCCGGTGGCGAAGCTGGTGCCGACGAAGCGCCCCTCGCCGCCCACCGCCTCCAGGTCCGCGCCCTCGTAGGGCACGAAGGCGCCGGTCTCCTGGAGGCTGGCCGCCCAGGTGTTGCCGATGTTGAGCACGTCGGGGCCGTCGCCGCTGCTCACCGCGGTGAGGATGCGGTTGTACAGCTCGCTCCAGGGGATGACCTCCAGCTCGACCTCCACCCCGGTCTCCTCGGTGAAGCGGTCCAGCACGGGCTGGAGGACCTCCCGGTCCTCCTCCACGCTCGCTCCCTGGTTGCTGGCCCAGTAGGTCAGCGTCTGGTCACCGGAATCCTCGCCGGAACCGCAGCCGGTCAGTGCCGCGGCCAGTACCAGCGCCGTCGAGGCGGACAGGAGTGCTGTGGGGGGTGTCTTCACGGCCGTCTCCGTTTCTCTGTAGGCCATGTGAGCCCGTCGTCAGCGTCGGCGGTGACGGAGCGGGCGGATCGGACGCGCCCGTCGGTCCGTGGGCGGGAGCGTCGGGAACCGTGGGCCACGACCGTCGCTCTGCGTGACCTGATGATTAGGTAAACCGGTTTACCTCGGAAGTGTAGGCGAGATCACAGGAAGGCAGGAGGGGCAGTTGTGGAACCGTTACAAGCCTTGGATCGGCTGTCCGGACGACTTCCTCGGGCGGAGCTCACCGACGAGCACGGTCGACAGCGGCGGCTCCTGCCCCTTGAGCATGTCCAGCAGGATGCGGGCCCCGACACTGCCCAGCGCGCGGTGCCTGTTGCGGACGGTCGTCAGCGGCGGTGTGACGAACGAGGCCAGGGGGATGTCGTCGAACCCGGCCACCGCCATGTCGTCGGGGACGGTCAGACCCGCCTCCCCCAGCACGGAGTAACCGCCTATGGCCATGAGGTCGCTGCCGTAGAAGACGGCGGTGGGGCGTTCGGCGGCGGGCCTGGCGAGGATGCGCTCCGTGGCCCGGGCCCCGCCCTCGATGGTGTAGCCGCCGTGCTCCTCCACGGGCCCCGGCTCCAGGCCGAACTCGCGCACGGCCTCCTCCCAGTGGCGCCGGCGCTGGTGCGCGTGCAGCATGTGGGGGTCGCCCTGGACGTGGGCGATGCGCCGGTGCCCCGCCTCGGCGAAGCAGCGCACCAGACCGCGGATCGCCTCCCTGGAGTCGTTGGTGACGGTGGGGAAGTCGGAGGAGCCCTCGGGCGCGCCCACCACCACGGCGGGCGCGCCCAGGCGGCGCAGCATCGCGGGACGGCCGTCGTCCGTCCGCAGGTCGGTGACCAGGAAGCCGTCGACGAAGTGGTCGTTGAACAGCCGCTCGTAGGTGGCGGCCTCGGTCCGCTCGTCGGGTACGAAGCGGATGACGGTGGCGTGCTCCTCGCCGGAGAGCACCGACTCGATACCGGACAGGAACGAGGGGAAGAACGCGTCGAAGTCGAGGATCTCGGGGGAGCGGCGCACGATCAGTCCGATGGTGCCCAGCGACTTGCCGTTGAGCGCGCGTGCGGCGTAACTCGGGTTCCAGCCCAGTTCGACCGCCGCCTGGCGGATGCGTTCACGGGTGCTGGCACTGGTGCCGGTACCGGTGTTCAACGCCCGGGACACGGCGCCCTTGCTCACACCCGCCCGGCGGGCGACGTCGCTGATCGTGGGGCGCTTGCGACCCGTGTTCCCGGTTGCCATGGTGACGATGGTAGTCCGCCGGGCTTCGGGGCCCGCGCCGCTAACGCCTGCTACCGCGGCCTCGGAGCGTTCCGGTACCGGGACGTGCTCCGGGGAGCGGTGCGGCCCCGCGACCGCGCCGAACGGCCAGGTCCGCCCGGCACGCGGCCTTCCTCGCACGCGGTCTCCCGGCACGCGGCCTTCCGACAGGTGGCCTCCCGGGGAAGAGCACTTCCCGGAAGCCGCCGGAGGCCGTCCGTACTAGGGTGTGCCGGTATGGACTGGACCCAGCGGCTCGGCTCCGTCAAGCGGTGGACCCGTGCCGGGGTTCGCGCCCCCCACAAGCCCCTCCTGCTGCTGTACGTGCTCGCGCACCACCAGCGGAACGGCAACGCGCCCATCGTCTACAGCGAGGCCGAGGCCCGGCTCGCGCGACTCCTGCGGGAGTTCGGCCCGGCGAAACCCACCAACCCCGGCTACCCCTTCCACCACCTGGAGACCGACGGGTTCTGGCGGGTCACCACGGTGGACGGCGAGGGGTCCCCGGGCTCGGCGGTGACCCTGCTGCGGGAGAAGGAGGCGCGGGGCAGGCTGGATCCCGACCTGGACGCGGCCCTGAGCGACGACCCCGGCCTGGCCGCCCGCATCGCCCGCCGTCTGCTCGACGACAACTTCGCCCCCTCGCTGCACGAGGGCATCATCGCCCTCACCGGACTCCGCGTGGGCCAGGGGCCGGTCCCCGCGCCGGGGGAGGGCGGCGTCCGCGACCCCCGGTTCCGGGAGACCGTGCTGACCGCCTACGAGCACCGGTGCGCGTTCTGCGGCTACGAGGGGCGGCTGGACGGCGTGTCGGTCGGGCTGGAGGCCGCCCACATCCGCTGGTGGTCGTACGACGGCCCCAACGACCTGGACAACGGCCTGTGCCTGTGCCCGACGCACCACCTGCTGTTCGACCGCGGCGTCCTCGGGCTCACCGGCGAACTCACCGTCGCGGTGTCCCCGCGCTTCGAGGCCCGCTCCCCCGCGGCCGAGACGGTCGTCCTCTCCCTCGCCGGACGCGACCTCGTCCGCCCGGCTCCGGGAAGCCCCGCCGTCGAACCCGCCCATGTCGCCTGGCACTCCAAGCAGGTCTTCCGCGTCGCCGCCTGAGGACCGCCGCCCCGACCGGCGCGTTCCGACCCCCGTGGCCCCCCTCTCCGAGCGCCTCGGAACGGGCTGGGACGTGACCCGGGTCACGCGCGTGTCAGGATTGTGTTAACACCCGCGTCACGTTCGGTCGTATTGTTCGTGCAACGCCCACCTGCGGGTTCGCCCGGCCGGGGCTTCCGCGTCCCCCGCCACGGCGCCTGGAGAACACATGATCACGTACCCCGCGCGCTTTCGACTGTCGCTCACCGGCTCCCTGTTCATCGGCTACGTGCTCCTGCTGGCACTGGCCCTGGCCGCCGTGGGCGCGCTGTGGGCCGTCCACATGGACCGGGCCACCGACCGCCACTACGCCGAGCGGGTCCTGAGCCTGGCCCGGTCCGTGGCCGTCATGCCCGAGGTCGTCACGGGCCTGCAGTCCGCCGACCCGGCGGCCGAACTCGCCCCCCTGGCCGACCGGATCGACTCCGCCACCAGCACCGAGTTCGTGGTCATCGCCTCCCCGGAGGGGATCCGCTACTCGCACCCCGACGACGAACTCATCGGCCGCACCGTGTCCACCCCGCCCGGACCCGCCGCGCAGGGGCGGGAGTGGGCCGGCGTGCAGGAGGGGACGCGGGGACGCACCGTGCGCGCCAAGGTCCCGGTGTTCTCCGGCGGCGGCTCGGTCAACGGCGGCGACGCGCGCGGCGAGGTGGTCGGCTACGTCTCCCTGGGCATCCTCGCCTCCAGCGCCGCCACCGAGGCCAGGGCCGCGGTCCCCGCCATACTGGGCACGGTGGCCGTGGTGCTGGTCCTGGGCGTGGCCGGCGCGTGGGCACTCTCCCGCCAGGTCCGCACCAAGACCCACGGACTCGAACCCGCCGACATCACCTCCCTGCTGGAGAGCCGCGAGGCCCTGCTGTACGCGGTCCGCGAGGGCGTGCTCGCCGTGGACGGCTCGGGCCGCCTCGTCCTGGCCAACCCGCCCGTCCGGGAGATGCTCGGCCTGCCCGAGGACGCCGAGGGCCGGGGCCTGGACGAACTCGGCCTGTCCGAGCGCGTCCGCGATATCGTCTCCGGCGCCGACCCCGGCGACGACCGCCTCCTCCTGGCGGGGCACCGCATCCTGGTCGCCAACCGGATGCCGGTCCACGTGCGCGGCCAGGACGCCGGGGCGGTCGTCACCTTCCGCGACCGCACCGAACTGGACCGGCTCACCGGCGAGCTCGACGGCGCGCGCACGGTCACCCGCGGCCTGCGCGCCCAGACCCACGAGTTCGCCAACCGGGTGCATACCATCGCCGGAATGCTCGAACTCGGCGCCCACGAGGAGGCCCGCGCCTACCTCGCCGACCTGTCCGCGACGCACAGCCGCACCAGCGCGGACATCTCCCGGCACGTCGGCGACTCCGCGCTGGCCGCGCTGACCATCGCCAAGTCCGCGCAGGCCTCCGAGCTGGGTGTGGACCTGCGGCTGTCCCCCCTCACCAGCGTCCCCGCGCTGGACAGGGAGGTGCGCTCCGACGCGCTGCTCGTCCTCGGCAACCTGGTCGACAACGCGCTCGACGCGGTGGCCTCGGCCCCGCACGGCTGGGTGGAGCTGATGGTGCGGCTGCACCGGGCCGAGGGCACCGACCTGCCCCACGACCTGCTGGAGATCCGGGTGACCGACTCCGGACACGGGGTGGCCGACGACGTGGCGGAGGAGATCTTCCGGCTCGGGTTCACCACCAAGGCGTCCCGGGACGGCGGCACGCGCGGGCTGGGCCTGGCGCTGGTCAAGCAGGTCTGCGAGGGAAGAGGGGGAAGCGTGGAGATGGAGGCGCCCGACGCCGACGAGGGCGCGGTGTTCACCGCCTGCCTGCCCCTGCCGGGGGCGCGGGCGCCGCAGGGGGCGGCCCGATGATCCGTGTGCTGGTCGTGGACGACGACGTGCGGGTGGCGCGCAACCACCAGGAGCTGGTGGAGTCGCTGCCCGGGTTCACCGTGGCGGGGGTCGCGCACACGGCCGCCGCCGCCCTCACCCAGATCCGGGGGCACCAGCCCGACCTGGTGCTGCTCGACCTGCACCTGCCCGACGCCTCAGGGATCTCGGTGATGCGCGCCCTGCGCGCCGCCGCCACCAGCGCCGCGCCCCAGCGGACGGACTTCCTGATGATCACCGCCGTGCGCGACATCGGCCAGGTGCGCTCGGCCATGCACGGCGGGGCGGTCCACTACCTGCTCAAGCCGTTCCCGCTCAGCGTGCTGCGCGACCAGCTGGAGCGCTACGCCGTGGCGCGCCGGAGGATGGACGCCGACGGGGAGGCCACCCAGCAGGAGGTGGACCGGCTGTTCGGGCTGCTGCGCCCGGCCGGGGGCCGATCGCTGCCCAAGGGGCTGACCCCGACCACCGTGGACCTGGTGGCGGGAGTGCTGCGGGAGGCGGAGGGGGACGTGTCGGCCTCGGAGGTGGCCGAGCGCGCCGGGGTGTCCCGGGTGACCGCGCGCCGCTACCTGGAACACCTGTGCGCGGTCGGCCGGGCCGAGCTGCGCATGCGCTACGGCTCGACGGGGCGCCCCGAACACCTCTACCGCTGGACGGCCTGAGCCTCCTCGGGTTCGCCGCCGATGTGCTTCCTCCACGCGCCTTCGGCCACCAACCAGTGCGGCACGAGCCTGAGGGGGAAAGGCGAATCGGTCTCGAAGACGTCCTCCCCGTGGACCTGGGTGATCTCCTGGTACTGGCCGTTTTCCAGGCGTAGCTCGACGATCCCGACCTTGTCGGGGAGCGGATTGATGACCCAGTAGGAGGGGATGCCGAACGCCGCGTATTCGTGGCGCTTGGTGTGGTTGTCCCGTAGGACGCTTTCAGGGGAGACGATCTCCACGGCAAGAAGCGGGGGAACGTCGAAATAGCCCTGTGACGGCAACTCGCAGTCGAAGACTGCCAGGTCAGGGATACGGTGGTGAGTTCGCTCGGCGTTCAGGTCGATGCCGGGACCTTCACCGATCTCCAACGCGTCCGGAGCCACGGTACCGAGATGGAAACCCAGGCGGTAGGAAACGCGAGTATGCAGGGGTTTGGGGGCTGGCGACACGTCAAGCCGCCCGTCGACCAGCTCGTACCGCCGACCGTCGTCCGGCGTTTTCTCCAGGTCGTCCACGGTCAGGCGTCGTTCGGGTGCTTCCGGGTCCTGGTAGTCATGGCCAACATCATGCCTCCTCGTCTTCATGAGGGCCAGTATTCTGACGCACGCTCGGTTACCGGCGGGTTTCGCGGAGAAAGCCTCGCAAGGGTGTTCGAAACCCGGCCCTGCACCTGGCCCCTTACCCCCGGAAGTG
The DNA here is from genome assembly GCF_000092985.1 of Nocardiopsis dassonvillei subsp. dassonvillei DSM 43111. GTDB lineage: Bacteria > Actinomycetota > Actinomycetes > Streptosporangiales > Streptosporangiaceae > Nocardiopsis > Nocardiopsis dassonvillei. Next base: position 225,354 of record NC_014211.1, read on the forward strand.
TCGGTGGCCCGTGTCACACTCATCCCATGTTGGACCACCTCGGAATCCAGGTCAGCGACCCCGCGGCCAGCGCCGCCTTCTACGACGCGGTCCTCGCCCCGCTGGGCGCCCGCCGCGTCCTCGACTACGGCGAGAACGTCGGCTACGGCACGTCCGGACCCGACTTCTGGATCGGACCCGCGCCCGCACCCGGTGAGGCCCGCGAGTCGCACTTCGCCTTCACCGCGCCCGACCGGGCTGCGGTGGACGCCTTCTTCGCCGCCGCCGTCGAGGCGGGCGCGGAGGTGCTCCACGAGCCGAAGGTCTGGCCGGAGTACCACGAGCACTACTACGGCGCGTTCGTCCGCGACCCGGACGGCAACAACGTCGAGGCCGTCTCGCACGTGCCCGCCTGACCGGCCCGGCCAGGAACACGCCACCGCGCGGGCGGCCGCGGAGCCGGTCCTGCCGCCCGACCAAGCACGCCACCGGGACCCGGGCGACGGGAACGGCGGAGGCCTCCACGGGCCTCCGCCGTCCCAGCCGTCCCGAGGCTTCCTAGCGGGTGCCGACGGCGCGCCTGCCCGTGGCCGCCTCCGCCGCCGCGACCGCGCTGTTGAGCGACACCTCGCCCAGGAGGCCGGGCGCCGCCACCGCGTCACCCGCCAGGTAGACGCCGTCGCCCCGGTCCACGGCCGGGCGGTCCCGCCACGTGTACCCCGGCAGGTCCAGCGCGCCCGTGCGCCCGCGCGCCACCTGGTCGCGCCGCCACGTCACCCGCTCCCGCCATCCCGGCAGGGACAGGTCCAGGAACCGCTCCAGCCGCTCGGCGACCCGCGCCCGGGACTCACCCGGCCGCACCGGCAGCTGCGCCTGGACCAGCTCCTCGCCCCCGGGGGCGAGCGTGCGGTCCACCAGTGAGTAGCGCTCCAGGAAGCCGCACTCGTCGGCGTCGAAGACGATGAAGGGGTCCCGGCCGCGCCGCAGCCCCAGGTCCACCATGAGGGCGTGCCCGCTCTCCCACTCCAGTGAGTCGTCGCCGAGCAGCGCGCGGGCCGAGGCCAGCGACGTCGCGACGATGGTCGGGGTACCCGGGAGCGCGTCCACCCGCTCGCCGGTTCCCACGCGCACCCCCATCTCCCGCGCCCGTCCGGCCAACCGCTCCACCAGCGAGGACCAGCCGCCGACCAGGTACTTCGGTGAGGGCCAGCCGGGGTTGGTGACCCGCAGGAACCGCTCCCAGACGAACGCGGCCGACAACCGCGACGGGTCGGAGTCGAACAGCGCCACGCCCATCATGTTCACGGCCACGCGCGCGGGCTCCGCGCCGAGCGCCTCCCGCGCCCACGAGCCGAAGTCCCGGTCGTGCGGAGCGCGCAGCCGCCGCCGCGCGGCGGCCCGGAGCAGGGCGACCGGCGGCGCTCCCACACGCCCCCGGTCGCGCACGCGCACCCGGGGCACGGCGCGCGCGGGGAAGGGCAGGTGGGGCGGGAGCAGGTCGCGTTCGGCCAGCCAGGAGAACAGCGGGCCGTCGCCGTACAGCACGTGCGGCCCCTCGTTGGCCGTGTACGGCGGTTCGGTGGAGCGCGCCCGCCCGCCCAGGGTCCGGTGCGCCTCCAGCAGGGTGACGTTCGCGCCCCTCTCGGCGCTGGCGATGGCCGCGGTCAGTCCGGCGAGCCCACCGCCCACAACGGTGATGTCCATGCCACTAGGACGGTTCGGGCGCCCGCAGACGTGACATCTTGTCGGGATTGGCCACGAGGTACACGTGCCGCACACGGCCCTCGGCGGTGATGTCCAGGGACAGCAGCGCGACCACCCTGTCCCCGACGGAGACGACCGCCGCCGGTCCGCCGTTGACCTCGGTGACCGCCGACCGAGGCTCCTCCGTGCCGTCCAGGCCCGCGGAGACGAGGAAGCGCTCCGCGTTGCGCGGCCGCGCCAGCACGGACAGGAACCGGCCGACCCTCGCCGCGCCCTCCAGGATCCGGTGGGGCGCCCTGGTCCGGCCGCCGCTGTCGCTGACCAGCGTGACGTCGTCGGCCAGCAGGCCGGTCAACCCCTCCAGGTCACCCTCCAGGCAGGCTCCCAGGAAGCGCTCGGTGATCCGCCGCCGCACGGCCCGGTCGGCCTCGAACCGCGGGCGCCTGTCGCGTACGTGCTCGCGCGCCCGCCGGGCGAGCTGGCGGGTGGCGGCCTCCTCCCGGCTGATCACCGCGCCGATCTCGGCGTAGGGCATCTGGAAGGCCTCGCGCAGTACGAAGACGGCGCGCTCCAGCGGGCTGAGGGTCTCCAGGACCACCAGCAGCGCGAACTCCACCGAGTCCGCGAGTTCGGCGTGCTCGGCCCCGCCGGGGACGTCGCTGACCGGTTCGGGCAGCCAGTCGCCCACGTAGGACTCCCGCCGGGACCGGACGCTGCGCAGCCGGTCGATGGCCAGCCGGGAGGTGACGGTGACCAGGTAGGCGCGCGGGTCCTCCACCGCGGCCGGATCGACGGAGGACCAGCGCAGCCAGGCCTCCTGGACGGCGTCCTCCGCGTCGGAGGCGCTGCCGAGGATGCGGTAGGCGACACCGGTCAGCAGGGAGCGGTGCTCTTCGAAGACATCGGTGGTCATGACAGGCAGACGTACCAGCTCCGGCCGTACGTGACATCCCCGGGCGCGGAACGGGTCCTCCCGGCCGGCGGACGGGGCGGCGGGGCCCGCGCGGGGAGATCCGCCGACCCACCCTCCCCGAAGGCGGGAGGAGGAGTGGCTGTAGCGTGGCGCGGTCAGAGCGCGGACGAGGAGGAGGCAGCCGCTGTGTACCGACTGCGCGGGTGGGAGCCGGGGGACGCCGACCGGGTGCTGGAGGCCTTCGCCGAGCCGGAGCTGGCCTGGCAGTCGCCCGAGGTCCCCGACACCCCGGAACTGGCCGCCGCGTGGATCGACCGGCAGCGCGTCCGGGCGGAGGAGGGCACGGCCTTCGGTTTCGCGGTCGTCGAGGACGGCGGGCCGGTGCTGGGACACGTCCAGGTCAACGTGACCAGCAGGGCCCACGACACCGGCTGGGTCTCCTACTGGACCCTGGCCGAGGCGCGGGGCCGGGGTGTGGCCACGGCCGCGACGCTGCTGGTGAGCGAGTACGCCTTCGCCGAGGCGGGCCTGTTCCGGCTGGAGCTGGGGCACCGGCTGAACAACCCGGGATCGTGCGTGGTGGCGCGCCGGTCCGGATTCCGGCCGGAGGGGATCGAACGGCGCAAGCTGCGCTACGGCGCGGAGCGCTTCGACACGGGTGCGCACGCCCGGCTGGCCACCGACCCGGTGGAGGGCGTCGATCCGCGGCCCTGCGCGTCCTGAGCGCTCTGTCCGCCCTGTCCGCCACAGACACAGAACGCGGGGCGCGGCGTGCGCCGTGCCCCGCGTCCACCCCCACAGAAGGTCGTGCGCAAGAGGTTCGTCGTGTCGACGGGCTTAGTCCTCGACGGAGATGCCGTTCGTGCTGGTGCCGGAGGCCACGTTGCAGTCGCCGCCCAGCTCGAAGCCGGTGAAGGCCAGCACGTTGGCGCAGATCGGCACGGTGACGTTCTGGATGTTGGCGTTGTTGTCGGCGGCGGCGGTGCCGGACATGGCGCCCAGGGCGAGGCCGGTGGCGAGGATGAGGCCGGAGACGGAGGCGAAGCGCTTCATGGTGTTGGTCCTTTTCGGTTCGTGGTGTGATCGTTGGTGCTGACGGAACCCGTGGATCCCGCTGTGACCGAGCCGGGTGCGAGGGCGGGCCGGTCCTAGTCGTTGACGGAGATGCCCTTCGTGGACTCCCAGTCGATGACGTTGCAGTCGCTGCCGCTGACGCCGGAGGCCGCGAGGACGTCCAGGCAGATCGGGATGGTCACGTTCTGCACGTCGGCGTTGTTGTCGGCGGCGGCGGTCCCGGTGAAGGCACCGAACGCGAGGCCGGTGGCGAGGACGAATCCGGAAACCTTGGCAATACGGGACATTCTTCTTACCTTTCGGAAGTTCAAAACAGGGTGGCTGCATCCGCCGGAATTAACTTAGCGTAGTCGAGGACGTGCTTGGAGTACTTTCAGGGAAGAATCCAGAGTTTCCCTGGAGTTTCTTCGGCTTCGGGGTAGGCATGCCGGACATATCGTCGCTTCGTCGGGTGAAGGTTTTATCCAGCCGAAATCAGGGTCAGCGGCGATGTACGCCGAATACATCGGAACCCGGATTTGTCCGGTATCAGGCGCACGAAAAAGGCCCGCACGGCTGGCCGTGCGGGCCTGTTACTCGATCGCGGGACTACCAGCCCTGCTGCTGCCCGTATCCCGGGTACTGCTGCCCGTATCCGGGCTGCTGGCCGTAGCCCGGCTGCTGCCCGTACCCGGGGTACTGCTGCTGGTCGTATCCCGGGTACTGCTGCTGCCCGTATCCGGGCTGCTGGCCGTACCCCGCGTACGGGTCCTGCGGCTGCGCGCCCGTCGGCGGGTGCGGGTAGGCGTGCTGCTGGCCCGAGGGCTCCTGCTGGTGCTGCTGCTCGGCCTTGGCGGCGTCGTCCTTCTTGCTGTCGGGGTCCGGACGGAAGATGAACAGACGGGCGGGCTTGTCACCCTCGTCGCCCGGGGTGATCAGGTCCAGCCGCCACCCGGCCTCCTCGATCCCCTCCAGGATGCGCGTCAGCCCGGGGCGCAGCTTGCTGGAGGCCTCGTCGTAGGCGTTCACCTCCAGCTGGATGATGAACATCCGGCGCTTCTGCTGCGCGGCGACCTTGGCGTGCTCGACGACCGTGCTGTCCCTCACGACCTGCGTGACGCTCATGAATAACCGTACCCATCTGCTCTGCGTGGAGCTTGCCGTACTCGTCGGGCTGACACCCGGTCATCCGCGTCCACCGTGGCGGGGCTCCGCCGGGCTCCGCAACCATCATGCCCCCTGGAGGCGCATCTGGCCACAGAGAGCCGCGGGCACCCCCTCAGGAGGAGGCGGCAGCGGCGCGGACGGCCTCGGCGACGGGTGTCTCCCCGTTCACCAGGTTGAGAACCCTGCCGACCGTTCCCGGTTCGTCCAGAAGGGCGACGATCACCGAGGCCACGTCGTCACGGGTCACCGCGTCGCGCTCGACCTCCCCGCCCAGCTCCACCCTGCCGGTGCCCGGGTCGTCGGTCAGCCGGCCCGGGCGCAGGATCGTCCAGTCCAGCTCCAGGTCGCGCTCGCGCAGGTCGGCGTCGGCGGCCCGCTTGGCCTCCACGTACGCCGCCCACGTCTCGTCGGTGCCCTCCGGCACGGGTTCGTCCACGCCGATGGCCGACACCTGGACCAGGCGGCGCGTGCCCGCCAGGGAGGCCGCGTCGGCGGTCAGCACGGCGGCCTTGTGGTCGACGGTCGCCTTGCGGGCGGCGCCGCTGCCCGGGCCCGCGCCCGCGGCGAACACGACGGCGTCCGCGTTCATGAGTTTCTCCGTCAGCTCGGTGACGGTGGCCTTCTCCAGGTCGATCACGACCGGTTCGGCACCGGCGTCGACGACGTCCTGGGTGTGGTCCGGGTTGCGGATGAGGGCGACGGGCTCGTCACCTCGGTCGGCCAGCTGCCTGGCCAGCCGCAGCGCGATCTTCCCGTGTCCTCCGGCGATGACGATACGCATGGGGGAGAGCGTATGCCCTCATGGTGCGGTCGGCGGGGTGGTGCGTCTGTCCGCCGTGTCACACCCGGCCGCCCGGCGGGTCCGGGTCCCGCATGCCAGCGGCGCGGGGCCCGTGCCGTACGGACCCCGGCGCGTCCGGGCCCCGCACCCCGGCGGGACCCGGACACGGCCCTACTCCACCCTCCAGGTGTCCCCGCTGGCCAGAAGGGCGGCCAGCTCGCCGGCGCCGCGCTCGGCCCGCGCGTCGGCCACCTGCTCGTTCACCAGCTCGTCGTAGGCCGGGCGGCGCACGTCCCGCAGCACCCCGATCGGCACGTGCTCGAACGCGGGCTGGTCCAGGCGCGACAGCGCGAACGCGTACCCCGGGTCCTCCCGGTGCGCGTCGTGCCGCAGCAGCCGGTCCTCTCCCACCGAGTCCACGTCCACGACCTCCAAGCCGCCGAACTCCCCGGCGACCACGCCCCGGTCCGGGCCCAGCCGCAGCGGCTCGCCGTGCTCCAGGCGCAGCAGCCGGACGTCCCGCGCCGCCGGGTCCTTCAGCGGCTCGAACGCGTCGTCGTTGAAGATCGGGCAGTTCTGGTAGATCTCCACGAACGACGCGCCGGGGTGGTCGGCCGCCGCCCGCAGCACCGACGTGAGGTGCTTGCGGTCGGAGTCGATCGTGCGGGCCACGAACGTGGCCTCCGCGCCCAGCGCCAGCGACAGCGGGTTGAACGGGTGGTCCAGCGACCCCACCGGCGAGGACTTGGTGATCTTGCCCGGCTCGGAGGTGGGGGAGTACTGACCCTTGGTCAGCCCGTAGATCCGGTTGTTGAACAACAGGATGTTGATGTTGACGTTGCGGCGCAGCGCGTGGACGAGGTGGTTGCCGCCGATGGACAACCCGTCGCCGTCACCGGTCACCACCCACACCGACAGGTCCGGGCGGCTGGTGGCCAGCCCGGTCGCGATCGCCGGGGCGCGCCCGTGGATCGAGTGCATGCCGTACGTGCTCAGGTAGTACGGGAATCGGGAGGAGCAGCCGATACCCGACACCATCACCACGTTCTCGCGCGGCACGCCCAGCTCGGGCAGGAAGGACTGGAAGGCGGCCAGGATCGCGTAGTCGCCGCAGCCCGGGCACCAGCGCACCTCCTGGTCGGACTTGAAGTCCTTCATCTTGTACGCGGTGTCGGTCCTGGGCACCAGGCGCAGCCCGCCCAGGGCCTCCGGGACCCCGTGGACGTGGCCGTTCGCGCCGGTACCCGTCACGTTCTCAGTCACGGTCGATGACCTCCTGAAGCACGCCCGCGAGCTCCTCGGCCTTGAAGGGCAGGCCGCGGACCTTGTTGTAGCCGATGACGTCGACCAGGTACCTGCCGCGCAGCAGCAGGGACAGCTGGCCCAGGTTGATCTCGGGGACCACCACCCGCTCGTACCGGTGGAGGACCGTTCCGAGGTTGGCCGGGAACGGGTTGAGGTGGCGCAGGTGCGCCTGCGCCACCCGGCCGCCCGCGCGGCGCACGCGGCGCACCGCCGCGGTGATCGACCCGTACGTGCCGCCCCAGCCCAGGACCAGCACGTCCGCCTCCCCGCCGGGGTCGTCCACCGCCAGCTCGGGGATGTCGCGGGCGATCGCGTCGATCTTGGCCTGGCGCGTGCGCACCATCAGGTCGTGGTTGGCGGGCGTGTACGAGATGTCGCCGCTCTGCGCGTGCTTCTCGATACCGCCGATCCGGTGCTCCAGCCCCGCCGTGCCCGGCACCGCCCACGGGCGGGCCAGCGTCTCCTCGTCGCGCAGGTAGGGCAGGAAGGTCCCGCCCGGCCCGTTGGGCCCGGTCGCGAAGGCCGGGTCGATCCGCGGCAGCTCCGAGACCTCCGGCAGCCGCCACGGCTCCGAACCGTTGGCCAGGTACCCGTCGGAGAGCACCACCACCGGCGTGCGGTAGCGCACCGCGATCCGCACGGCCTCCAGCGCGGCGTCGAAGCAGTCCGCGGGGGAGGCGGGCGCCACCACGGGCACCGGCGACTCGCCGTTGCGCCCGTACAGGGCCATGAGCAGGTCGGTCTGCTCGGTCTTGGTGGGCATGCCGGTGCTCGGACCGGCCCGCTGCACGTCCACGATGACCAGCGGCAGCTCGGTCATCACCGCCAACCCCACCGTCTCCTGCTTGAGCACCATGCCCGGACCCGAGGTGGTGGTCACGCCCAGGGAGCCGCCGAAGGCCGCGCCCAGGGCGGCGCCCACACCGGAGATCTCGTCCTCGGCCTGGAACGTGCGCACACCGAACCGCTTGTGCCGGGACAGCTCGTGCAGGATGTCCGAGGCCGGGGTGATCGGGTACGAGCCCAGGAACAGGGGCAGCCCCGACCGCTCGGACCCGGCGATCAGCCCGTAGGCGGTGGCCAGGTTGCCGGTGATGTTGCGGTAGGTGCCCGCCGGGAGCCGCGCGGGCTTGATCTCGTAGGAGACCGCGAAGTCCTCGGTGGTCTCGCCGAAGTTCCACCCCGCCTGGAACGCGGTCAGGTTCGCGGCCAGGATGTCGGGCTTGGCGGCGAACTTCGACTTCAGGAACGAGGTCGTCCCCTCCGTCGGGCGGTTGTACATCCACGACAGCAGGCCCAGGGCGAACATGTTCTTGGCCCGCTGCGCGTCCTTCTTGGAGATGTCGGCGCCGGACAGCGCCTCCACCGTCATGGACGTCAGCGGCACCGCGCTCACCTTGAACGCGTCCAGCGTCCCGTCCGTCAGCGGGTCGGCCGTGTACCCGACCTTGGCCAGGCTGCGCTTGGTGAACTCGTCGGTGTTGACGATCACGGTGGCGCCCCGGGGCAGGTCGCCCAGGTTGGCCTTGAGGGCCGCGGGGTTCATCGCGACCAGCACGTCCGGGGCGTCCCCCGGGGTCATGATGTCGTGGTCGGCGAAGTGCAGCTGGAAGCTGGACACCCCGGGCAGGGTTCCGGCGGGAGCGCGGATCTCGGCGGGGAAGTTCGGCAGGGTGGACAGGTCGTTGCCGAACGACGCCGTCTCCTGCGTGAAGCGGTCACCGGTCAGCTGCATGCCGTCGCCGGAGTCCCCGGCGAAGCGGATGATGACGCGGTCGAGCTGTTCGATCTGTTTGGCCACTGAGATCGACGACCTCCTTGGTGAGCCGCCGGTCGTGACGGGCGGCGGCGCTCGGGTGTCGCCCCCGACCGGACCGCACCGTCGCGGGCCGGGTGCCTGGTTCGGGGACGTGGGGACAGCGTTCGCGGCCCTCGCGAGCGCCGGATGCGCCAACCCGGTCTCGCGCGGTGCGGCCGCGCCGCGACGGCCGGGCCGTGAAGGGGCCAGCCTTCAACGACACGGCCGCCCGCGCACCGGACCGAGGGGCTGGAGTCCCGACGGCCTGGTACACGCAGTGATGAGGGCCACGTTCGCACTATAAGACGTCGGGTGTGCCGGGACCGCGCGCGGGTGGCCATTCTCACACGGAGGGGATCCGGAGGGGTGCGGCTGTGGACGAAGGTGCGGGTGGTGCGGGGGAGGTGGCAGATGAGAGGGAGATCAGTGATGCCTCGGACGTTGGTCCCGTAACGGGAACGCGGAGCGGCGACCCGCACGTTTGCCACCATGTACGCATTCATCGTCGGCTGAGCGAGGAGGTGGTGGCGTGTACGTCAGCGCGGCCCGCGCGGCCGGTCTGTTCGTCGGCGCCGCGGTGCTCGTCGTCCTGGTCGGCTGGCTGTGCGGAGCGGAGAAGGGCGCCCAGTTCTCCGTGGCCCTGGTGCTGTGCGCCGGCGTCCTGGTCTACCTCTTCGGGGAGTCCCTGGCGTTGCGCGCGATGCGCGCGCGGCCGGTGAGCGAGATCGAGCGCCCCGAGCTGTACCGGATCGTCCGCGAGCTGGCCACGGCCGCCCGGCAGCCGATGCCCCGGCTCTATTTGTCGCCGGTGCGCTCGCCCAACGCCTTCGCCACCGGCAGCAGCCCGCGCCGCGCCTCCCTGTGCTGCACCACGGGGCTGCTGCGCACGCTGGACGAGCGCGAGCTGCGCGGCGTGATCGCCCACGAGCTGGCGCACATCCGCGCCAACGACACGCTGATCAGCTCGGTGGCCGCCACCCTGACCGCGGTGATCACGGCGACGACCGCCATCGCCCTCCTGGTCCCGCTGGGGGACTCCGAGGAGAGCGACATGCCCACCCTCCTGGGCGGCCTGATGACGGTCCTGCTGGCGCCGCTCGCGGCCATGGTCGTCTACTGCGGGGTGGGGAGACAGCGCGAGTTCCGGGCCGACGAGCAGGCCGCGCGGCTGACCGGCGACCCGCTGGCGCTGGCCGACGCCCTGCGCAAGCTGGAGGTGGGCGCGCGCCGGTACCCGCTGCCCCGGGAGCGCAGCCTGCTGGCCTCGGCGCACCTGATGACCACCAACCCGTTCCCGAGCGGCGTGGGCCGCCTGTTCGCCGCGCACCCGCCGACGGCGGAGCGCGTCCGGCGCCTACGGGAGCTGCGCCGCAGCTGGGACCTGGGCCGCTGAGGCGGTGCCGGCGGACCCGCGGGGCGGCTCCGCCGAGGCGGCCCGACCACGCCGGTGCGGTGGAACGGCGACGGCCGCCCTCCCCCTCGGGGACGGGCGGCCGTCGTGCCCTCGCCGCCGGCTACGCCTGCCGGTCCGCCACCGCTAGCGGTAGTTGACGAACTGGAGCGCCAGGTCGAAGTCCTTCTCCTTGATGAGGTTCTGGACGTTCTGGAGGTCGTCCTTCTTCTTGGAGCTGACGCGCAGCTCGTCGCCCTGGATCTGGGCCTTGACGCCCTTGGGGCCCTCGTCGCGGATCAGCTTGGAGATCTTCTTGGCGTCCTCGGAGGTGATGCCCTCCTTGAGGCCGACGGGAAGGCGGTACTCCTTGCCCGAGAGCCGGGGCTCGTCGGCGGGGTCCAGGATCTTCAGGGAGAGCTTGCGCTTGACCAGCTTCTCCTTGAAGACGTCCAGGGCGGCGTTGACCCGCTCCTCGGAGTTGCCCCTGACCTCGATCCCGTCCTCGCCCTGCCAGGCGATGGTGGTCCCGGTGCCCTTGAAGTCGAACCGCTGGGCCAGCTCCTTGGCGGTCTGGTTCAGCGCGTTGTCGACCTCCTGACGGTCGAGTTTGGACACGACGTCGAAACTGGATTCGGCGGCCACGTTCGCTCACACCCCGCTAGGTCTTCATGGGTCGCGGGCGCCCGTGGACGCCCGCGTGGGTTCTCGTCGGTCCGCGCCGGATCCCGCGCGGACGGTCCTCAGAGCTTAGCCGCGCGCTGGTCGGGCGCCCGACGTGCCCGGTCGGGGCGCGCCCGGACAACCGATTTCAGGTTCGGGCGGATCATCCGCTATTCTCGGTGATGCGCCGCGACGAACACGTCGCCGCAGCCCAGGCAGGTTGCCCGAGCGGCCAATGGGAGCGGACTGTAAATCCGTCGGCTTTGCCTTCCAAGGTTCGAATCCTTGACCTGCCACACGGGGAGAAGGCCCCGGTGACCAGCACGAACGCTGGACACCGGGGCCTTCTCGCGTTCCCGGTCGTCCACGGCTGTTCACGGGTGTCCGTGGAACAGCTGCGGAACGCTCCCAGACGGCGCTCCCGGGCGTCCGCGCGGTCCGCGCCCGCCCCGCGCCCGTCCCGGGCCTGTCGCGGCCGCCCGCGCTGGCCGTCGTCCCCGGGGCCGACCGAGGCGGCCCGGGGTCCCCGCGCGGCGGCCCTGGCGCGCCTCCGCTCCGGCGCGGGTGTGACGCCCCGCAGTGGGGGAGACGCGGGTCACATCCCCCTCGCCCCCTGGTGGGTCGGAGGGCGTTCCGGACCCCGCGCGGCGCTGTTTTCCGGATTCGGCCGGTCGCGGATTCATCGCGGTCGGGACACGGGCGGATAACGCGAATGTCCGCTCTCCCTTCGGTGGAGCCGAGGGCCGGTCACGTGCTCGAATGAGGTCTGACCTGCGGTTTCGCTGTTGTCCTTGGAGGGCTGGCGCGCCGACCCCGTCCCTGCTGTGCTGATAGCGGATGGTGTGTCCGCTTCGCCGGTCCGGATCCGTCTTGGCACGGCGTCGGCCCTTTGGGTGGGTCGAGTGGAAAGAAAGCCAATGTGGCCATTCGCGGTCAGCGCGAAAAGAATGGTCGAGACAATCTGGACAAAATGCTTCGCGAGTTTCGGCGTTGACAAAAACTGGGGGCCGGATGATGATTGCCCCAGTCCACCGCGACACAGGTGCAACAAGCGCCTGAGTCTTTTTCTGTCAATACCTCGTAACCGATTCTCGGGGGAAGTCATGTTCAAGAAGATGGCCGTTGCTGGCCTGGTCGCCGGTGCCGCGATGGGCGCGCTCCTCATGGGAGCCCCGGCTCACGCCAGTGGTTCGCACGGTGGTGACCAGCAGTTCAACCAGAACCTCCAGCTGGTTCCGATCCAGTCCTGCAACCTGCAGGCCAGCGTCGGCCTGGTCGCCGTGACCGTGCCGGTCCTGTCGCCGCAGACCACGGGCGACTGCACCAACGGCCCCGTCGGCACCAACATCAGCTAGTTCCGGCAATCCGTCCGCAAGAAACGCTATCTCAAACTTTCTCGAAGGGTAATTCAATGCTGCGTAAGCTCGGAGTTGTCGGCCTCGTCGCTGGTGCCGCTTTCGGTGTCGTCCTCGCCGGTTCCCCGGCCTCCGCCAGCGGTTCGCACGGCGGCGACCAGCAGTACAACCAGAACCTGCAGGCCATCCCGGTCCAGCTGTGCAACACCGACGCCACCGTCGGCCTGGTCGCGGTCACCATCCCGATCCTGTCGCCCGACACCACCGGCGACTGCACCAACGGCCCCGTCAGCACCAACATCGACTAGGAGACCCGGCATGCTGCGCAAGTTCACCACCGCCACCGCCATCGCCGGTGTCGCCCTGGGCGCCATCCTGGCCGCCACGCCCGCCTCCGCGGGTGAGTCGCACGGTTCGCACGGCGGCGACCAGCAGTACAACCAGAACCTCCAGCTGGTTCCGGTGCAGCTGTGCAACACGGACCTGACCGTGGGCCTCCTCGTCGGGGTCACCGCGCCGATCCTGTCGCCCGACACCACCGGCGACTGCACCAACGGCCCGGTCAGCACCAACATCGACTAGGAGACCCGGCATGCTGCGCAAGTTCACGGCGGCCACCGCCATCGCCGGTGTCGCCCTGGGCGCAATGCTCGCCGCCTCACCCGTGTTCGCCAGCTCGCACGGCGGCGGCCAGCAGTTCAACCAGAACCTCCAGTTGGTTCCGGTCCAGATCTGCAACGCCCAGCTGTCCGTCGGCCTGGCCGGCGTGACCGTGCCCATCCTGTCGCCACAGACGACGGGTGACTGCATCAACGGTCCCGCCACCACCAACGTCCAGCACGACGGCTCCGAGGACCACGACAGTGGCGCCCCGGAGGGTCACAAGGACGAGGGTGAAGACGGGGGCGACGGGTACTAGCCACCTCCGGGTGGCGGGGTCCCCGATCCCGCAGTGACGGAAGACGCGAGTGGTTCGTCGAGGCCCTCCGGCAGCCTGCCGGAGGGCCTTGTCGCAGGTAGGACATCCGAGGGAACCGACGTGGGGGGAGACGTCAGATGAGGCGCACGGTCCTGACGGGAGCGGTACTGCTGTTGGCCGCCACCGGCTGCGGCGAGCAGTTGAGCGTGCCCGACCCGCCCGAGGCCACGAGTGCTCCGGAGGCGGAGCAGAGCCCGCAGGGGGAGACCGCCGGCCCGCAGGAGCAGGCCAGCCCGCGGGAGACGCAGCCCACTCCGGAGGAGGACGCCAACCAGAGCAGCGGGACCTTCGTCCTCAACCGGTACGGCGACGAGAACGGGTTCGACGACCAGACCCCCACCGAGTACGTGGCCACGGAGTTCACCACCTTCACCGACATGGAGTGGGGCACGTGGGCGGACGAGGTGGCGCGCGGCGAGGGAGGGGTCAAGGGGACCTGGTGCATGCAGGAGGGGTGCCAGGACGATCCCTACGAGGTCGAGGTCGAGCTGGGCGACCCGGTGGACGTCGACGGCACCATGTACTTCTCCACGTACACGATCACCGACTACGGCGAGGAGATGTCCGAGGAGATGATCGGGACGCTGGAGGAGGTCGACGGCGGAACCCTGGCGCTGCCGGAGTCCGAGTGATCCGGACCGGCTGCCGGGGGCACGCCGCCGCGTCCGGCGGAGGTGACCTTCGCCTCCCTCCGCAGAATCATGCCAAAGTTCCTCAAAAGTACATAACTCCTGATCAAAACGGGTGACGCGGCCCTCTTCCCGGGACCGGAGGGGGCCGAAACGGGCGTGGCGCGCCCGCGAGGTCTCTAGTCTGCTGAGTTGTGGGACTCAACCAGTGGACGGACAACCACGCGGACGACGGACGCGGCGCCGACGGGCGGCCGACGCCACGGCACGGCCGCGCCTCGCTGCTGCGCCTGGCCGCCTGGTTCGAGGAGGCCGACCCGGACCGCGCCGACGCCCTCGCCGCCGCCTCGTACGCCCTCCATCCGGCGCTCCACCTGGAGGGGAGGGTGGACGAGGGTGTCGCCGCGACCACCAGCTGGTGGCAGGCCGACGCCGACCGCAGCACCGTCACCGAGCACCCGGGCGCCCGACCGCCCGAGCCGGTGAGCGACCACCGCGCCCAGCAGGCGCGCCTGCGCGACGCCGCCGAGTCCTCCGCCCACTGGCGCCGCGCCGGTGCCGCGCAGATCCGCTCCCTGCTGACCGAGCCCACGGGCCGCCGTGCCCGCCTGGACCTGTCCGGCGCCGGGATGGAGGTCCTGATGGAACTCCTCACCGCGGCCCTGGGATCCGGCGACGCCAGCAGGCGCCCCACCTCCGCCGGGGACCTGGAGTTCGCGCTGCGCCTGCACGTCGTCGCCGCGCCGGGCGCCGACGTCACCATCCGGGGCGAGGGCGGGGAGCTGACCCTGGAGGGGCTGCGCCTGCTGGTGACCCCCTACGAGCAGCACAGCCCCGGTGTCCTCGACCCGCTCCCGGAGGAGCCGGAGGAGGACGGGGCGGACCCCCTCGCGGCCGGTGCCCCGGAGGGAGGGGACGCTGCCCCGGAGGGGGAGGAGGCCTCCGCCGATTCCCGGACCCCCGTGGACCCGCTCGGCCCCGGGACCGACGAGGACCTCTCCGACCCGTCCGAAGAGCCGTCCGAGGACCCGCCGGCCCCCGCCGCCCCCGCCGCCTCCGTAAGCCCGGACGCCCCCGCTGACCCCGAGGCATCGGTGCTCGCCTCCGTTCCGACGGCTCCCGAGGACCCTGAGGCTCCGGCAGGCACGTCCGTGCCCGGCGGCTCCTTGCCCCCGTTCGATCCGCGGGTCCCTGGCGCACCTGAGAGTGCGCAGACCCCAGACGATCCGCTGGCCCCCGCCGACTCTCCGCACTCTGCCGTCGCGGACCGTTCGACGGGCCCGCAAGCCCCTGCTGGCACTGAGGCTCCAACGGCTTCCTCCGCCCCGACAGACACGAAGAACCCCGAGACCCCAGCGGCCCCTTTCGACCCTCGGCTCCCGACTGCCTCGGGCCGCTCGGCCAGCCCGGGCACCCCGTCCGCGCCGTTCGCTCCCCGCAACCCCTTCGCCCCGGCCGCCTCCGAGGACCCGGAGGCCGCACCGTCCCCGGCCGCACCCCGTACCCCCCAGACCCCGGCCGCGTCGACGGAACCCCTCTTCCCCCAGCCCCCGACGGTCCCGCCGTACTCCGCGCACTCCGACGCCCCGCCCGCCCCGGAGATCCCCGGGACGCCCGCCGCCCCGTCCTACGCGGACATCCTGGGGATCCCGGTCCCCTCCGCGACCCCGGAACCCTCCCCGGCCCCCGACGCGGCGCCCCGCCCCGAGGACACCGAACCCACGGGTAACCTCCCTGGACCGGACCCGCGAGCCCCCGGTCCGGACGACCTGTCCGCGAACCCGCCCGAGAAGCCATCGTGGGAGTGATGGAGACGGACACCTACAGCGAGGACGCCGCGCTCATCGGCGAACGCCAGGCCGCGGCCCGCGCCCTCCTGGCCCATCCCCTGCTCACCGAGCGCACCCACCCCGCCGAGTTCGCCCTCGTGCGCTCCCACACCGAGTGGCTCGTCCAGCGCTTCCAACGCGTGCTCGGCTACCGCCTGACCGTCGCCGAGGACCACGCCCGGCTGGTCAAACGCGGTCTCGTCACCGAGGTCGCGCGCCCCCTCGCGCGCGGGACCGGCGCCCCCTTCACCCCGCGCACGCACACCTACCTGGCGCTGTCCCTGGCCGTCCTGGTCGAGGAGCAAGGCCCCACCACCGTCCGCGGCCTGGCCGCGCGGGTCCGCTCCGCCGCGCACGAGGCCGGGGTCGACGCCGACCCCGAGCGCGGCCTCGCCGAGCGCCGCGCCTTCTGCGCCGCCCTGCTCCACCTGGTCTCGCTCGGCGCCCTCACCGAGGACTTCGGCACCATCGCCGACCACCGTGAGGACCCCTCCGCCGACGCGGAGCTGATCCCGCACACGCAGGTCCTGCGCTCGGTCGCCGTCCACCTGCCCCGCGCCTCCGACGACCCCGACTCCTTCCTCGCCGCCGCACGCGACACCGACCCCGACGGCGACCACCAGGGCGAGACCGCCCTGCGCAGGCTCCTCGCAGAGACCGCCGTCGTCTACCGCGAGGAGCTCCCCGACCGCCAGCGCGACCGCCTCGCCGCGCACCAGTGGCGGGCCGCAGCGGCGCTCGGCAACCTCCTGGGCTGCGACACCGAGGTCCGCGCCGAGGGCGTCGCCCTCGTGATGCCCGACGAGGCGGGCGCCCGCCCCGCCTTCCCCTCCGACGACCCCGTCGGACAGGTCGCCCTGGCCCTGGTCCGCCACCTCTCCGGCCGCCTGCACCCCGGCCGCCCCGCCACCTCCGCCCCGGTCCCGGAGGAGGAGATGAACACCGCGCTGGAGGCCCTCTGCGGCGCGGACGCGCCCGCGCGGGCCGAGTGGGCCCGCACCGCGGGACCCGAGATCCCCGACCCCGGACGGCTCCGCGAGCGGGTCCTGGTCCTGCTGGCCGACCTCGGACTGCTGCGGGGCGCCCCCGGACGGTGGCGGCTCACCGCCGCGGCCGCCCGCTACGGGGCCGAAACGGACATCCGTGTCCCCCCGATCCAGGACAATGACGAAGACAGCCGGACACATCCCGACCCGGTGCGTGCCCCCGGCGACGACGAGGGCGAACCCGACGCTCCCGCCGACCCCCGCGGCGACCTGAGCCGGGTGGCGTCCGTGCTGCAAGCGGTGGCGAACGAGAAGGTGAGCGCGACCAGTGGTGACTCAGGAGACCAGCCAGGCCCCGGAAGCGGCGGCGGCGACGGGTCCGGCTGATTCCGCCGGTACCGGCGCCTCCGGCGGCGTCCCCCGCTACCGGCTCGAACGTGCGGGCATCCGCAACGTCTGGCAGTACGACGACCACGTCCTGGACTTCGCCGAGGGGCGGCTGCTGCTGCGCGGCCGCAACGGCGCGGGCAAGTCCAAGGCGCTGGAGATGCTGCTCCCGTTCCTGCTCGACGGCGACGTGCGCCGCCTGGACACCACGGGCACCAACCGCACCAGCCTGCGCTGGCTCATGGCCGAGGACACGCGGCCCGGCCGCCTCCACGGTGCCGAGGATGACGGTCCCGACCTGCTCGGCGGCCCCGGCGCGGAGGACGCGTCCGAGGACGCCCCGCACGGCGCCGACGCCTCCGGCGACCCCGCGGAGGAGGAGTCCGGCCCCGCCACCCGGCTCGGTTACCTGTGGGTGGAGTTCACCACCGAGCGCGGCGACCGCGGACTCGACGCCGCCGCCCGCTCCGGCAACGGCCGGGGGGCCTCCGCGCTGCTCGCCGGTACCGGTGCGAGCAGCGCCTCCGCCCTCCTCGCCGCCAGCGCGGCGGCCAGCGCCGCCGCCGGGTCCGACGCGGCGGCGCGGGAACCCGAGCCCCGAGACCCCGACGCCCCGCCCAGCCACCTGACCCTGGGCGCCGCCGTCATGGCGGTCGGCGACTCCGACCCGCGGTGCGTGTTCTTCGTCACCGACCGCCGGGTCGGCCACGACCTCGAACTCGTCACCGACGGCCGCCCCAAGCCCGTCGACCGCCTCCGCTCGGAGATCGGCGCCGACAACTGCTTCACCAGCCCCGTCCCCTACCGGGCCCGCGTGATGCACGACCTGTTCGGCATCGACGACTCCGTCCGCTACCGCAACCTCATCCACCTGCTCTACCGGCTGCGCCGCCCCACCATCGGCGACCGCCTGGAGGCCGGGGAACTCGTCGGCGTCCTGTCCGAGGCGCTGCCGCCCATGGACGAGACCGTCCTGGACGAGGTCGCCCGCAACATCGCCGACCTGGAGCGGGCCCGCTCGGACAAGGACGCCCTCACCGAGGCCGGGGCGGGCGTCACCGCGTTCCTGGAGGACTACCGGGGCTACCTCGTCCACACCCTGCGCGCCCGGGCCGCCGAGGTGCGCGAGCAGATCGACGCCGCCGCGGACCGCACCGAGGAGACCGAGCGGCTGCGCGCCGAACTCGACGACCTCATCACGGCGGAGAGCCAGGTCTCCGAGGAACGCGACCAGGCTCGCCGCACCCGCGACACCGCCCGGTCCGACGACATGACCCTCGCCGCGGCCCAGGGCGGCGCCGCCACGGCCACGGACGGCGAGCGCCGCGCCTACGACGCCGCCGTGGGCGCCTACATCCGCGCGGCCGAGGCCGCCTGGGTGGCCGCCGAGCACGCCGAACGGGTCGAACGCCACACCGTCGAGCGCATCGGCGAGGACACCGCCACGATCGAGCGCGCGCTCGACGTCCTGCGCCAGACCCACGCCGAGGCCGCGCGCGCCGCCTCCGCGGCGGGCATCGACCCCGGCGTCCTCGGCACCGTCCCCGACCCGGTCGCCACCGTCCACGCCCCCCGCGAGAGCACCACCCGGGTCGACCTGCGGGGACTGGAACAGGCCGTCGAGCGCGAACCCGTCGAGGGCGTGGACCTGGACGCCCTGCGCGAACGCCTGGGCCGCCTCCACGACCGCCTCACCGGAGCCGCCGACCGCGCCGCCGACCGCGCCGACCTGGCCGCCCGCCTGACCGGGCTCACCGCCGCCGAGGCCGCCGCCGACCGCCGCCTCGTCGCGCTGACCAGCGAGGCCGAGTCCGCCGACGCCGTGCTCGAACGCGCCCACCAGCGCGAGCAGGACGCCATCGCCCTCGTACGGCGCCAGAGCGCCGCCTACGCCGAGGGCGTCCGCGCCTGGTCCGCCCGGCTGCGCGACTCCAGCCACGCGCACGCCCTGGGCGGGGCCATCCACGAGCTGGAGGGCAGCGTCGAACTGCCCATCGACGACGCCCTGCGCGTCCTGGACCCCGCGGTCCCCGGCAGGGTGGCCCGCCTGGCGCACGCCGCCGTGGACCCCCTCCTGGAGGAACTGCGCGCACGCCGTGACGTGGCCGTCGGGGAGGAGGGCCAGCTCTCCGGCGAACTCGCCGAACTGGCGGACCGGCGCACCAAGAACGCCGAGCACGCCCCCGAGCGCCCCGGATGGGCCACCTACCCGCGCCCCGAGGGGGACGGCGTCCCGCTCTACCTGGCCGTCGACTTCGCGGACGGGCTCAGCACGCGCGAGCAGGCCGGTCTGGAGGCCGCCCTGGAGGCCAGCGGACTGCTGGCGGGCTGGGTCCGCGCCGACGGCGCCCTGCACGACCCGACCACGCGCGACCTCATGGTCTCCCCGGTGCCGGTCCCCGCGCTCTCGCGCCCCGTCCGCGGCCGGACGCTGCTCGACGTGCTCGTCCCGGCCGCCGGTCCCACCACCGGCCGCGGCGTCGACCCCGACACCCTGCGCGCCCTGCTCTCCTCCATCGCCCTGGACTCCGAGGCGGAGCGGGTCCGCGACCCCGAGGACGCCGAGGCCGAACCCCGCCACCGCAAGGACAGCCCAGGAGCCGTCGCCCTCTCCAGCGCCATGTCCCTGTCCGGCGGCTGGCGCCTGGGCGTGGCCTCCGGCGCCCACTACAAGAGCGAACCCGAGTACATCGGCGAGGCCGCCCGCAAACGCGCCCGCGACCGCACCACCGCCAACACCGACAGGCGCATGGCGATCGCCGAGGCGCTGCTCGCCGAGGCGGGCGAGCGCCGCTGGGCCGTCGAGCACTCCTACGCCGAACTCCTGGAGGTCTCCCGAGACCTGCCCGACGCCGCCCCCCTGATCCGCGCCTGGGCCGTCCTGGAGACCGCCCGGGACGACGTGGCCGCCGCGCGCCGCGCCCACGACGTGGCCCGCGACGCGGCCGAGGACTGCCGGGCCGAACTGCTCGACATCCGCGAGGGGCTGCGCCGCTCCTCCGTGGTGGAGGGCACCGGGGAGGGCGGACCCGCGGAGGGGGAGAAGGACCTGCCCACCGCGCGCGCCGACCTGGACAGCGCCCTGCGCGCCCTGGACCACCTGCGCGTACTCATCGCCTCCGCGCTGCGCGACCTGGACGTCCTGGCCTGGGAGCTCGCCGACCACGAGCACCACGTCGCCGCCTGGCGGGCCGTCCGGGCCGACCGGGTGCTGGCCGAGGACGCCCGCGCCGCGGCGATCGACGACATGATCACCGTCCGCCGCCAGATCGAGCTCGGCGACCGGGCGCGGGGCGTGGCCGAAGAACAGCTCGACGCCGCCCGCGAGCAGGTCGGGGCCAGGGCCGAGGAGGCCGCCCAGCGGCTGCCCGAACTCGAACGCGACGCCCAGCGCGCCCGGGACGAACGGGTCAGCGCCGAGGCGCGCCTGGCCGCGGCCACGCGCGAGCGCGCCGAGCAGGTGAGCCGCGCGCTCGCGGCCGGGGACGGCCTGGTCTCCTCGCTCACCTGGACCGACGCGTCCGGAGCCGAGGCCCCCGACGCCGTGCTGCTGCGCGCCGCGGGACTGGGCGCGTGCGCCGAGGACGACGCGCCCCTGGCCGCCTACCTGGCCGCACGCGCCGAGACCGCTCCCCCCGGGCCCGACGCACGCCTCGCCCTGCTGGAGGCCTTCGTCATCGGGATGGAGGAGGGCCTGGCCGCCCCGGAGGGCGACGACGCGGCGGACGTACCCCGGGTCGACGACAGCACGGTCCTGGCCAGCCGCGAGGACCTGGACCGGGTGCTCGCCTCGGCGGGCTGGACGCAGGTCCGCACCGAGATGAGCGAACCCCGGGGCGTCAAGCGCCTCACGGTCCACGACGAGGACGGCGCGCACGACGTCACCGCCTACGCCGAACGGATCGCCGCAGCGGTCGCCGGGGCCGAGGAGAGCGTCGCGATCGCGGAGGAGGAGGCCTTCGAGCGGCACCTGCTCGGGGAGCTGGCCGGCCACCTGGCGCGTCAGGTCGAGGAGGCCAGGGCCCTCATCGCCACCATGAACGACGTCCTCAAGGACGTCACCACCTCGGCCGGTCTGGGCGTGCGCCTGGACTGGCGGCTCGCCCCCGACGCGGGCGCGGACATCGAGGCGGTCGTGCCGCTCCTGGCCACCCCGGCCCGGGAGCGGACCCGCGTGCAGACGACCCGGCTGCGCGACGCGCTCCGGCGCTGCATCGAGGCCATCCGCCGCCTGGACCCCACCGCCACGGGGGGCGCGCAGCTGCGCGCGGCCCTGGACTACCGGTCCTGGTTCACCTTCACCGTGTACGTGACCGACGGCGCGGGCGACGAACGGCGCCTGGGGCACCGCACGGCGCTCAGCCAGGGCGAGCAGCGCGTGGTGGCCTACCTGGTGCTGTTCGCGGCCGCCGCCGCGCACTTCGACGCCCTGGCGGCCCGGGCGCCGTGGGCGCCGAGGCTGATCCTGCTCGACGACGCCTTCGCCAAGGTCGACGAGCCCACGCACGGACGCCTGCTGGGCCTGCTGGTCGAACTGGACCTTGACTTCGTCCTGACCTCGGAACGGGTGTGGGGCTGCTTCGCCAGCGTCCCCAGCCTCAACATCTACGAGTGCCTGCGGGACCCGAACGTGCCCGGGATCGCCACCCTGCACTTCACGTGGGACGGGAGCAGGAGGCGCCTGGTGGGGGTGTGAGGGGGGCCGCGCCGGGGGAGGAGGCCAGTCGGCCCCTCCCGCGGCGGAGACCGGCGTTCGGCGAGTGCTTCCTCCCGTCCTGTCCTAGTCTGCTTGTGCGGAGACGACACGTGAACGGGGTGACGAAGTGACTCGGGTACCCGAGACGTTCGAGGGTGGGACGGCGCTCCTGGACGCTCTGGCGCGCTCCGGACTGCCCCGGGAGGTCAGCTCCTGGGTCAGCGCGGCCCTGTGGGGAGAGGACGCCCTGGAGGCCCGCCTGAGGGGTGAACGGGTCCCCGAGCCGGAACCCGCCGCCGAGCCGCCCGCGGGCAGGGTCCGGCGGACCTACCTCACGGGGATCAGGGTCCAGGGCTTCCGGGGCATCGGCCGCCCCGCCGAGCTCACCTTCGACGCCGGTCCCGGGCTCACCGTGATCGTCGGGCGCAACGGCTCGGGCAAGTCCAGCTTCGCCGAGGCCGCGGAGGCGGCCCTCACCGGCCGCAACCCCCGGTGGGACTCCATGCCCACGGGCTGGCGCGACGGCTGGCGCAACCTCCACTACGACGAGCGCACCGAGGCGACCGTGGACGTGCGCGTCGCCGGGGACGAGGGCTCCACCCGCATCAGCCGCAGGTGGACGGGCGAGAGCGTCCGCTCCGCGCGCGGCGAGGTCGTCCACCCCGACGGCGAGGTCTCCCCCCTCAGGACCATGGACTGGGGCGACAACCTCGTGCGCTACCGCCCGTTCCTGTCCTACGACGAACTCGGCCGCACGGTCACCGGGCGTTCGGCCGAGCTGTACGACACGCTCACCGGCCTGCTCGGGCTCAGCGGCCTGGCGGAGGCCGAGCGGCGCCTGGCCAAGGTGTGCGACGGGCTCGCCAAGCGCCGCGACCGGCCCTCGCGGGAGCTGCGGTACCTGCTCGACGCGCTCCGGGCCTCCGACGACCCCAGGGCCGTGCAGGCCGTCCAGCTGCTCACCGCCTCCTACTTCGACATGGACGCCCTGCGCAGGCTCGCCTCCGACACCGGGCCCAGCGACCCCGAGCTGCACACGGTCCTGCGCCGCCTGCGGCGGCTGGCCGTGCCCGAGCGGACGCTGATGTCCGACGTGGTCAACGAGCTGCGGGGCGCGTCCATGGAGCTGGCCATGGCCGCGGGCAGCAAGGGCGACCGCGCGCACGGGGTGGTCAGGCTCCTGGAACAGGCCCTCGAACACCACCAGCGCCACCCCTCCGAGACCGAGTGCCCCACGTGCTCCGCGCCGCTGGGCGCCGACTGGGTGCGCCGGGCCAACGCCCAGCTGCGCGCCCTCAAGCCCCAGGCGGCCGTCGTCTCGGCCGCCTACGAGCGCGCCGACGCGGCCAGGGACCAGGCCCGCTTCCTGATGTCCCCGGCGCCGGGCTGGCTGCCGCCGGAGAGCGAGCTGGGCCAGGTGTGGTCGCTGTGGGAGTCCGGCGCGGACATCGAGGACCTGGCCGAGCTGGCCGAGCACATCGAGGCGGTCGGCCGCAGGCTGAGGGCGGCCGCGGTGAGCGCCCGCCGGGACGCGAGCGAGCGGCTGGAGGACCCGACCGGCGGCTGGTCGGAGCTGGCCGAGCAGCTCTCGGGGTGGCTGGACGACGCCCAGGACGCCCTCACCGCGCGCGAGGTCCTCAACGGGGCCGAGGCCGCGCTGAACTGGCTGTCGGAGCAGGCGAGGATCCTGCGCGAGGAGCGGCTGGGCCCGGTCGCGGCGCAGGCCGAGCAGGTCTGGTACCGGTTGCGCCAGGAACGCCACATCGACCTCCAGGGCATGCGGCTGATCGGCCGGGGCGCCCGGCGCCGGGTCGAGGTGGACGTGTCGGTCGACGGCGTCGGCGACCAGACCAGCGCGCCCGGGCTCCTGAGCCAGGGCGAGTTCCAGGCGCTGGCGCTGTCCATCTGCCTGCCGCGCACCCTGGTGGAGGGCAACCCCTTCGGCTTCCTGGTCCTGGACGACCCGGTCCAGGCGATGGACACCGAGACCGTGGAGGGCCTGTCCGCGGTGCTGGCGGAGGTGGGCAGGCACCGGCAGCTGATCGTGTTCACCCACGACACCCGCCTGTCCGACGCCCTGCGCCGACTGGGCCTGCCCGCCGACATCCGCACGATCAACCGGGACGCGATGTCCAACGTGTGGGTCGAGGCGGTCTGAGTCACAGTCGCGGCGCCGAAACCGCCGTGAACAGGGGTTTCGGCGTCCGGGCGCGGTGCGGGGGCATTCGATTTGGCAGACCACCCCCGGATCCCTGTATAGTCATGACCAGCGCAAGGGGGCAACACCCCCGGGGCGGACGAGAGAAAGCCCCACCAGCGCGCCCCTTTAGCTCAGTCGGCAGAGCGTCTCCATGGTAAGGAGAAGGTCTACGGTTCGATTCCGTAAAGGGGCTCCACCACTTGACGGGGTACGGTCCACTCAGGTGGGTGGCCGGAGGGAGCATCCGCCGGCCTGCACCGGG
Source organism: Nocardiopsis dassonvillei subsp. dassonvillei DSM 43111 (assembly GCF_000092985.1). GTDB lineage: Bacteria > Actinomycetota > Actinomycetes > Streptosporangiales > Streptosporangiaceae > Nocardiopsis > Nocardiopsis dassonvillei. The sequence goes on from NC_014211.1 coordinate 249,430, forward strand.
TCACAGCCCTGGTAGGGTTGTGGTCCCGTTGATCGGGGCGGGGTAGCTCAGTCGGTAGAGCAAGCGGCTCATAATCGCTGTGTCGTCGGTTCAAGTCCGGCCCCCGCTACCAACCCGCTGACCCCTGAGCCCACATCTCAGGGGTCGTCGCGGGCGTTTACTACTGTTTCCAGCGAGAAAGGCACTCCGAAGTGGCTGCCACCGACGTGAGGCCGAAGATCACCCTGGCCTGCCAGGAGTGCAATCACCGGAACTACATCACCCGCAAGAACCGTCGGAACACCCCCGACCGTCTCGCGATCAAGAAGTTCTGCCCGAACTGCCGCAAGCACAACGAGCACCGCGAGACCCGTTAGGTCCCGCGCGAGCGCCCCTGTCGAGCGCGATCGTCTCCGCCGCGACGTCGCAGAGGCAGTTCTCGAAGGCTTCCAGCCCGGTGAGCGATCCGCTCACCGGGCTGTTCGCGTGTCCGGGCCCCTTCACGACAGGAGCAGGAGAGAGCGTGGCGATCAACCCTGACTACCTCGGCCGGGAGTACCCCGCGCCGGAGGCCTACGAGGTCACCCGGGGCAAGATCCGGGAGTTCGCCGAGGCGGTCAACGACCCCAACCCGGTCTACACCGACCAGGCCTCGGCCCGGGCGGCCGGACACCCCGACGTGGTCGCCCCGCCCACCTTCCCGGTCATCCTGGGGATGGCGGGCTCGGCCCAGGCCATCGCCGACCCCGACCTCGGCCTGGACTTCTCCCGGGTCGTGCACGGCGACCAGAGCTTCCGCTACAGCCGTCCGCTGCACGCCGGGGACGTCCTCAGCAGCGTCACCCGCATCACGGCCATCCGGGCCCTGGGCGGCAACGAGCTGATCACCCTGGAGACCGCGGCACACGACGCCGACGGCGAGCACGTGGTCACCGCCACGATGATGCTGGTCGCGCGAGGAGGAGAGGCATGAGCAGGCTGCGCCACGCCGACGTCGAGGTCGGCACCGAGCTGCCCGAGCGCACCTTCCCGGTCCGCCGCCTGGACCTGGTCCGCTACGCGGGCGCCTCGGGCGACTTCAACCCGATCCACTGGAACGAGCGCTTCGCCAAGTCGGTCGGACTGCCCGACGTCATCGCGCACGGCATGTTCACCATGGCCGAGGCCGCGCGGGTGATCACCGACTGGGCGGGCGACCCCGGCTGCGTCGTCGACTACTCGGTGCGCTTCTCCGCGCCCGTGGTGGTCCCCGACGACGACGAGGGCGCCGAGATCACCGTCGGCGGCAAGGTCAAGACCAAGAACGACGACGGCACCGTCACGGTGCTGCTGACCGCGCGGTCGGGCGGCGCCAAGGTCCTGGTGCAGTCCAAGGCCACCGTGCGCCTGGCGAGGTAGACGTGACCGCACTCTCCGAGTACACCACCCTGCGTCTGGGCGGCCCGGCGCGGACCTTCCTGGTCGCGGGCACCACCGACGAACTGGTCGCCGCCGTGACCCGGGCCGACGCCGCCGGCGAGCCCGTCCTCGTCCTGGGCGGCGGCAGCAACCTCGTGGTCTCCGACGACGGGTTCCCCGGAACGGTGGTCCTCGTGGACTCCAAGGGCGTCTCCTTCGAGGAGGCGGGCACCGACGACGAGGGCGAACCGGTCGTGCTGCTGCGCGCCGACGCGGGCGTGGAGTGGGACCCGCTGGTGGAGCGCGTCGTGGCCGAGGGCCTCAGCGGGCTGGAGTTCCTGTCGGGCATCCCCGGCCGGGTCGGCTCCACGCCCATCCAGAACGTGGGCGCCTACGGCCAGGACGTCAGCCAGACCATCCGCGAGGTGCTCGTCCACGACCGGCGCACCGGCGAGCGGCGCCGGATGACCAACGCCGAGTGCGGCTTCAGCTACCGCGACAGCGTCTTCAAGGGCGACGACCGCCACGTGGTGTGCGAGGTGGTCTTCGCGCTGCGCCGCTCCAAGCTCAGCCGTCCGGTCGCCTACGCCGAGGTGGCCCGCACCTTGGGGGCCGAGGCGGGCACCCGGGTGCCGCTGGAGCGGGCGCGCGAGACCGTCCTGGGGCTGCGCAGGGGCAAGGGCATGGTCCTGGACCCCGCCGACCCCGACACCCGCAGCGCCGGGTCGTTCTTCACCAACCCGGTGGTCACCGCCGAGGAGTTCGCGGCCGTGCGCGAACGGGCGGCCGCCCGCCTGGGCGCCGACGTACAGGTGCCCGGCCACCCCGACGCACGGGGGAACGTCAAGCTCTCCGCGGCCTGGCTGATCGACCGCGCCGGGTTCACCAAGGGGTACGGCGACGGCCCCGCGCGCATCTCCGGCAAGCACAGCCTGGCCCTGACCAACCCCGGCGGCGCCACCACGAAGGACCTGCTGGAGCTGGCCCGCGAGGTGCGGGCGGGAGTGGAGGAGGCCTTCGGGGTCCGCCTGGTCAACGAGCCGGTGATGGTCGGCGTCTCCCTCTGAACCGGTGCCCCGCGCCCCGGCCCCAGCCGCGCCCAATTTCGAAGTTGGGCGCGGCAAACTTGTTTTTCAGGGCAGGCTGATAAATCAATTCAGTAAAGCCATGAATTGCATTCCCCTTCTGTTCTGCCATAAAGTCGGAGGCGTCGAAGGGGAGTAGTCCCCAATGCGTGCGATCGACACACTGGCCGCCCCGCGGCCCGGTCGTACGAGCCCGGCCAGGCCAGACGCGCCGAGCCAGGAGCGGACGAGACCTTTGACCCGGAAAAGACCGGGTTGAAGTGGTGTCCGCCTCCTTCTGCCCAGACAGCATCGGACGGAAGGGGAAACATGACGGGGTTCGCCGCCGGGCTGGCATTCAGCGCCTTCGCCATCTTCATCGCCGAAATGGGCGACAAGACCCAACTCGTGGCCATGTCCCTGGCCACCCGCTACCGGGCCCTCACGGTCATCCTCGGCATCACCGCCGCCACCGCCGTCGTGCACGCGGGCAGCGTCCTGCTGGCCGAGGTCCTGGGCGCCGCGCTCCCCACCGACTGGCTCACCCTCGCCGCCGGTGTCGCGTTCCTGTTCTTCGGCGCGTGGACCCTGCGCGGCGACGAGATGAGCGACAAGGACGAGGCCCGCGCGGCCTCCCGGCGCATCCGCTCCGCGTTCGCGACCGTCTTCGTCGTCTTCCTCGTCGCCGAACTCGGCGACAAGACCATGCTCGCCACGATCACCGTCGGCACCCAGCACCACTGGCTGCCCGTGTGGATCGGCTCCACCGTGGGCATGGTCGCGGCTGACGCCATCGCCATCGCGCTGGGCGCCGTGCTCGGCAAGAAGCTGCCCGAGCGCGCCATCCAGATCGGCGCGGCCACCCTGTTCTTCGTCGCGGGCGTCGCCATGCTGGGCCAGGGAGCCTGGATGCTCCTCGCCTGAGCCCTGAGCCCTGAGCCCTGAGCCCTGAGCCCTGAGCCGGATGGGGCTGGCGGCTCCGGCGGGGCCGGGACCGCGCCCCGGACGGCCGGAGCCGGGGCGGCTCAGTCCCCGACGGGCTCCGGGTCGGCGGCCAGCCACGCGTCCACCCCGGCCAGCAGCTCCTTGCGCAGCGACTCCGGCGCGCCCGAGCCGCGGACCGACATCCGCGCCAGCTCGGCCAGCTCCGGGTCGGAGAACCCGAGCACCTCGCGGGCGATCCGGTACTGCTCCACCAGGCGCGGTCCGAACAGCAGCGGGTCGTCGGTGCCCAGAGCGACCGGAACCCCGGCGTCGAAGAGCGTGCGCAGCGGCAGCTGCCCCAGGTCGTCGTACACCCCCAGGCCCACGTTGGAGGTCGGGCAGACCTCCAGGGTCACCCCGCGTTCGGCGATCCGCTCCACCAGCCGCGGGTCCTCCACGGCCCGCACACCGTGCCCGATCCGGTCGGCGTCCAGCACGTCCAGGCACTCGCGCACGCTGCGGGGTCCCTGGAGCTCGCCGCCGTGCGGAGCGGAGAGCAGCCCGGCCCGCCGCGCGATCCGGAACGCCCCCTCGAACTCCAGGGCGCGGCCACGCCGCTCGTCGTTGTTCAGGCCGAACGACACCACGCCCCTGCCCGCATACTGGCGGGCCAGGCGGGCCAGCACCTTGGCGTCCAGCGGGTGCCTGGTGCGGTTGGCCGCCACCATCAGGCCGACGTGCACGCCGGTCTCGCGCTCGGCGGCGCGGGCCGCGTCCAGGAACAGCTCCAGGGTGGCGGTGAGCCCGTCGAAGAGCGACGCGTAACCGCTCGGGTCCACCTGGATCTCCAGCCAGCCGGACCCGGCCGCGCGCTCGTCCTCGGCCGCCTCGCGCAGCAGCCGGTACACGTCCTCGGGTCTGCGCAGCACCGACCGGGCGATGTCGTACAGGCGCTGGAAGCGGAACCAGCCGCGCTCGTCCGTGGCGCGGAGCCTGGGCGGCCACTCCTCGACCAGGGCCTGGGGGAGGTGGATGCCGTGCTCGGCGGCCAGCTCCACCAGGGTGGGATGGCGCATCGATCCGGTGAAGTGCAGGTGCAGGTGTGCTTTGGGCAGCCGGTCCAACCGGCGGGCGCTGGTCGGTGTCTCCATGACGTAAGCCTGCCGTATGCGGGACGCCTCCGGTGCCAGTACGCCCCACCCGGCCGCGCGGGGACCGGTCCCCGTACACGCGGACGCGCCCCGGGGAACCCGTCCCCGGGGCGCGTCCGACGGCCGTGCGGCCTACTTGGCCTCGGCCAGCAGCTTCTGGATGCGGCTCACGCCCTCGGCGAGGTCCTCGTCGCTGAGCGCGTAGGACAGGCGCAGGTAGCCGGGGGTGCCGAAGGCCTCACCGGGCACCACGGCGACCTCGGCCTGCTCCAGGATGAGCTCGGCCAGCTCGGTGGAGGTCTGCGGCGTCCTGCCCCGGATCTCCTTGCCCAGCACGCCCTTGACCGAGGGGTAGGCGTAGAACGCGCCCTGCGGCTCGGGGCAGACCACGCCGTCGATCTCGTTGAGCATGCGCACGATCGTCTTGCGGCGGCGGTCGAAGGCCTCGCGCATCGTCGCCACGGCGTCCAGGTCGCCGGAGACCGCGGCCAGGGCGGCGGCCTGCGAGACGTTGGCGACGTTGGAGGTGGCGTGCGACTGGAGGTTGCCCGCGGCCTTGACCACGTCCTTGGGGCCGATGATCCACCCCACGCGCCAGCCGGTCATGGCGTAGGTCTTGGCCACGCCGTTGACGATGACGGTGCGGTCGGCGATCTCGGGCACCTCGACGGGCAGCGAGGAGAACTCGGCGTCCCCGTAGACCAGGTGCTCGTAGATCTCGTCGGACAGCACCCACAGGCCGTGCTCGTTCGCCCAGCGGCCGATCTCGCGGACCTGCTCGCGCGGGTACACGGCGCCGGTCGGGTTGGACGGGGAGACGAACACCAGGACCTTGGTGCGCTCGCTGCGCGCCGCCTCCAGCTGCTCCACACTGGCCAGGTAGCCGGTGCTCTCGTCGGTGACGACGAAGACCGGGACGCCGCCCGCGAGCTTGATCGACTCGGGGTAGGTGGTCCAGTACGGGGCGATGACGATGACCTCGTCGCCCGGGTCCAGCATGGCGGCGAAGGCCTCGTAGATGGCCTGCTTGCCGCCGTTGGTCACCAGGACCTGGGCGGGGTCGACCTCGTAGCCGGAGTCGCGCAGGGTCTTCTCGGCGATGGCCTTCTTGAGCTCGGGCAGGCCGCCGGCGGGCGTGTAGCGGTGGAACCGGGGCTCACGGGCGGCCTCGACGGCGGCCTCGACGATGTAGTCGGGGGTCGGGAAGTCGGGCTCTCCCGCGCCGAAGCCGATGACGGCACGGCCCTCCGCCTTCATCGCCTTGGCCTTGGCGTCCACAGCCAGGGTGGCGGACTCGGAGATCGCGCTGATACGTGCAGAGAGACGGGGTCGATCAGTCATGCGTCCCATGTTGTCATGCGCCCCTGGTCCGGGCGCGGGCGGGAAGGAGGGCGCAACCGGACGAAGGGGTCGTTCACCCTCCTCGGAGGGACGAACGGTTTGGTCACGGCGCCCCGAGCGCATACACTCTTTCGGGTCGGCCGGTCGTGGCCCAGGTGTTACCTGGCGCACGGTGTGCGCAGCGCACCGGAACCGGCTATGGTGGGATCGCAGTTTCCGCTAAGGGCAGTGGCTCAATTGGCAGAGCACCGGTCTCCAAAACCGGCGGTTGGGGGTTCGAGTCCCTCCTGCCCTGCACCTTCGCGCGTGCGGTGCGGCGCCCCGGCGGGCGCCGCACCGCACGGGCACCGAAACTACGGGGAACAAGTAGCAGCCCGCGACCCTAAGGACCCCAGGTGACTCAGACTGACGCCGACGCCAAGCCCGACAAGGAGCCCAAGCGTCGTACCGGTCCGGTGACGTTCACCAAGCAGGTCGCCGGAGAGCTGCGCAAGGTCCGCTGGCCTACCCGCCGCGAGCTGGTGACCTACACCATCGTGGTCCTCGTCTTCGTGCTGGTCGTCCTGGGATACGTCTCCCTCGTGGACTGGGGCTTCGGCGAGGCGGTCACCTGGCTGTACGGCACGTTCGGCACTCCGCAGGGCGTCTGACCACCACTTCCGCGCCGCGTCCTCCGGCAGGAGCCGGGACGCGGCCTCCTCGTCCGCGCGTTGGTCCCGGTCCGCCCGGAGAGACCGTAAGCTGGCAGAACCGGGTTCGACGTACAGCGCTGCCTCGTGTGCGTCGCCCCGAGAGCGAATCCGACGAGAGAAAGAGCAGCCGTGTCCGAGTCCCCACTGACCTCTGACGACTTCCCCGAAGAGGAGCCGGTTCAGTCGTCGGCGGAAGAGACCGGCCTGGCGGGCGAGCTGCCGGAGGACGCGACCGACGCGGCCGACACCGACAGCCCGGAGCTGACCGGTGACGCCGACCCGTCCGAGGCCGCCGACGACCACGAGGGCGTCGTGGAGGAGGACGAGGAGCAGGGCGAGGCCGCCGAGGAGGAGGCCCCCCGCCTGGACCCCGTCGAGGAGTTCAAGAACGAGCTCGTCCTGCTGCCCGGCGACTGGTACGTCGTGCACACCTACGCCGGTTACGAGAAGCGGGTCAAGGCCAACGTCGAGAGCCGCACCCAGTCCCTCAACATGGAGGAGTACATCTTCCAGGTCGAGGTGCCCGAGCACGAGGTCACCGAGGTCAAGAGCGGCAAGCGCCAGCAGGTCACCGAGAAGGTCCTGCCCGGCTACGTGCTCGTCCGCATGGACCTGACCGACGAGTCCTGGTCGGCCATCCGCAACACCCCGGGCGTCACCGGCTTCGTGGGCCTGTCCAACAAGCCCGCGCCGCTGAGCCTGACCGAGGTTGCCAAGCTCCTCGCCCCCGAGCCGGAGGTGGAGCCGGAGCAGGCGCAGCAGGCCCGGACCGCGGGCGGCGTCGGAGAGGCCCGCATGGACGTGGCCTACGAGGTCGGCGAGTCCGTCACCGTCATGGAGGGTCCGTTCGCGACCCTGCCCGCGACGGTCAGCGAGATCAACCCCGACACCCAGAAGCTCAAGGTGCTGGTGTCGATCTTCGGCCGCGAGACCCCGGTCGAGCTGTCGTTCAACCAGGTCGCCAAGATCTAGCCCGTCCACTCCCCGGCCCCGCCGCCCGGGCCCGCGATCGCGGAACGGCTGTCGGGGCACTCCACGCCCCCGCCGCCCGGGCTCGGGCCCCGCGGTCGTGAGGTGCCTGTCAGGGCACCTCCGTGATCGGCATAGACTTGGTGGGTCCGCCCCGTGGCGGACCCACTCGCGTGTCCCGCTCCGGCGGGGCGCGCCCCGGTCCGCCCGGTCCCGGCGGGCCGGCGCCCCGCGCCCGTCGAGCGCGGGGTCCCCGCCTCCTTCGGCAGCGGTTCCCCGGCCCCCGCGGCCGCGCGGTGCCGTCAGGGAGGCAACGGGACCAGAACACAACGCAGATCAGGCAAAGGACCCGATATGCCTCCGAAGAAGAAACTGGCCGCACTCGTCAAGGTGCAGCTCCCCGCCGGCCAGGCCACCCCGGCGCCGCCCGTCGGTACCGCGCTCGGTCCGCACGGCGTCAACATCATGGACTTCTGCAAGCAGTACAACGCTGCCACGGAGTCCCAGCGCGGCAACGTCATCCCCGTCGAGATCTCCATCTACGAGGACCGTTCCTTCAGCTTCGTCACCAAGACGCCTCCGGCGCCGAAGCTGATCCTGAAGGCCGCCGGTCTGGACAAGGCCGCGACCGACCCGGGCCGCAGCACCGCCGGTTCCATCACCGCCGAGCAGGTCCGCGAGATCGCGCAGACCAAGCTGCCCGACCTCAACACCGAGGACATCGAGGCCGCCGCCAAGATCGTCGCCGGTACCGCCCGCTCGATGGGCATCGAGGTCAAGTAGTCCCCGCACGGTGGCACCGGTCCGCGGAGACCGGAGCGACCGGGGACGCTCGACGTTCAAGAACCACCGTGGCAGGGCCAGGCGCTGGCCCGGTGACCACACGTTCCCCAGGAGAACAGAGTGAAGCGCAGCAAGAACCACCGCAAAGCCAGCCAGCAGGTGGACCGTGACAAGCTCTACGGCCCCGCCGAGGCCGTGAAGCTCGCCAAGGAGACCTCCACCGTCAAGTTCGACGCGACCGTCGAGGTCGCCCTGCGCCTGGGCGTCGACCCGCGCAAGGCCGACCAGATGGTCCGCGGCACCGTGAACCTGCCGAACGGCACCGGCAAGACCGCTCGGGTCCTGGTCTTCGCGACCGGTGAGCGTGCCGAGCAGGCTCTCGCGGCTGGCGCCGACATCATCGGCGACGACGAGATGATCGAGAAGGTCTCGAAGGGCTTCACCGACTTCGACGCCGTCGTGGCCACCCCGGACCTCATGGGCAAGGTCGGCCGCCTCGGCCGCGTGCTCGGTCCGCGCGGCCTGATGCCGAACCCGAAGACCGGCACCGTCACCCCCGACGTCGCCAAGGCCGTCACCGACATCAAGGGCGGCAAGATCGAGTTCCGCGTGGACCGCCACGGGAACCTGCACTTCATCATCGGCAAGGCCTCCTTCGACGACCAGAAGCTCCTGGAGAACTACCAGGCCGCGATCGACGAGGTGAACCGCCTCAAGCCGTCCGCCGCCAAGGGCCGCTACATCAAGAAGGCCGTGGTCTCCACGTCCATGGGCCCGAGCATCCCGCTCGAGGTCTAGCCTTCGCGGCTGCCCAGCGCAGACGAGAGCGGCCCCCGCAGTCCGAGAGGACGGCGGGGGCCGCTCCGCTTCCCCCGGGGTTTGTCCGGCCGCCGCACTGCGGCCGGACAAACCCCGGGGGTCCCAGCGCCTACCTGTCGGTGATCTCGTCATCGGCGGGCATCTCGAAGGAGGTCTCACCCAGGTTGGAGAAGACCATCGAGATGTCGGCCTCCTCGTCGGAGAAGTCCAAGCGCATCGGGAAGCCGTCGTCGGCCACCCAGACGGACACGTCGACGGGTCCGCTGACGCCGCCCAGCAGCTCGTTGACGGCGTCCTTCTGCTCCTGGTTCAGGGCCTCGACGTCCTCGCCGGTCATCGTGCCCTCGATGAGGGTGGTCGAGACGCCGCTGATCTCCTCGGCGCCCGTCTCCTCGATCTGCTCGATCTCCGCGAACGCCCCCACGATGTCGGGGAGCGCGTTGATGTCGAACATCTCCTCCGGGGCGATCTGGTCGGTGTCCTGGGCGCCGCGGACCCAGGCGGTGTCGACCTCCTGGAGACCGTTGTGGTTGGAGACGAGGGCGTCGCCCTCCGCCGGGATGATGACGATGGACGTGCCGATCTCCTCGGCGGTCAGGCCCAGGTCCTAGCCGGCCACCTCGGCCAGCTCCAGGAGCATCTCGCCCATCGAGGGCATGACCATGGTGACCTTGGCCGCCTGCGGGTCCTCCATGACCTCGTAGGTCATGTCCATGTCGATGTCGCCCATGTCGGGGTCGGGCATGACCATCGAGATGTCGAGGGTGTAGTTCTCGATGTCCTGGGTGCTCGCGCCGAGACCGGCGACCAGGTCCAGGACGCTGCCGCCACCGCCCTCCTCGGGCGACTCGGCCGCCGCCTCGGCGGGCTCCTCCTCCGCGGGGCCTCCTCCGCAGGCGGTGAGGGACAGGGCGAGGGTGCCGGCGGAGATCAGGACCGGCATACGGGTCTTCACGGGGTGTTCGCCTTCTTCTTTTGCGCGGGGGACACGGGCACGACTGGGAGCGGGGGTGCCCGGTAGCGTCATGCTGCCACGTCGGAGGGACATTCCGGTCCCTGCCGGCTCCTCCGCGCGGCCACCGATTCGACGCCGGCCGCGCCCAGGCGGTTCCGCGCCCGCCGGGGGAGTGAGCGCGATCACGGTTCCGGTCCTCCGGTGCGGAACGGGGGCTCCCGCGCGTGCGGTACGATGGGTTCTTGCCGAAGACCGCTGGTCGTCACCCGAACGGGTGACCTAAGGGCCCATCCGCGATGGGCGCCCGCGCAGGTGTACAAGAGCTTCCCGTTCCACGCCGCGCCCCGCGCGGCCACCGGAACGCGGTCATGCCCCGTGCGCCTCGCGCCCGGGGCTTTTTCTCGTGCTGACGCCGATCGCCCGGGCCCTTGGAGTCAACCAGCGTTCAATGTTGGAAGGAGTCCCATGGCGAGGCCGGACAAGGCAGCCGCGGTCGCCGAACTCACGGGCGAGTTCCGTGAGTCGAACGGCGCCGTGCTGACCGAATACCGGGGGCTCACTGTCGCGCAGATCACTGAACTGCGTCGCAGCCTCGGCCAGAGCGCGCGTTTTCGCATCGTCAAGAACACGCTGACCAAGATCGCGGTCACGGAGGCCGGTGTCGACGAGCAGGTCAAGGACCTGCTCGAGGGCCCGTCCGCCATCGCCTTCGTCCACGGTGACGTGGTCGAGGCCGCCAAGGGTCTGCGTGACTTCGCGAAGGCGAACTCGCCCCTGGTGATCAAGGGCGGTGTCATCGACGGCAAGTCGATGAGCGCCGACGACATCACCAAGCTGGCCGATCTGGAGTCCCGCGAGGTCATCCTCGCGAAGCTGGCGGGTGCGCTCAAGGCCAAGCAGGGCCAGGCCGCCGCCGTCTTCCAGGCGCTGCCCTCCAAGACTGTGCGTCTCGCGCAGGCCCTGGCGGACAAGCGCTCCCAGGAAGCCGCCTGACCTTTTGAAACCCGCCGGGCGCCGAGGGCGCTCGGACACTGACTCGCACGCGGGCCCGACAGGACCGCGTGTCCGCAGAGAAAGAGAGATCGCACCATGGCGAAGCTCAGCAACGAGGACCTGCTTGCCGCGTTCGAGGAGATGACCCTTCTCGAGCTGGCCGACTTCGTGAAGCTCTTCGAGGACAAGTTCGACGTCACCGCCGCCGCTCCGGCCGCCGTGGCCGTCGCCGCTCCCGGCCAGGGTGGCGGCGCCGCCGCCGAGGCCGAGGAGAAGGACGAGTTCGACGTCATCCTCGAGGGCGCTGGCGACAAGAAGATCCAGGTCATCAAGGAGGTCCGCGGCCTCACGAGCCTGGGCCTCAAGGAGGCCAAGGACCTGGTCGACAACGCTCCCAAGCCGCTGCTGGAGGGCGTCAACAAGGAGACGGCCGAGAAGGCCAAGGCCGCTCTCGAGGGCGCTGGCGCCTCCGTCACCCTCAAGTAGTCCCACGCGGGCCGCTGAGCGCCCGCTGGCCTGCTTCCGGCGGCCGTCCCTCCTTCCGGGGAGGGGCGGCCGCCTTCGTGCGTCCTGGAACCCCTCACCGCCTCCGGGCGGTCCTCCCGCGCCCCTCCGGCCCGCGCTCCTCCGCGCTCCGGCCCGAGACCGCGGCGCCCCCGCGGCCTTCCTTTCCCCGCGCCCCGGGCCGGTGCCCGCCGTGTCCTCCGCCCCCGCGGCCCGGGCCCGGGCCGCGGCGCCTCCGACGGCGCGTTGACCTGGGGTGGGCCCGGAGTCCTTTCCCCGCGCACCGCCGTGTCCGTCACCGCTCGTCCCGTCCCCTGTGCGAAGCTGAGGGGGATCCGGCAGGTCCCGGAACCGGGGGTGCGTGTGCGAACTGTCCCCCGGACGCGCTAATCTCCCGTCCCGGGAAACCCGCTGAGGCCCGGAGGACGTGTTTACCCGCCTGAGGCGGGGGAATCCTTCGGATGTCGTTGGCTCCCGACCCCCGGGCCAGGGCAGGCGCACCAGTCCACCGACGAGGTCGCCCGACCGTTCCGGGCAGCCGGAATCCGGGCTCCTCCGCCGGGAGCGGGCTTGACGGATCGCCCTCCAGGGGTGATCCTGCCGGTGTCGTGAGTGGCGCTGTGGACCGTGAGTGGACAGCGGTGTGGTGTTCGGCTACACTGCTCTTTTGCGCTGCCCTTTGGTGATCCCTGTGCCGGTGAAGGCTGCCGCCACTCCATTTTTCCGGACATTCCGGTGGCCCGCTCCCGCTCGATGTGACCGTCTCAACCGCGTTGCGGCGGTCCCTCTCGTGACGGATCGTCTGGCGTGCGCGCTTCAACCGCCACAAGCCTTCGGAAGGACCCCTGTTGGCAGCCTCGCGCAACGCCTCCGCTAACGCCCTTGGTCCGCACCGCGTTTCCTTCGCCCGTATCCAGGAACCACTGGAGGTCCCGAACCTCCTCGCCCTTCAGACCGAGTCGTTCGACTGGCTGCTGGGCAACGACAGGTGGAAGACCCGGGTTGAGACGGCCCGAAACGCTGGCCGCAAGGACGTTCCGGAGCAGTCCGGTCTCGAAGAGATCTTCGAGGAGATCAGCCCGATCGAGGACTTCTCGGGCACGATGTCCCTGTCGTTCCGCGACCACCGGTTCGAGCCGCCCAAGTACTCAGAGGATGAGTGCAAGGACAGGGACATGACCTACTCCGCCCCGATGTTCGTCACGGCGGAGTTCATCAACAACGACACCGGTGAGATCAAGAGCCAGACGGTGTTCATGGGCGACTTCCCGCTCATGACCGAGACCGGCACCTTCATCATCAACGGCACCGAGCGCGTCGTCGTGTCCCAGCTGGTGCGCTCCCCGGGCGTGTACTTCGACAAGTCCGTCGACAAGACCTCGGACAAGGACCTCTACGGCTGCAAGGTCATCCCGTCCCGCGGCGCCTGGCTGGAGTTCGAGGTCGACAAGCGCGACTTCGTCGGCGTCCGCATCGACCGCAAGCGCAAGCAGGGCGTCACCGTCCTGCTCAAGGCGCTGGGCTGGACCACCGACCAGATCCTGGAGCGCTTCGGCCAGTACGAGTCCATCCGCAACACGCTGGAGAAGGACCCCACCGCGGGCACCGACGACGCGCTGCTGGACATCTACCGCAAGCTGCGCCCCGGCGAGCCGCCCACGAAGGAGTCGGCCCAGGCGCTGCTGGAGAACCTGTACTTCAACCCCAAGCGCTACGACCTGGCCAAGGTCGGCCGTTACAAGATCAACAAGAAGCTCGGCCTGGACACCGACTACCGGCAGGGCACCCTCACCGAAGAGGACATCGTCGCCACGATCGACTACCTCGTCCGCCTGCACGCGGGTGAGACCGAGAAGGAGACCGTCAACGGTCCCCGGCCGATCGAGACCGACGACATCGACCACTTCGGCAACCGCCGCCTGCGCACCGTCGGCGAGCTCATCCAGAACCAGGTCCGCCTGGGCCTGGCCCGCATGGAGCGCGTCGTCCGCGAGCGGATGACCACCCAGGACGTCGAGGCGATCACGCCGCAGACCCTGATCAACATCCGTCCGGTCGTGGCCTCCATCAAGGAGTTCTTCGGCACCTCGCAGCTGTCGCAGTTCATGGGCCAGACCAACCCGCTGGAGGGCCTGACGCACAAGCGCCGCCTCTCCGCGCTGGGCCCGGGCGGCCTGTCCCGCGAGCGCGCGGGCTTCGAGGTCCGCGACGTGCACCCCTCGCACTACGGCCGCATGTGCCCGATCGAGACGCCCGAGGGACCGAACATCGGTCTGATCGGCTCGCTCGCCGCCTACGGCCGGGTCAACTCCTTCGGCTTCGTGGAGACCCCGTACCGCCGCATCATCGACGGCAAGGTCTCCGACCAGGTCGACTACCTGACCGCGGACGAGGAGGACCTCCACGTCATCGCGCAGGCCAACACGCCGATGAACCCCGACGGCTCCTTCGCCGAGGCCGGTGTGCTCGTGCGCCGCAAGGGCGGTGAGTTCGAGCAGGTCAGCACGGACGAGGTCGACTACATGGACGTGTCGCCGCGCCAGATGGTGTCGGTCGCCACCGCCATGATCCCGTTCCTGGAGCACGACGACGCCAACCGCGCCCTCATGGGCTCGAACATGCAGCGCCAGGCCGTGCCGCTGCTCATGGCCGAGTCGCCGTTCGTCGGCACCGGCATGGAGTACCGCGCCGCCACCGACGCCGGTGAGGTCGTCCTGGCGCAGAAGGCCGGTGTCGTCGAGGACGTCACCGCCGACTACGTCACCGTCATGGCCGACGACGGCACGCGCAAGACGTACCGCATGGGCAAGTTCCAGCGCTCCAACCAGGGCACCTGCTTCAACCAGCGGCCGATCGTGGCCGAGGGCCAGCGGGTCGAGGAGCGCCAGGTCCTCGCGGACGGCCCCTCCACCGACCAGGGTGAGATGTCGCTGGGCAAGAACCTGCTCGTGGCGTACATGTCCTGGGAGGGCCACAACTACGAGGACGCGATCATCCTCTCCCAGCGCCTGGTGCAGGACGACGTCCTGTCCTCGATCCACATCGAGGAGCACGAGGTCGACGCCCGCGACACCAAGCTGGGCCCGGAGGAGATCACCCGCGAGATCCCCAACGTCAGCGAGGAGGTCCTGGCCGACCTCGACGACCGGGGCATCATCCGCATCGGCGCCGAGGTCGTGGACGGCGACATCCTCGTCGGCAAGGTCACGCCCAAGGGCGAGACCGAGCTGACCCCGGAGGAGCGCCTGCTGCGCGCGATCTTCGGAGAGAAGGCGCGCGAGGTCCGCGACACCTCGCTCAAGGTGCCGCACGGCGAGACCGGCAAGGTCATCGGCGTCCGCGTGTTCAGCCGCGAGGACGGCGACGAGCTCGCCCCCGGCGTCAACGAGATGGTCCGCGTCTACGTGGCCCAGAAGCGCAAGATCACCGACGGTGACAAGCTCGCGGGCCGCCACGGCAACAAGGGCGTCATCTCCAAGATCCTGCCCCAGGAGGACATGCCCTTCCTGGAGGACGGGACGCCGGTCGACATCATCCTCAACCCGCTGGGCGTGCCCGGCCGTATGAACGTCGGCCAGGTCCTGGAGGTCCACCTGGGCTGGTTGGCCAAGAACGGCTGGCTGGTCGAGGGGGTCGAGGAGGAGTGGCAGAAGTCGCTGGAGGCCATCGGCGCCACCGACGTGCCGCCGGACTCCCGCGTGGCCACGCCGGTCTTCGACGGCCTGCGCGGCGACGAGCTCAGCGGCCTGATCAAGTCGGTGCGCCCCAACGCGGACGGCAACCGCCTGATCAACGAGGACGGCAAGGCGCGTCTGTTCGACGGCCGCACCGGCGAGCCCTTCGCCGAGCCGATCTCCGTCGGCTACAAGTACATCCTCAAGCTCCACCACCTCGTGGACGACAAGATCCACGCGCGCTCCACCGGCCCGTACTCCATGATCACCCAGCAGCCGCTGGGCGGTAAGGCGCAGTTCGGCGGTCAGCGCTTCGGTGAGATGGAGGTGTGGGCGCTGGAGGCCTACGGCGCCGCCTACGCCCTCCAGGAGCTGCTCACCATCAAGTCCGACGACGTGGTGGGACGGGTCAAGGTCTACGAGGCCATCGTCAAGGGCGAGAACATCCCCGAGCCGGGCATCCCTGAGTCCTTCAAGGTGCTCATCAAGGAGATGCAGTCGCTCTGTCTGAACGTGGAGGTGCTGTCCAGTGACGGTATGTCCATCGAGATGCGGGACAGCGACGAGGACGTCTTCCGCGCGGCGGAAGAACTGGGAATCGACCTGGGTCGGCGGGAGCCGAGCAGTGTCGAAGAGGTCTAACTTCCGCATTCTTCGAGAGCAGGGGACGAATTAAGTGCTCGACGTCAACTTCTTCGACGAGCTGCGCATCGGCCTGGCCACGGCCGACGACATCCGCCAGTGGTCGCACGGCGAGGTCAAGAAGCCCGAGACCATCAACTACCGCACCCTCAAGCCCGAGAAGGACGGACTCTTCTGCGAGAAGATCTTCGGTCCGACCCGCGACTGGGAGTGCTACTGCGGCAAGTACAAGCGCGTCCGCTTCAAGGGCATCATCTGTGAGCGCTGCGGCGTCGAGGTGACCCGTGCCAAGGTGCGCCGTGAGCGGATGGGCCACATCGAGCTGGCCGCTCCCGTCACGCACATCTGGTACTTCAAGGGCGTGCCCTCCCGCCTGGGCTACCTGCTGGACCTGGCGCCGAAGACTTCGCCGCCTACATGGTCACGTGGGTGGACACCGAGGCCCGTGAGCGCGACCTCCAGTCCCTGGAGGCGCGGATCTCGGTCGAGAAGCAGCACCTGGAGCAGCGCCGCGACTCCACCGTCGAGGACCGCCACCGCAAGCTGGAGGCCGACCTCGCCGAGCTGGAGGAGCAGGGGGCCAAGGGCGACGCCCGCCGCAAGGTGCGTGAGGGCGCCGAGCGCGAGATGCGCCAGCTGCGCGACCGCGCCCAGCGTGAGATCGACCGCCTCGACGAGGTCTGGAACCGGTTCAAGAACCTCAAGGTCCAGGACCTCGAGGGCGACGAGATGCTCTACCGCGAGATGCGGGACCGCTTCGGCAAGTACTTCCGCGGCGGCATGGGCGCCCAGGCCATCCAGGACCGTCTGGCCAACTTCGAGCTGGACGTGGAGGCCGAGAGGCTCCGGGAGATCATCCGCACCGGCAAGGGCCAGAAGAAGGCCCGCGCCCTGAAGCGGCTCAAGGTCGTCTCGGCGTTCCTCAACACCACCAACAGCCCCATGGGCATGGTGCTGGACTGCATCCCGGTCATCCCGCCGGACCTGCGTCCGATGGTGCAGCTGGACGGTGGCCGCTTCGCGACCTCCGACCTCAACGACCTGTACCGCCGTGTCATCAACCGCAACAACCGCCTCAAGCGGCTGCTCGACCTCGGCGCGCCCGAGATCATCGTCAACAACGAGAAGCGGATGCTCCAGGAGGCCGTCGACGCGCTGTTCGACAACGGCCGCCGGGGCCGCCCGGTCACCGGTCCGGGCAACCGTCCGCTCAAGTCGCTGTCCGACATGCTCAAGGGCAAGCAGGGCCGCTTCCGCCAGAACCTGCTGGGCAAGCGCGTCGACTACTCCGGCCGTTCGGTCATCGTCGTCGGCCCGCAGCTCAAGCTGCACCAGTGCGGCCTGCCCAAGCAGATGGCGCTGGAGCTGTTCAAGCCCTTCGTGATGAAGCGCCTGGTGGACCTGAACCACGCGCAGAACATCAAGAGCGCCAAGCGCATGGTCGAGCGGTCCCGCCCGGTCGTGTGGGACGTCCTCGAAGAGGTCATCACCGAGCACCCGGTCCTGCTCAACCGCGCCCCGACGCTGCACCGCCTGGGCATCCAGGCCTTCGAGCCGCAGCTGGTCGAGGGCAAGGCCATCCAGATCCACCCGCTCGTGTGCACGGCGTTCAACGCCGACTTCGACGGCGACCAGATGGCCGTGCACCTGCCGCTGTCCGCCGAGGCCCAGGCCGAGGCGCGGCTGCTGATGCTGGCCACCAACAACATCCTCAAGCCGTCCGACGGCAAGCCCGTGACCATGCCCACCCAGGACATGATCATCGGCCTGTTCTACCTGACGACGGAGAAGCTCGGAGCCAAGGGCGAGGGACGCTCGTTCCTCTCCCCGGCCGAGGGCATCATGGCCTACGACCTGGGGGACCTCGACCTCCAGGCGAGGATCAAGCTCCGGATCGCCGACGGCGCCCCGGCGCCGAAGGACTGGACGCCGCCGGAGGGCTGGACGCCGGGGGAGCCGTACACCCTGGAGACCACCCTGGGCCGGTACCTGTTCAACGAGACCACCCCGGTCGACTACCCGTACGTCAACTTCCAGGTGGGCAAGAAGCAGGTCTCGACGCTGGTCAACGACCTCGCCGAGAACTACCCCAAGGTCCAGGTCGCCACGACGCTGGACGCCCTCAAGGACGCCGGTTACCACTGGGCCACCCGGTCCGGTCTGACCATCGGCATCGAGGACGTCGTCGCGCCGCCGCGCAAGACCGAGATCCTGGAGGGGTACGAGCGCAAGGCGGACAAGATCCAGCGCGAGTACGACCGCGGTCTCATCACCGACGACGAGCGCCGTCAGGAGCTCACCGAGGTGTGGACGCAGGCCACCACCGAGGTCGCCCAGGACATGGAGAGCAACTTCCCCGCCGACAACCCGGTGTGGATGATGGTCCAGTCCGGTGCCCGAGGCAACCCGATGCAGGTGCGCCAGATCGCCGGTATCCGCGGCCTGGTCTCCAACACCAAGGGTGAGACGATCCCGCGTCCGATCAAGTCCTCCTACCGCGAGGGCCTGTCCGTGCTGGAGTACTTCATCTCCACGCACGGCCAGCGCAAGGGCCTGGCCGACACCGCCCTGCGTACCGCCGACTCGGGTTACCTGACCCGTCGTCTGGTGGACGTGGCGCAGGACGTCATCGTCCGCGAGATCGACTGCGGCACGGAGCGCTCGCTCTGGCACGAGATCGGCGAGAAGAACGCCGCCGGCGTCGTCGTGCGCAAGCACAACGTCGAGAACACCGGTTTCGGCCGGACCATCGCCGAGGACGCGGTGGACGCGGAGGGCAACATCGTCCTCCCCGCCCTGAGCGACACCTCCGAGCAGAACATCGACAAGCTCATCGAGGCCGGGGTCACCCGCGTCCGCGTGCGCTCGTCGCTGGTCTGCGAGGCCAAGATCGGCGTCTGCACCACCTGCTACGGCCGCTCCATGGCGACCGGCAAGCCGGTGGACGTCGGTGAGGCGATCGGTATCATCGCGGCCCAGTCCATCGGTGAGCCCGGCACCCAGCTGACCATGCGTACCTTCCACATGGGTGGTTCGGCCGGTCAGGACATCACCCACGGTCTGCCCCGTGTCCAGGAGCTCTTCGAGGCCCGCATCCCCAAGGGTGTGGCCCCGATCTCCGAGATGGAGGGCCGGATCCGGATCGACGACACCGAGAAGAGCCGCAAGATCGTCGTCATCCCCGACGACGGCACGGACGAGATCGCCTACCCGGTCCCGATGCGCGCCCAGCTGCTCGTCACCGACGGCGACCACGTCAAGGTCGGCCAGCAGCTGATCCAGGGTGCGATCAACCCGCACGAGGTCCTGCGCATCCAGGGCCCGCGCGCGGTGCAGCAGCACCTGGTGTCCGAGGTCCAGGAGGTGTACAAGTCGCAGGGTGTGTCCATCCACGACAAGCACATCGAGATCATCGTCCGCCAGATGCTCAAGCGGGTGAACATCCTGGAGTCGGGCGACACCGAGCTGCTGCCCGGTGAGATGGTCGAGCGGCCGAAGTTCGAGCGGATCAACCGCCGCGTCGTGTCCGAGGGCGGTCAGCCCGCGGCCGGGCGTCCGGTGCTGCTGGGTATCACCAAGGCCTCGCTGGCCACGGAGTCCTGGCTGTCCGCGGCCTCCTTCCAGGAGACCACCCGGGTGCTCACCGAGAACGCGATCCACGGCAAGAGCGACCCGCTCCTCGGCCTCAAGGAGAACGTCATCATCGGTAAGCTCATCCCGGCCGGTACCGGCATTCCGCAGTACCGCAACATCCGGGTGGAGCCGACCGAGGAGGCCAAGGCCTCGATGTACTCGGTCTCCGGGTACGAGGAGCCGAGCGAGTACACCTTCGGACAGGGTTCGGGCGAGGCCGTTCCGCTGGAGGAGTACGACTTCGGACCGTACAACCGGTAGAAGCGGTTTGCTTGACTGACGGCGGCGGTATGCCACCCCTCGCGGGGGGTGGTACCGCCGCCGTTCCGCGCACAGGGTCCGCTGACGCGGACGGAAGACGGCGCTACTGCGCTGGCGGGAGAGGCACAGGTGACTGACAACGGGGGCGAACGGCGGGACTCCGACGCGGAGGACTCGTGGTTCAAGCCGAGCGAGAACCGCTACCGCACACAGTCGGACTACCAGGACCCGCTCGAATCCGAGGGGACCGCTGACACGGTCTTCCCGGACAGCGGGGGGTACGCGGGGCTGAGTTCGTCCCGTCCGGCCATGGTGGAGCCCTATCCGGAGGCGCTGGGCGGACCGCCGCCCCCCGTCTCCCACGGGATCTCCTACCCGGGCGCCGGGTCCGCGGCCTACCAGCCGCTGACCAGGATTCCGGGGGAGGCCGAGGAGCCCTCCCTGCCGAGCGTCGCGGCCAGCGCCCAGGTGCCGCTCCCGTCGGAGCGGGGCACCGACCGGCCCGAGGCCTGGTCCGACGGTCCCCGGACCCAGGAGATCCCCGCGCTGGACGACCGGGACGCCCCGGACACCGGACAGCCCCGGGACGAGCACTCCTCCGCACCCGGCTCCTCCACGGCCGCCGAACAGCCGTGGGGTTCCGGCGCACCGCTGGACGACGACCGGAACGCGCCCTCCTGGGAGGCGCCGTCCGACACCGTCGGCGGCGCGCGCGGCTCCGCGGCCCGGGACGCCGACGCGCCCGCCCGCGGCGATGACCGCGGTGCGTCGGCGCTGTGGCCCGACCCTCCCGCGACCGCGGGTTCGGCGCAGGGCGGTCCGGCCGACGGGCCCCGGTCCTGGGACACCCCGGCCTCCGATGCGTCCGGACAGCCGTGGGACGACGCTTCCGCCTCCGGTGCGTCCGGTGGCCAGCCCTGGGAGGACGCTCCGGTCGCCGATCGGCGCGATCCGCTCGACGACGGCCTCGGCACGGCCTCGTGGGACGCCCCGGCCTCCGCTGCGGCGGGCGCCGCCGCCCGGCCGTGGGAGGACGACACTCGCTCTTCCCCTTCCTGGGACGCCGACGCGCCCGCCCGCGGGGATGACCGCGGTGCGTCGGCCCCGTGGGCGGACTCCCCCGGAACCGGTGGTTCCCTGGAGGGCGGTCCGGCCGGCGGATCCCGGCCCTGGGACGCTCCGTCCCCCTCCGCGCCGGGGCAGCCCTGGGAGGACGCCCCGGCCCGCGGTCAGGACACCGCCGACGACGGTCTGGGTCCCGCGTCGTGGGAGGCCCCCTCCTCCGGTGTGTCCGGTGGCCAGCCCTGGGAGGACGCTCCGGTCGCCGATCGGCGCGATCCGCTCGACGACGGCCTCGGCATGGCCTCGTGGGACGCCCCGGCCCCCGGCGCCCGGTCGTGGGAGGACGGGACCCGTTCGCCCTCCTCCCGGGACGTCGACGCTCCCGGCGGCGGCGACCGGGACCCCGCTCCCTGGCCGGAGGCCTCCGGCAGCGGCGGCCCGGCGGAGGGCACCCGGCCCTGGGACCCCGGCTCCGCCGGTGACCGCGGCACCTGGAACGCCGACCGGGGCGCCCAGCCCTGGGACGACGCTCCCGCGGGCGGTACGCGCGACCCGCTCGACGACGGTCTGGGGCCCGCGTCCTGGGAGGCCCCGGCCTCCGGTGCGTCCGGCCGGCCGTGGGACGACAGCGCCCCGGGCCGCGGCCGTGACGCGGCCGACGACGGCCTGGCCCCCGCGTCGTGGGAGACGAGGCCCTCCTCCTCGACCGACCGGCCCTGGGGCCCCGACCCCGCCGGCGACCGCGGTCCGTGGACCGCCGACCGGGGCGGTCAGCCCTGGGAGGACGGCACACGCGCCTCCTCCGGCTGGGACGACGACGCTCCCGTCCGCGACCGCGGCCCGGCCTCATGGACCGACGTGCCCGGCCCCGACGGCAGCTCCTGGGACGACGACGCCCCGGCGGACCGGTCCTGGGACGACCGCGCCCCCCGGCACGGTGCCGACGAGCGCGGTGCCGACGCCTGGGACGACCGCCCCTACGACGACGACCCCCTCGGGGGAGACCGCGCACGCGGCCGCTCCTGGGACGACGACGAACTCGGCGGCGACTTCCGGGGCGCCGACAGCACCCCCGCGGGCGCCGACGCCCCCGACGCCTGGGCGCCCTCCGGCCGCACCGACGACCGGCCCGGCGCGGACTCCGGCGGCTCGTGGGGCGACGGGTACGGCGACGAGCTCTCGCCCTCCGGGCTGGGTACGGGCAGCGGCAACACCTGGGCGTTCGACCGCAACGACCCCCGGCTGCCGGACGTGGTCCGCGAGGCGGAGCAGCGCCGCAGGGAGTCCTCCTCCGGACGGGCCGAGACCGTCGACTGGGGAGGGCCCGACACCGGTGAGCTCTCCGCGGCGGTCCCCGGCGCGGACGACCCCCTGGGCGCGATCGCCGACATGCAGTCGCGCGCCCGGTCCAGGGACCAGGACCTGCCGGACGACCCCGGCGGGGCCACCCAGATGTTCGACGCCCGCGCCCTGGCCGGGGAGGGGGACTGGGAGGACGACGACGAGTTCCGGCGCGACGTCCCCCCGCGCGGTGACGACGGGGCGGACTACGGCCACTACGACGACGACCCCGAAGGGCCGGAGTACGCCCACGACGGGGACGCGGAGCGGCCGGAGCCGGAGTACGCCTACGACGACGACCCCGAGCCCCGCGGTGACGAGCGCGACGACCGCGACGACCCCGAGTACGAGGACGGGTTCACCCCGGCCGACTACGGGATGCCCGCCGCCCCGGCGGGCCGCAGCAAGCGCCGCAAGGACCCGATCGCCGACGAGTTCCCCGGCTTCGGCGACCGCCCCCTGGGCGGCGAGGCCGGTGACGCCTACCCCGGCTACGACAGCATCGACTTCCTCGCCGACACCGAGCGGGGAGCGACGCTCACCCTGTGGCTGGGCGTGGCCTCGCTGCTGCCCGGCGTGGGTCTGGTCACGGCCGTCCTGGCCCTCCTGGTCACCGGGCCCAGGGCCAAGAGGGCGATCCGCGAGTCCCGCGGGCAGCTCGACGGCCTCGGTCTGATCACGACCGGAACGGTCTTCGCCGTCGTCGGCATCCTGGTGACGGTGATCTCCGTCGCCCTCTGGCTGGTCCTGTAGCGCGACGGCCGCCTCTCGGGGACAATCGTCCCCGGGAGGCGGCCTTCAGCCGTCGTCCGCGCTCTCTGCGAAGCGGGGCCGAGCAGCCCCGGGACCGCGTAGACTGGTGGTGACCCACGGCTGAGCGAGGATCCGTCCCGACGGTTCCCGCCATGTCGCACATCGTTTTGACCGTCCTGACGGCAAGCGGTAGCCTGTGTGATTGTGCCCGTGAGTCGACGGGTCGCACATGTGTGTGCGGCGCCCGGTTCCGCAGACGAGGACCTACGGTGCGCGGCGCATGTGAACCCCCTCCCATGATTCGACCTCTCGGTCGGGTGTGATCTCGTTTTCGCCATGCGCGGGAACGAACGCGACACGCCCGACATCGGGGGTCGGGGAGGTTCGGGAAATCCAGCAGGTCAATAGCGATATCGGCTACGAGAACCGGCGTAGGTCACGAGGAAGACGGAGACGCGGTGCCCACCATCCAGCAGCTGGTCCGCAAGGGCCGACAGGACAAGGTCGCAAAGAACAAGACCCCGGCGCTGAAGGGGAGTCCGCAGCGTCGTGGTGTGTGCACTCGTGTCTACACCACCACGCCCAAGAAGCCGAACTCCGCTCTGCGCAAGGTCGCCCGAGTCAAGCTGAGCAGCCAGATCGAGGTCACGGCCTACATCCCCGGCATCGGCCACAACCTGCAGGAGCACAGCATCGTGCTCGTGCGCGGTGGCCGTGTGAAGGACCTGCCGGGTGTCCGTTACCGCATCGTGCGCGGCTCGCTCGACACGCAGGGTGTCCGTAACCGCAAGCAGGCGCGTAGCCGTTACGGCGCCAAGAAGGAGAAGTAAGCATGCCGCGCAAGGGCCCGGCGCCGAAGCGCCAGCTCATCACCGACCCGGTCTACGGCTCGCCGCTCGTCACCGCACTGATCAACAAGGTGCTGCTCGACGGCAAGCGCTCCATCGCCCAGAGCGTCGTCTACGACGCCCTGGAGGGTGCTCGCGAGAAGACCGGCCAGGACCCTCTCGTCGTCCTGAAGCGGGGTCTGGACAACGTCAAGCCCGCGCTCGAGGTCCGCAGCCGCCGCGTCGGCGGCGCGACCTACCAGGTGCCGGTCGAGGTTCGCGCCTCCCGGTCCACCACGCTGGCCCTGCGCTGGCTGGTCTCCTACGCGCGCCAGCGCCGTGAGAAGACCATGACCGAGCGTCTGATGAACGAGCTGGTCGACGCCAGCAACGGTCTCGGCGCGGCTGTCAAGAAGCGTGAGGACACGCACAAGATGGCCGAGTCGAACAAGGCCTTCGCGCACTACCGCTGGTAATTCCGGCGGGTTCGAAACAGACCGAGGGACGACGAGCCTCATGGCTGCTAAGACTGTTCTTGACCTGGCCAAGGTCCGCAACATCGGGATCATGGCCCACATTGACGCGGGCAAGACCACCACCACCGAGCGCATCCTGTTCTACACGGGTGTCAAGCACAAGCTCGGCGAGACGCACGACGGCGCCTCGACAATGGACTGGATGAAGGAAGAGCAGGAACGGGGTATCACCATTACCTCGGCTGCCATCACCACCCATTGGAACGACAACACGATCAACATCATCGACACGCCCGGCCACGTCGACTTCACGGTCGAGGTCGAGCGGTCGTTGCGTGTGCTCGACGGTGCGGTCGCGGTGTTCGACGCCAAGGAGGGCGTCGAGCCCCAGTCGGAGCAGGTCTGGCGTCAGGCCGACCGCTACGGCGTCCCGCGTATCTGCTTCGTCAACAAGATGGACAAGATCGGCGCTGAGTTCCAGCGCTGCGTGGACATGTTCCGCGAGCGTCTGGGCGCCAACGCCATGCCGATCCAGCTGCCCATCGGCGCTGAGAGCGACTTCAAGGGTGTCATCGACCTCGTGCTGATGAAGGCCTACGTCTGGAACGACGAGGCCGCGCTCGGCGAGATGTACGACACGACCGAGATCCCCGAGAGCCACGCCGACGCCGCCCGCGAGGCCCGCGACCAGTTCATCGAGACGCTGGCCGAGGCCGACGACGAGATCATGGAGATGTACCTGGAGGGCCAGGAGCCCACCGTGGAGCAGCTCATCCCCGCGATCCGCCGCGCGACCATCGCCGGTACGGCCGTCCCGGTCGTGTGCGGCACCGCGTTCAAGAACAAGGGCGTGCAGCCCCTGCTCGACGCGGTCACCGCCTACCTCCCCTCGCCCCTGGACGTCGAGGCCATCGAGGGCCACGACCCCAAGGACGAGAGCGAGGAGACCAAGCTCGTCCGCAAGCCGAGCAACGACGAGCCGCTGTCGGCCCTGGTCTTCAAGATCGCGAGCGACCCGCACCTGGGCAAGCTCTCCTACGTGCGCGTCTACTCCGGCGTTCTCCAGACGGGCACCCAGGTGCTCAACAGCCTCAAGGGCCGCAAGGAGCGCATCGGCAAGATCTACCGCATGCACTCCAACAAGCGCGAGGAGATCGCCGAGGTCGGCGCCGGCGACATCGTCGCCGTCATGGGCCTGAAGGACACCACGACCGGTGAGACCCTGTGCGACCAGGCGAACCCGATCGTGCTGGAGTCCATGACCTTCCCGGCTCCGGTCATCGAGGTGGCCATCGAGCCCAAGACCAAGAGCGACCAGGAGAAGCTGGGCATCGCGATCCAGCGCCTCGCGGACGAGGACCCCTCGTTCCAGGTCGCCACGGACGACCAGACCGGTCAGACCGTGATCTCGGGCATGGGCGAGCTGCACCTCGAGGTGCTCGTCAACCGCATGCGCGACGAGTTCAAGGTCGAGGCGAACATCGGCAAGCCGCAGGTGGCCTACCGCGAGACCATTCGCAAGAAGGTCGAGGGGCACACCTACACCCACAAGAAGCAGACCGGTGGGTCGGGCCAGTTCGCCAAGGTCAAGATCGACATCGAGCCCCTGGAGACCGAGAGCGGCGACGCCTCGGGCTACGAGTTCGTCAACGCCGTCACCGGTGGCCGCATCCCGAGGGAGTACATCCCCTCGGTCGACGCCGGCTGCCAGGAGGCCGCCGAGCTGGGCGTGCTCGCGCACTACCCGCTCGTCGGCGTCAAGGTGACGCTCCAGGACGGCCAGTACCACGAGGTCGACTCCTCCGAGATGGCCTTCAAGACCGCCGGTTCGATCGCCTTCAAGGAGGCGGTCAAGCTGGCCAAGCCGACTCTCCTGGAGCCGGTCATGGCTGTCGAGGTCACCACCCCCGAGGAGTACATGGGTGACGTGATCGGCGACCTGAACTCCCGCCGTGGACAGATCCAGTCCATGGACGAGCGTTCCGGCGTCCGTATCGTCAAGGCCCAGGTGCCCCTCTCCGAAATGTTCGGCTACGTGGGTGACCTGCGCAGCCGCACGCAGGGTCGAGCCAACTACTCGATGGTGTTCGACTCCTACGCGGAGGTTCCGTCCGCTGTCGCCCAAGAAATTGTGGCGAAGGTCCGCGGCGAATAGTCGCGAACACGTAACCAGCCCGCTCCCCGTCCACGCGGGGAGCGAGCACCAGACAGCTCTGTACGTCTAGGAGACATCCAGTGGCGAAAGCAAAGTTCGAGCGGACTAAGCCGCACGTCAACATCGGCACCATCGGTCACATCGACCACGGCAAGACCACGCTGACCGCGGCCATCACCAAGGTGCTGCACGACGCGTACCCGGACCTGAACCCGTTCACGCCGTTCGAGGACATCGACAACGCTCCTGAGGAGCGCGAGCGCGGTATCACCATCTCCGTCGCCCACGTCGAGTACCAGACCGAGGCGCGTCACTACGCCCACGTGGACTGCCCCGGTCACGCCGACTACGTGAAGAACATGATCACCGGTGCGGCGCAGATGGACGGCGCCATCCTGGTCGTGGCCGCCACCGACGGCCCGATGCCGCAGACCAAGGAGCACGTGCTCCTGGCCCGCCAGGTCGGCGTGCCCTACATCGTGGTGGCCCTGAACAAGGCCGACATGGTGGACGACGAGGAGATCTTCGAGCTCGTCGAGCTCGAGGTCCGCGAGCTCCTCAGCGAGTACGAGTTCCCCGGCGACGACGTCCCCGTCACCAAGGTCTCCGCGCTCAAGGCGCTGGAGGGCGACGAGGAGTGGGGCAAGGCCGTCCTGGAGCTCATGGGCACCGTGGACCAGTTCATCCCCGAGCCCGAGCGTGACACCGAGAAGCCCTTCCTCATGCCGATCGAGGACGTCTTCTCGATCACCGGTCGCGGCACCGTCGTCACCGGTCGCATCGAGCGCGGCATCGTCAACGTCAACGAGACCGTCGACATCGTCGGTATCAAGGACGAGAAGCAGACCACCACGGTCACCGGTGTCGAGATGTTCCGCAAGCTGCTCGACCAGGGCCAGGCCGGCGACAACGTCGGTCTGCTCCTGCGCGGCATCAAGCGCGAGGACGTCGAGCGCGGCCAGGTCGTCATCAAGCCCGGCACGACCACCCCGCACACCGAGTTCGAGGCCCAGGTCGTCATCCTGTCCAAGGACGAGGGTGGCCGCCACACGCCGTTCTTCAACAACTACCGCCCGCAGTTCTACTTCCGCACCACGGACGTCACCGGCGTCGTGACGCTGCCGGAGGGCACCGAGATGGTCATGCCCGGTGACAACACCGAGATGACCGTCCAGCTCATCCAGCCCGTCGCGATGGAGGACGGCCTGAAGTTCGCCATCCGCGAGGGTGGCCGGACCGTGGGCGCGGGTCGCGTCACGAAGATCCTCAAGTAGTACCCGTGCGGGGGCGGCCCCTTCGGAGCCGTCCCCGCCGTGGTGGGCGGGCCGTGGGTCCACGGCCCGCCCACCAGCACACAAGACGTCATCGGGCTCTGTGACGGTGACGCACCGCAGGGGCAAGCCCTGTTGCGGTTTCTCAAGGGAATAGGGGCTCACGGCTACAACGGCGGATCCGCCGGGCCTGGGCGTCTGTGACCGGGAACAGCTCACCGTTACGGACACTGAAGCGAAGGACGAACAGGCCACATGGCGGGACAGAAGATCCGCATTCGGCTAAAGGCCTATGACCACGAGGTCATCGACAGCTCGGCTCGCAAGATCGTCGAGACTGTGACGCGAACTGGCGCACAGGTCGCGGGCCCGGTGCCGCTGCCGACGGAGAAGAACGTTTACTGCGTCATCCGATCGCCGCACAAGTACAAGGACTCGCGCGAGCACTTCGAGATGCGCACGCACAAGCGGCTGATCGACATCATCGACCCCACGCCGAAGACGGTCGACTCGCTCATGCGACTCGACCTCCCGGCGGGCGTTGACATCGAGATCAAGCTTTAAGGACGCACAGACATGGCCACCAAGCAGATCAAGGGAGTTCTGGGCGAAAAGCTCGGCATGACCCAGGTCTTCGACGACGCGGGCAAGATGGTGCCCGTGACGGTTCTGAAGGCCGGTCCGTGCGTCGTGAGCCGCATCCGGACTCCGGACACCGATGGCTACTCCGCCATCCAGCTCGGCTACGGGCAGATCAACCCGCGCAAGGTCAACAAGCCGCTCGGCGACTACCTGCGCGCGCACGACCTGACCCCGCGCCGCCACTACGTCGAGGTCCGCACGACCGACGCCACCGAGTACACGCTCGGCCAGGAGGTCACCGCGGACAGCTTCGAGACCGGCCAGAAGGTCGACGTCACGGGCAAGAGCAAGGGCAAGGGCTTCGCGGGTGTGATGAAGCGCCACGGTTTCCGCGGCCTCTCCGCCTCGCACGGTACCCAGCGCAAGCACCGCTCGCCCGGCTCCATCGGCGGCTGCGCCACGCCCGGCCGCGTGTTCAAGGGCATGCGGATGGCCGGTCGCATGGGCAACGTGCGCAAGACCGTCCAGAACCTGACCGTTCACTCCGTCGACGCGGAGAAGGGACTCATCCTGGTCAAGGGTGCCGTCCCCGGTCCCAACGGCGGTCTGGTGCTCGTCCGCACCGCTGTGAAGGGGGACAAGTAAGCCATGGCCCAGATCGAGGTCAAGAACCCCGAGGGCGGCACCAAGGGCAGCGTCGAGCTGCCGGACACCGTCTTCGCCCAGCAGGTCAGCATCCCGCTGATCCACCAGGTCGTGAACGCCCAGCTCGCCGCTGGCCGTCAGGGCACGCACGCCACCAAGACCCGCGGCGACGTCCGCGGCGGTGGCAAGAAGCCCTACCGCCAGAAGGGCACGGGCCGGGCCCGCCAGGGTTCCATCCGCGCCCCGCAGTACACCGGCGGCGGCACGGTCCACGGACCCCAGCCGCGCGACTACAGCCAGCGCACCCCCAAGAAGATGAAGGCCGCCGCCCTGCGCGGAGCCCTCTCGGACCGGGCGCGCCACGGCCGCATCCACGTCGTCAGCCAGTTCGTGGCCGAGGACCTGGAGAGCAAGTTCACGCAGACCGCTCTGAAGGCGCTGCGCCAGGTCACCGAGTCCGACAAGGTCCTGGTGGTGCTGGCCCGCGACGACGAGCACAACCGGCGCGCCCTGCGCAACGTCGAAGAGGTGCACATCCTCGACGCGGACCAGGTGAACACCTACGACGTCCTGTACTCGGACGACGTGGTCTTCACCGAGGCGGGCTACGCCGAGTTCCTGGCCCACGCGGCCGGTGCCTCCAAGGCCGCGCAGTCCGAGGAGGACGACCAGTGAGGATCGCCGACCACCGGGACATCATCGTCGAGCCGGTGATCTCCGAGAAGAGCTACGGGCTCATGGACGAGAACAAGTACACGTTCATCGTCCGCCCGGACGCCAACAAGACCCAGATCAAGATCGCGATCGAGAAGATCTTCGAGGTGAAGGTCACGAGCGTGAACACGATCAACCGCAAGGGCAAGCGCAAGCGCACCCGCTTCGGTTACGGGAAGCGTCCCGACACCAAGCGCGCGATCGTCAGCGTCGCCGAGGGCGACCGGATCGACATCTTCGGTGTCTGACCTCTCCCGGGTCTGACCGCTACACACCAAGCAACACGTAAAGGAATGCGCGAAGAAGATGGGCATTCGTAAGTACAAGCCGACGACACCGGGTCGTCGCGGCTCCAGCGTGAGCGACTTCGTCGAGATCACGCGCTCGGAGCCCGAGAAGTCCCTGGTGCGTCCGCTCCACTCCAAGGGCGGTCGCAACGGCCACGGCCGCATCACCGCCCGCCACCAGGGCGGTGGCCACAAGCGCGCCTACCGCGTGATCGACTTCCGTCGTCACGACAAGGACGGCGTGCCGGCCAAGGTCGCCCACATCGAGTACGACCCGAACCGCACCGCGCGCATCGCGCTGCTCCACTACGTGGACGGTGAGAAGCGCTACATCCTGGCTCCGGCCGGCCTCAAGCAGGGCGACCGGGTCGAGAACGGTCCGCAGTCCGACATCAAGCCCGGCAACTGCCTCCCGCTGCGCAACATCCCCACGGGTACGTTCGTGCACGCGGTCGAGCTGAAGCCGGGCGGCGGCGCCAAGCTGGGCCGCTCCGCGGGCTCGCAGATCCAGCTCCTGGCCAAGGAGGGCAAGTACGCCACGCTGCGTATGCCCTCCGGTGAGATGCGCATGGTGGAGATCACCTGCCGCGCCACCGTCGGCCAGGTGGGCAACGCCGAGCAGTCCAACATCAACTGGGGCAAGGCCGGCCGCTCCCGCTGGAAGGGCAAGCGCCCGACCGTCCGCGGTGTCGTGATGAACCCGGTCGACCACCCCCACGGTGGTGGTGAGGGCAAGACCTCCGGTGGCCGCCACCCGGTCAGCCCCTGGGGTAAGAAGGAAGGCCGGACCCGGGCCAAGAACAAGGCCAGCGACAAGCTCATCGTGCGGCGTCGGCGTAGCGGTAAGAAGAAGCGGTAAGGAGCACGTCTGATGCCACGTAGCCTTAAGAAGGGTCCCTTCGTCGACGACCACCTCATCAAGAAGGTGGAGTCGCAGAACGAGAAGGGGACCAAGAACGTCATCAAGACGTGGTCCCGGCGGTCCATGATCGTTCCGGAGATGATCGGTCACACGATCGCCGTCCACGACGGCCGCAAGCACGTCCCCGTGTTCGTGTCCGAGTCGATGGTCGGCCACAAGCTCGGTGAGTTCGCTCCCACGCGTACTTTCCGCAGCCACGTCAAGGAAGACCGCCGTAGCCGCCGTTAGCGGTTGCAGCAGCAGAAAGAACCATTTCTCCACGGTGAGTGGAGATGAATTTCCGTGAGCGAGGGAAAAGCGATGGGAACGAGGGCACAGGCACGGTTCGTCCGTGTTACGCCCCGAAAGGCCCGCCGGGTGGTGGACCTTATTCGCGGGTTGCCCGCTGACGAGGCACAGGCGGTGCTCCGGTTCGCGCCCCAGTCGGCGAGCGAGCCTGTTGGCAAGGTGCTGGCTAGCGCCATCGCCAACGCCGAGCACAACGACAAGCTGGACCGCGGGACGCTGGTGGTCGAACGCGCGTGGGTGGACGAGGGTCCGACCCTGAAGCGCATTCGTCCGCGAGGCTTCGGCCGCGCCTTCCGGGTGACCAAGCGCACGAGCCACATCACCGTGGTCGTCGCTGAGCGCTCGGGCGCCTCGTCCAAGACGAAGGAAAGGACCCGATAGTGGGGCAGAAGGTAAACCCGCACGGGTTCCGCCTCGGAGTCACCACCGACTTCAAGAGCCGTTGGTACGCCGACAAGTCCTACAAGGACTACGTCAAGGAAGACGTCGCGATCCGTCGGATGCTGACCCGCGGCATGGAGCGCGCGGGCATCTCCAAGGTGGAGATCGAGCGCACCCGTGACCGCGTCCGCGTCGACGTCTACACCGCCCGGCCGGGCATCGTCATCGGCCGCCGCGGCGTCGAGGCCGACCGCATCCGGACCGACCTGGAGAAGCTGACCGGCAAGCAGGTCCAGCTGAACGTCTTCGAGGTCAAGAACCCCGAGATCGACGCGCAGCTCGTCGCCCAGGGCGTCGCCGAGCAGCTGAGCAGCCGCGTGGCCTTCCGCCGCGCGATGCGCAAGGCCATGCAGACCGCGATGAAGAGCGGTGCCAAGGGCATCCGCATCCAGTGCGGTGGCCGTCTGGGCGGGGCCGAGATGTCGCGCTCGGAGTTCTACCGCGAGGGCCGTGTGCCCCTGCACACCCTGCGCGCCGACATCGACTACGGCTTCTTCGAGGCCCGTACGACCTTCGGCCGCATCGGTGTGAAGGTCTGGATCTACAAGGGTGACGCGCCCGCCACCCGCGCCGAGCGTGAGGCGGCCCAGGCCGCGCAGCGCTCCGCCGGTGGCGGCGGTGGCGGTGGCGGCGGTCAGCGCCGCGAGCGCCCCCAGCGTCGTCGTCGCGGCGGTGCCGGTGGCGGCCAGCCGCAGAACGCCGAGGCCAAGGCCCCGGCCGAGTCCGCGAAGTCCGAGGGGAGCTGACCAGTGCTTATTCCTCGTAAGGTCAAGTACCGCAAGCAGCACCACCCGGATCTGCGCGGCAAGGCCAAGGGCGGCACGACGGTCACTTTCGGTGAGTTCGGCATCCAGGCCCTGGAGTCGGCCTACGTGACGAACCGTCAGATCGAGTCCGCTCGTATCGCCATGACGCGTCACATCAAGCGTGGCGGCAAGGTGTGGATCAACATCTTCCCGGACCGCCCGCTGACCAAGAAGCCCGCCGAGGTCCGCATGGGTTCCGGTAAGGGTTCCCCGGAGTGGTGGGTCGCGCCGGTCAAGCCCGGTCGCGTGATGTTCGAGCTGTCGGGCGTGCCCGAGGCCATCGCCAAGGAGGCGATGCGCCGTGCGATGCACAAGCTCCCGATGAAGTGCAAGTTCGTTACGCGGGAGGGGGAGTGATGGCCAAGTCCGTGACTGCCCATGAGCTCCGTGACCAGTCCGTCGAGGACCTGGTCGCCAAGCTCAAGGAAGCCAAGGAAGAGCTGTTCAACCTCCGCTTCCAGGCCGCCACCGGCCAGCTCGACAACCACAGCCGACTGCGTACCGTCAAGCGCGAGATCGCCCGGATCTACACGATCCTGCGTGAGCACGAGCTGGGTATCGCCCCGCTGTCTGGTGAGTCGGCGCAGGAGAAGGAAGCAGCCGAATGAGTGAGAACCAGACCGCGACCCGCAACTACCGCAAGGTGCGCGAGGGTTACGTCGTCAGCGACAAGATGGACAAGACCGTCGTCGTCGAGGTCGAGGACCGCATCACGCACGCCAGGTACGGCAAGGTCATCCGTCGCACGTCCAAGTACAAGGCGCACGACGAGGCGAACTCCTGTGGAGTGGGCGACCTGGTCCGACTGATGGAGACCAGGCCGCTCTCCGCGACCAAGCGCTGGCGCGTCGTGGAGATCCTGGAGAAGGCTAAGTAACCCCAGCCTGTCGGCGGCCGGCACCCGTGCCGGCCGCCGATCCCGGGGGTGAGACCACCTAGCCGTGCGGCAGTGGACCGCACGCATCACATCAGGAGCAGACGTGATTCAGCAGGAGTCGCGACTCAAGGTCGCCGACAACACGGGTGCCAAGGAGATCCTCACCATCCGTGTTCTCGGTGGCTCGGGTCGGCGCTACGCCGGGATCGGCGACACGATCGTCGCCACGGTGAAGGACGCCCTGCCTGGCGCTGGAGTCAAGAAGGGCGACGTCGTCAAGGCCGTTGTCGTGCGCACCGTCAAGGAGCGCCGCCGGCCCGACGGCTCCTACATCCGCTTCGATGAGAACGCTGCCGTGCTCATCAAGGACGGTGGGGACCCGCGAGGCACCCGCATCTTCGGCCCGGTCGGCCGCGAGCTGCGTGACAAGAAGTACATGCGCATCATTTCGCTGGCGCCGGAGGTGCTCTAAGCGATGAAGATCAAATCTGGCGACGAGGTCATCGTTCTCGCCGGCAAGAACCGGGGTGCCACCGGCAAGGTCGTCAAGGCCCTGCCGAAGGAAGACCGTGTCGTTGTCGAGGGCGTCAACCTGGTCAAGAAGCACAGGAAGGCCAACCCGGCGGGCGGCCAGCAGGGCGAGGTCGTCACCAAGGAGGCCCCGATCCACGTGAGCAACGTCGCGCTCGTGGAGGACGGCAAGGCCACCCGGGTCGGCTACCGCTTCGAGGAAGACGGAACCAAGGTTCGCGTCTCCCGCCGCACCGGTAAGGACATCTGATGACGGTTACCAACGACATCACCGCCCCTCCGATGCCGCGGCTCAAGGAGAAGTACCGTAACGAGATCGTTGCCGCCCTCAAGGAGGAGCACGGCATCGGCAACATCATGCAGGTCCCCGGTCTGACGAAGATCGTGGTCAACATGGGTGTTGGCGAGGCGGCTCGTGACGCGAAGCTGATCCAGGGCGCGATCGCCGACCTGTCGGCGATCACCGGCCAGAAGCCGCGGATCAACCGGGCCAAGAACTCCATCGCGCAGTTCAAGCTGCGCGAGGGCCAGCCGATCGGCGCCAGCGTCACGCTGCGCGGCGACCGGATGTGGGAGTTCCTCGACCGGCTGCTCTCCCTGGCCCTGCCCCGTATCCGGGACTTCCGTGGCCTGTCCCCGAAGCAGTTCGACGGGAACGGCAACTACACCTTCGGGCTGACCGAGCAGGTCATGTTCCACGAGGTGGACCCGGACAAGGTCGACCGGCAGCGTGGGATGGACATCACGGTCGTCACCACCGCCACGAGCGACGAACAGGGCCGCAGCCTGCTCAAGCGGCTCGGTTTCCCGTTCAAGGAAGCCTGAGGGGTAAGCACACATGGCCAAGAAGTCCCTGATCGCGAAGTCGCAGCGGAAGCCGAAGTTCGGCGTTCGCGCGTATACTCGATGCTCGCGGTGCGGCCGCCCGCGCGCCGTCTTCCGGAAGTTCGGCCTGTGCCGTATCTGCTTCCGTGAGATGGCCCACCGGGGCGAGCTGCCCGGTATCACCAAGTCGAGCTGGTAGTTTCCGGCGGGGCCGACCGTTCGCCCACCCCTGGGCGCACGGAGTCGGCCCCCCGAAGCGCCATCCTCGGCGCGTACAGCGTCCGTGACCGCACGATGCGGCACGGTCCGGCAACATCCAACCACCAGGGCACGGCAGTCCCGAAGGGGACCGCGGTGCCCACGACCACGCCGTAGGTCCGTTTGTGCACCTTCGCGGGAGTACCCGCGCAAGGGCAGGCTCTGGGAAAGCCCGCACTCGGAAACCGCGGTGAGGAAGGGCCAGTCGGCCATGACGATGACCGACCCGATCGCAGACATGCTCACGCGTCTGCGCAACGCGAATTCGGCTTACCACGACACCGTGGCGATGCCGTATTCCAAGATCAAGGCGCACATCGCCGAGATCCTCCAGCAGGAGGGCTTCATTCAGGGCTGGCGGACCGAGGAGGCCCCCGTGGGCCAGAACCTCGTCCTGGACCTGAAGTACGGCCCCACCCGGGAGCGTTCCATCGCGGGCATCCGCCGGGTCTCCAAGCCCGGTCTGCGGGTGTACGCCAAGAAGGAGAACCTGCCGCGGGTGCTGGGTGGCCTCGGCGTGGCGATCATTTCGACGTCCGGCGGCCTGATGACCGAAAAGCAGGCCAAGAAGCGTGGCGTGGGCGGCGAAGTCCTCGCCTACGTCTGGTAACAGGGAGAGATTGAAGCATGTCGCGAATCGGTCGACTGCCGCTCTCGGTCCCCAAGGGCGTCGAAGTCACGATTAACGGGCAGGACGTCACCGTCAAGGGTCCGAAGGGCGAGCTGAAGCACACCGTCGCCGAGCCGATCACCGTGGCCCTGGAGGACGGGGTCGTCACGGTGGCGCGTCCGGACGACAAGCCGGAGAACCGCTCGCTGCACGGTCTGACCCGTGCGCTCATCGCCAACCTCGTCGAGGGCGTGGCCAAGGGCTACACCAAGACGCTGGAGATCCACGGCGTGGGTTACCGCGTCCAGGCCCGCGGCTCCAACCTGGAGTTCTCGCTGGGCTACAGCCACCCCGTCGTGGTCGAGCCCCCCGCGGGCATCAGCTTCCGCGTGGAGAAGCCGACCATCCTCCACGTCGAGGGCATCGACAAGCAGCTGGTGGGCCAGGTCGCCGCGAACATCCGCGGTCTGCGTAAGCCTGACCCGTACAAGGCCAAGGGCGTGCGGTACCAGGGTGAGCACATCCGCCGCAAGGCCGGAAAGGCTGGTAAGTAGGCATGGGTAGCACCGTGAGCCGCAAGCGGACCACCAAGCGCGCCACCTCCCGTGCGCGCCGCCAGTTCCGCGTCCGCAAGAAGGTCGTGGGTACCGCCGAGCGTCCGCGCCTGGCCGTCTTCCGCTCCTCCAAGCACATCGTCGCGCAGGTGATCGACGACACCAGGGGTCACACCCTGGCCGCCGCCTCCAGCGTCGAGGCCGACCTGCGCGCCGACGAGGGCACCAAGTCCGACAAGTCCGTCAAGGTCGGTCAGCTCATCGCCGAGCGCGCCAAGGCCGCCGGTGTCTCCGCGGTCGTCTTCGACCGCGGCGGCAACCAGTACGCCGGTCGTATCGCCAAGCTCGCCGACGCGGCGCGCGAGGGCGGGCTGGAGTTCTAGCGATGACCTCTGCAACGGCCAAGATCAACCACGAGAAGAGGAACCACTGATGGCTGCAGCACCGCGGCGCGGCGCCGGTGGCGAGCGGCGTGATCGCCGTGACGATCGCCGCGGCGGCGCCGCAGACAAGGGTGTCTCCTACATCGAGAAGGTCGTGACCATCAACCGGGTCGCGAAGGTCGTCAAGGGCGGCCGTCGCTTCTCCTTCACCGCCCTGGTCGTCGTCGGTGACGGCAACGGCATGGTCGGTGTCGGTTACGGCAAGGCCAAGGAGGTCCCGGCCGCGATCGCCAAGGGTGTCGAGGAGGCGAAGAAGAACTTCTTCCGCGTCCCCCGCATCCAGGGCACGATCGTGCACCGGGTCCAGGGCGAGGACGCGGCCGGCGTCGTCCTGCTCCGTCCGGCCGCCCCGGGTACCGGCGTTATCGCCGGTGGCCCCGTGCGCGCCGTGCTGGAGTGCGCCGGCATCCACGACGTGCTGAGCAAGTCGCTCGGCTCGTCCAACCCGCTGAACATCGTGCACGCCACCGTGGCGGCTCTGAAGGGCATCAACCAGCCCGAGGAGATCGCCGCCCGCCGTGGCCTGCCGATCGAGGACGTCGCCCCGGCTGCCATGCTGCGTGCTCGCGCTGAGGCGAAGGCAGGAGCCTGACCATGGCCAAGCTCAAGATCACGCAGACCCGATCCAAGATCGGCGGCAAGGTGAAGCAGCACGCTGCTCTCCAGTCGCTGGGTCTGGGCCGGATCGGCAAGTCCACCGTCCGTGAGGACCGCCCTGAGGTTCGCGGGCAGATCACGATCGTCGCGCACCTCGTCTCTGTCGAGGAGGTTGCCGAATGAGCGACTACAACCCCGACGAGCTGCTCAAGCTGCACCACCTGCGTCCCGCCCCGGGCTCCAACAAGGCCAAGATCCGCAAGGGTCGCGGCGAGGCGTCCAAGGGCAAGACCGCAGGTCGCGGCACCAAGGGCACGAAGGCTCGTAACACCGTGCGTCCCGGCTTCGAGGGCGGGCAGATGCCCCTCATCCGCCGGGTGCCCAAGCTCAAGGGCTTCAGCAACGCCCGGTTCAAGACGACCTACCAGGTCGTCAACCTGGACCGGCTGAGCGAGCTCTACCCCGAGGGCGGCGAGGTCACCGTCGAGAGCCTGGTCGCCAAGGGCGCGGTTCGCAAGAACCAGCCCGTCAAGGTGCTGGGCACGGGTGAGATCTCCGTCGCCGTGCAGGTGAGCGCGCACGCGTTCTCCTCCTCGGCGAAGGAGAAGATCTCCGCCGCCGGTGGCTCCACCACCGAGCTGTAGGGGTCTTCCCCGCGATGAGCGACTGGGGGCGTTCGCCCGGCAGGTCTAGGACCGGCTGGCGGACGCCCCCACGCGTTGTGAGCGGTGATCGTTATGACTCACGAACTCAACTGCCGAGTGATCACTGTTACAGTGCCATCTGTTTGAGTTCATCGCTTGACGTACTGTGAATACTTCCGAGCAACGGGCGACCGCCCGGAGCTGACGTTCTACGACGATTCAGGATCGGCCGCGATGTCTGGAACCCGTTCCGCCGCCGAAGCTGCGCAGGAGGAGACGTGCTAGGTGCGTTCGTTCGTGCATTCCGCACGCCCGACCTGCGCAACAAGCTGCTGTTCACACTGTTCATCCTGACGATCTTCCGTCTGGGCTCGGTGATCCCGGCGCCGGGTATCAACTCCGCGGCGATCAGGGACCAGATGGAGGCGATCACCTCCTCGGACCAGTCCGGTGTGTACGCGCTCGTCAACCTGTTCAGCGGCGGTGCCCTGCTGCAACTGGCGGTGTTCGCGCTCGGGGTCATGCCGTACATCACCGCGAGCATCATCATCAACCTGCTCACGGTGGTGATCCCCCGTCTGGAGGCCCTCAAGAAGGAGGGCCAGTCCGGACAGAGCAAGATCACCCAGTACACCCGCTACCTGACGCTCATGCTCGGTGTCCTCCAGGCCACCAGCATCGTCGCCATGGCCCGGACGGGCGCCCTGTTCCAGGGGGCCATCCCGGTCAGCTCCTACATGCCCAACCAGGACATCCTCACCCTGGTGACCATCGTCTTCACGATGACGGCCGGTACCGCCATCATCATGTGGTTCGGCGAGCTCATCACCGAGCGCGGCGTGGGCAACGGCATGTCGCTGCTGATCTTCACCCAGGTCATCGCGATGTTCCCCTCCTCCATGGTCGCGCTGTTCCAGGAGCGCTCGATCTGGGTCTTCTCCCTCATCTGCATCGCCGGCCTGGTGCTCATCACCGCGGTGGTCTTCATGGAGCAGGCCCAGCGCC
The DNA here is from genome assembly GCF_000092985.1 of Nocardiopsis dassonvillei subsp. dassonvillei DSM 43111. GTDB lineage: Bacteria > Actinomycetota > Actinomycetes > Streptosporangiales > Streptosporangiaceae > Nocardiopsis > Nocardiopsis dassonvillei. The sequence continues at coordinate 288,126 of NC_014211.1, forward strand.
GCATCCCGGTGCAGTACGCCAAGCGCATGGTCGGCCGCCGCATGTACGGCGGCAGCTCGACCTACATCCCGCTGAAGGTGAACCAGGCGGGCATCATCCCCGTGATCTTCGCCTCCTCGCTGCTGTACCTGCCGCAGCTGCTCGTGGGACTCATGGGACAGGACTCCACCCATCCCGTGGTGACCTTCGTGCAGGACTACTTCCTCACCGGCACCCACCCCGTGTACATGGCGACGTTCTTCGTCATGATCATCGGCTTCGCGTTCTTCTACGTGGCGATTACCTTCAACCCCGCTGAGGTCGCCGACAACATGAAGAAGTACGGTGGGTTCATCCCGGGTATCCGACCAGGGCGTCCGACCGCCGAGTACCTCGACTACGTGCTGACGAGGCTGACGACCCCCGGATCCCTGTACCTGGGTGTGATCGCTCTCCTGCCGATGGTCGCCCTCGGCGCCACCGGCGCCAGTGCGAACTTCCCCTTCGGAGGGACGAGCATCCTGATCATGGTCGGCGTCGGGCTGGACACGGTGAAGCAGATCGAGAGTCACCTCCAGCAGAGGAACTACGAAGGTTTTCTGCGATAAATGCGAGCAGTATTGGTGGGGCCGCCTGGGGCCGGCAAGGGCACCCAGGCCCAGATCCTCGCGTCCGAGCTGTCGATCCCCAAGGTGTCCACGGGCGACATCTTCCGGGCCAACGTCAGCGGCAAGACCGACCTCGGCAAGAAGGCCAAGGAGTACATGGACCGCGGTGACCTCGTCCCCGACGAGGTCACCAACGCCATGGTCAGGGACCGACTGGCGCAGGAGGACGCCGCCGCGGGCTTCCTGCTCGACGGCTTCCCGCGCAACGTCCCGCAGGCCGAGACGCTCAAGGGCATCCTCGCCGACCTCGACACCACCCTGGACGTCGTCCTGGAGTTGAGGGTGGACGAGGAGGAGGTCGTCAAACGCCTCTCGGGCCGCCGCTCGTGCCCCGAGTGCGGCCAGGTGTACCACGTGGAGTACGACGCCCCGAAGGTCGCGGGCAGGTGCGACAACGAGGGCGCCGAGCTGTACCAGCGCGAGGACGACCGCGAGGAGACCATCCGGCACCGCCTGGAGGTCTACCGTGAGCAGACGGCTCCGCTGGTGCAGTTCTACGAGGCCGAGGGCCTGCTGGCCACCATCGCCGCCACGGGGTCCGTGGAGGAGGTGACGGCCCGCGCCAAGGCCGCCATCGACAAGGTCGGGGCCGGTTCCTGATGTTCGGCAAGAACGATCCGGACGTGCAGATCAAGACGCCGGAGCAGATCGCCAGGATGAGGGCGGCGGGCCAGGTCGTGGCCCGCGCCCTGGACACCCTCCGGGCCGCGGTGCGGCCCGGGGTGTCGACCCTGGAGCTGGACTCCCTCGCGGAGAAGGTCATCCGCGACGCGGGCGCCGTCCCCTCCTTCAAGGGCTACCACGGTTTCCCGGGCTCCATCTGCGCCTCGGTGAACGAGGAGGTCGTCCACGGCATCCCCAGCGCGCAGCGGGTGCTGGCCGAGGGCGACATCATCTCCGTCGACTGCGGGGCCATCCTGGAGGGCTGGCACGGCGACTCGGCGATCACCGTCGCGGTCGGCGAGGGCCGCCCCGAGGACCTGCGCATGATGGAGGTCTGCGAGGAGTCCATGTGGCAGGGGATCGCCGAACTGCGTCCGGGCAGGCGCCTGGGTGACATCGGCCACGCGATCGGCGGCCACATCTCCCGCAACGGCGGCTACGGCAACGTCCGCGAGTACGGCGGCCACGGCATCGGCACCGAGATGCACATGGACCCGCACGTGCTCAACTACGGCAAGCGCGGCAAGGGCATGCGGCTGGTCGAGGGCATGTGCCTGGCGATCGAGCCGATGACCACCCTGGGCCGCCACGACGTGGTGCAGCTCGACGACGGCTGGACCGTGGTGACGCGCGACGGCGGTCGCGCCGCGCACTTCGAGCACACGGTCGCGGTGACCGCGGACGGGCCCGTCGTGCTGACCGCGCGCGAGTCCGACCGCGATAAAATCGCCGACATGGGGTTCGTCCAGCCGACCTGGTAGGGGTCTCGTCCCGCGCGGAGCGCGGGGGCCGCTTCCGGGCGAAGATGCGAGGTGCGCGCAGTGTCCGACCCGGTGCCGTCGATACGAACGTCCGACGCGGAACGCGACCGCGTGGCCCAGCTCCTCCAGGAGCACTTCGCCCAGGGGCGGCTGGACCACGAGGAGTTCACCGACCGCCTCGGCCGCGTCTACAAGGCCAGGACCACGGATGAGCTGGCCACGGTCACCAACGACCTCCCCGAGCGCGACCTCGCGGACATCCGCGGGACCTCCTCCCGGGACGAGGAGTTCGCGGTGGCCCCTCCGATCAGCATGCGCGACCCGGCGCTGATGGTGCCGTGGGCCCTCTACGCCGGGGTCAACATCCTGTGCTTCGTCATCTGGCTGATCCTGTTCCTCACCACCGACTACGACTACCCGTGGTTCCTGTGGGTCATGGGGCCGTGGGGCATCGTGATGGGCATGGTGACCGTGGGGGTCCTGGCCGGGCAGAAGCACCACTCCGAAGGCGACGGGACGCCCTAGGGCGGAGGCCCGTGCCCGCCCGCGTCCCGGTGCGGTAGTGTGCTCCGTTCGGCGGTTAGGAGCACTTGCCGGAAGGGGATAGACTGTCCATGCCCATACGCGGGCTGTTGGGTCAGTCTGCCTTCTTCGCGCCACGTCCTCCAACCGACGTTCGCCTTTTGCAGTTGGCCTGAACTTCCAGTGTCCCTCGGCGTCGGTGACGGCCATCCGCCGTTGCCGGGGCCGTAGCGTCATGCGGGGCCACTGGGGTCGCGTCGGGTTGTCCTGATCAACCAAACGATGAGCGAGGCGTGGAAGGACATGGCCAAGAAAGACGGCGCCATCGAGATCGAGGGTTCCGTTGTCGAGTCCCTACCCAACGCTATGTTCAAGGTAGAGCTCGACAACGGGCACCAGGTCCTTGCCCACATCAGCGGCAAGATGCGGATGAACTACATCCGTATTCTCCCCGACGACCGGGTCGTCGTGGAGCTGAGCCCGTACGACCTCACGCGCGGGCGCATCGTTTACCGCTACAAGTAGCCCCTCACGGGCCTCGCGGCCCGGGAGAGTATGAGTTCGGAGTCACCATGAAGGTCAAGCCGAGCGTGAAGAAGATCTGCGCGAAGTGCCGCGTGATCCGCCGTAACGGCCGGATCATGGTCATTTGCTCGGACCCGCGGCACAAGCAGCGCCAGGGTTAGTCACCCCCGCTCCGCTCGCCGCGGCTTCACACACCGCGATCGGCCCGGCCGGTGCGCCAGCACCGCACCGGGCGCACGACACAACGAAAACCTGTTCCGACTCCCGCCGCCAGTGCGGCGCGGGAGCCACCCCCGGTCGGAGGCCGGGGCCTCGTCGATTGGGCGACGAGAGGGTGGAACGGGCCAGACCTCCGCATAGGGCATTAGGAGTCTCGCCCACATGGCACGTATCGAAGGCGTTGACCTTCCCCGCGACAAGCGGGTGGAGATCGCTCTCACGTACATCTTCGGGATCGGGCGCACCCGCGCCCTGGAGACCCTGAAGAGCACCGGCGTCGACGGCAACACGCGCGTCTACGAGCTGACCGAGGAAGACCTCGTCAAGCTGCGCGAGTGGATCGGCTCGAACTACCAGGTCGAGGGTGACCTGCGCCGTGAGGTGCAGGGCGACATCCGCCGCAAGATGGAGATCGGTAGCTACCAGGGCATCCGCCACCGCCGTGGGCTCCCGGTCCGCGGTCAGCGCACGCAGACCAACGCGCGCACCCGCAAGGGCAAGAAGAAGACCGTGGCCGGTAAGAAGAAGGCCGGTAAGAAGTAGTCCGCTCGGACTGGACTGTAAACACGCGTCCGGGAACGACAACGGACCGATGATCTCTGGGAGTTTCGCTCATGCCGCCTAAGGGCCGTCAGGGTGCCGCGCGCAAGGTGCGCCGCAAGGAAAAGAAGAACATTGTCCACGGGCACGCTCACATCAAGAGCACGTTCAACAACACGATCGTGAGCATCACCGACCCGACCGGTGCCGTGATCTCGTGGGCCAGCTCCGGCCAGGTGGGCTTCAAGGGTTCGCGCAAGTCGACCCCCTACGCCGCGCAGATGGCCGCCGAGGCCGCTGCCCGCCGCGCCCAGGAGCACGGCGTCCGCAAGGTGGACGTCTTCGTGAAGGGCCCGGGCTCGGGCCGGGAGACCGCCATCCGCTCGCTCCAGGCGACCGGGCTGGAGGTCGGCTCCATCCAGGACGTGACGCCGGTTCCGCACAACGGCTGCCGTCCGCCCAAGCGCCGCCGGGTCTGATCCCGCACCGGCGCCCGCGCACCTACCCGCGCGGGCGCCGCGCCTGGTTCCGCGCGCTCCCCTGCGGGGGGACCGCGCGGACGGGGTAGGAATCCGAGTAGTGGACACCGATGTGGTGTCCGCCGGGTGGCCGTCAAATAGCGGGCGGCCATGTGGAAGGGAAGACACGGACCATGTTGATCGCACAGCGTCCCACGCTCACCGAGGAAGCCTCCTCGGACCTGCGCTCGAAGTTCGTCATCGAGCCGCTGGAGCCGGGCTTCGGCTACACCATCGGCAACTCGCTTCGGCGCACCCTGCTGTCCTCCATCCCCGGCGCGGCTGTCACGAGCATCCGCATCGAGGGCGTCGAGCACGAGTTCACCACCGTGCCCGGTGTCAAGGAGGACGTCACCGAGATGATCCTCAACCTCAAGGGCCTGGTCGTCAGCTCCGAGCACGACGAGCCGGTGCTGATGTACCTGCGCAAGCAGGGCCCCGGTGTGGTGACCGCCGCGGACATCGCTCCGCCGGCCGGTGTCGAGGTGCACAACCCCGACCTGCACATCGCCACGCTCAACGGCAAGGGCAAGCTGGAGATGGAGCTGACGGTCGAGCGCGGCCGCGGCTACGTCTCGGCGACGCAGAACAAGCAGGCGGGACAGGAGATCGGCCGCATCCCGATCGACTCCATCTACTCCCCGGTCCTGCGTGTGACCTACAAGGTCGAGGCCACCCGTGTCGAGCAGCGCACCGACTTCGACCGCCTGATCGTGGACATCGAGACCAAGCCGGCCATCCGTCCCCGGGACGCGGTCGCCAGCGCGGGCAAGACCCTGGTCGAGCTGTTCGGTCTGGCGCGTGAGCTCAACGTCGACGCCGAGGGCATCGACATGGGCCCGTCGCCCACGGACGCCGCCCTGGCGGCGGACCTGGCGCTGCCGATCGAGGACCTCAACCTCACGGTCCGGTCCTACAACTGCCTCAAGCGTGAGGGCATCCACAGCGTCGGTGAGCTGGTTGCCCGCTCCGAGCAGGACCTGTTGGACATCCGCAACTTCGGTGCCAAGTCCATCGACGAGGTCAAGCAGAAGCTCGTCGACATGGGCCTGTCGCTGAAGGACTCCCCGCCCGGATTCGACCCCAGCTCGGCGGCCGACTCCTACAGCTCCGAGGACGACGAGGGCGAGTCCTTCGTCGAGACGGAGCAGTACTAACCGACCTTCGTCGCCCACATGGTCCCCGGCCGAGTGCGGCCGCGGACCGCATCACTAGGAGAACGACACCATGCCCACGCCTACCAAGGGCGCCCGTCTGGGTTCCGGGCCCGCTCACGAGCGGCACATCCTGGCGAACCTCGCCACCTCGCTGTTCCAGCACGGCCGCATCCGCACCACCGAGGCCAAGGCCAAGCGCCTGCGCCCGTACGCGGAGAAGCTGATCACCCTCGGCAAGCGCGGTGACCTGCACGCCCGCCGCCAGGTCCTGACCAAGATCACGGACAAGGCCGTCGTGCACGAGCTCTTCACCGAGATCGGCCCGCGCTACGAGAACCGTCCCGGTGGCTACACCCGGATCACCAAGATCGGTCCGCGCAAGGGTGACAACGCCCCGATGGCCGTGATCGAGCTGGTCGAGGCCCTGAGCGCCCAGGCCGCCGCCCCGGCCGCCAAGCCCGCGGCGCAGGAGGCCGAGGAGCCCAAGGCCGACGCGACCACCGCCGTGGCGGACGAGGCCGGCGACCAGCCGGCGGAGGACACCACCTCCGACCAGACCGCCAAGGCCGACGAGACGGCCCAGGCGGAGGGCCCGGCTGACGACAAGTAGCGTGCGGGGCGCGGGGACGCGAACGCGTCCCGCGCACGCACCGCTCGGCGAGTGCCCGATCCCCGCGGGGGTCGGGCACTCGTCTTTTTCGTGGACGCGGAGGAGTGGCGGGTTATGGACGAGACGACGGTCCGGGTGCGGTTGGACGTGGCCTACGACGGCACGGACTTCTCCGGGTGGGCCGCGCAGCCAGGTCGGCGCACGGTGCAGGGCGAGCTGGAGGCGGCTCTGGCGCGGGTGCTGCGCCTGCCGGAGGTGTCGCTGACGTGCGCGGGGCGCACGGACGCCGGTGTGCACGCGCGGGGGCAGGTGGCGCAGGCCGACATCCCCGCGCGGACGTGGGAGAGCGAGGGGGAGCGCGTGCTCCGGCGCCTGGCCGGGGTGCTGCCCAAGGACGTGCGGGTGCGCGCGGCGCGGCTGGCGCCGCCCGGGTTCGACGCCCGGTTCTCGCCGCTGTTCCGGCGGTACCTGTACCGGGTGAGCGACGCGCCCTACGGGGTGGACCCGCTGCTGCGGCGGGACGTGCTGTGGCACCGCAGCCCGCTGGACGTGGACCGGATGAACGCTGCGGCGGAGCGCCTGGTGGGCGAGCACGACTTCGCGGCGTTCTGCAAGAGGCGCGAGGGCGCGACGACCATCCGGGAGCTGCTGCGCCTGGAGTGGACCCGGGTGGACGAGCACCTGCTGCACGGGACGATCCAGGCGGACGCGTTCTGCCACAACATGGTGCGCGCGCTCGTGGGCGCGCTCCTGGCGGTGGGCGACGGGCGCAGGGACGCGGACTGGCCGGGCAAGGTGCTCGGCGCCGGTACGCGGGACTCGTCGGTGCACGTGGTGGGGCCGCAGGGGCTCAGCCTGGAGGAGGTGCGCTACCCGGCCGACGAGGAGCTGGCCGTGCGCGCCTCGGCGACCCGCCGGGTGCGGGAGCTGCCGTGCCGGGGCCATTCGGACTGAGCGGCGGCTCCGAGAGCGCGGGCAGCACGAGGCGGCGGGGAGGGAACCCCCCCCCCTTTACCAGGCTAGAGTCGCGCCGGACTCCGCGAAAGCGCGGAATCCGGCCTGTGGACAAGGGGAGGGGCACCGGTCTCCCGGATGCCCCCCGTGGCCTCAGTCGACGTGTGCCGGTCCCGGATCCATCCAGTGCCGGTGCAGCAGCGCGATCTGCTCGGGCAGTACCCGCGACACCGACAGCTCGGGCAGGTCGTCCACGTCGAACCATGCTCTGGCGCTGGTCTCGGCGCTGCTGAAGGCGCGGTCGCTGGTCCCGTCGCTGCTGGAGGCGGGGGCGGGGTCGGTCAGCGGCGCGCACACGAAGAGGAGCTTGTAGATGTGGCGGTCGTAGACCGGCACGTGGGGCCACAGGTGGCGGTCGAGGACCCCGGCGAGGTGGACCGCCCGCACGGCCAGCCCCGCCTCCTCGCGGACCTCGCGTTCGATCGCCTGCCTGGGGCTCTCCAGGACGTCGCACCACCCGCCGGGCAGGGTCCAGCGGTGGCCGTCCGAGATCTCGCGGACGAGCAGGACCCGGCCGGAGGGGTCGAAGACGCCGCCGCGCACGTCGAGCTTGGGGGTGGTGTAACCGGCTGCCGAGGCCACCTCGCGCTCGTACCCGGGGAGCTCCCCGGCGGCCACCATCTGCATCAGGTCGCGGGCCAGGGCGCCGACGCGGTGGAACCGCCCGATGTCGAACTCGTTGGTGCTGTACGCCAGCCCCGACTCCGACTGCGCCGTCAACTCCATCGCGATGCGCCGGATCCGTTCGGCGGGTTCTGTCATCGTCACGCTCTCCTCCGGGGCTCGCGGACCGGCCCGCCGGGACTCCTGCCCGCCGCGGGCGCCGACGGAACCCGCCCGTGGACACGAAGAAGGGGCACCCGGACGCCGGGTGCCCCTCGCGGGTGCCGGTGACCGCTCAGCCGCGGTTCTCACTGAGGCTGGTGTGGGCCTCCTGGAGGAAGCCCTCGCTGATGGCGCGCAGCTCGGTGGCGGACTCGCTCTCGGCGCCCTCCTCGGTGCCGTCGCTGTTGGCCGCCAGGGAGAAGAGCAGGTAGCGGCCCCACTGGCCGCTGCTGCCGTGGCCGCCGGAGTGCCCCAGGCGCTCGGCGGGGCTGCCCTCCTCGCCGGGCAGACCGGCGAACCACTGGGTGGCCACCAGGTCCTGTGCCTCCATCGCGGTGGCCGCCTCCTCGCCGGTGGGCATGGCGGCGACGCCCACGGTCACCGCGTGGCCCTCGTCCTCGCTGAGGTAGGAGGCGCGCACCATCTGGCGGCACTCGTTGTCGGCGAGCACCTGGCCGTAGTCGCCGTGGGCCCCGGCGGCGCAGTCCTCGGTGTCCTCGACGGCCACGCGGGTGAACGTGCCCTGGCCCTCGACCTCCATGCTCTCGGGGAAGAGGGCCTCGACGTCGAGCGCGCCCGGGTCGTCGGCCTCGTCGGCGACGGTCGTGGCGTTCGCACCGCCCGAGCCCATGCTGGTGGCGAGGAAGAACGTCCCGCCGCCCGCCAGGACCAGCAGCACGGCGAAACCGGCGATCATCATGATCCGGCGCTTGCGGGCGCGCGCGTCCGCGCCGCCGTCACCGTACCGGTAGTCGTCGTCGTTGTTGTAGCCGTCGTAGTCGTCGTAGTCGTTGATCCCCTGGGCGTCGAACTGCGCGGTGTCCACACCGGCGTCGTCGGGGACCTCGTCCCGGAACAGGGGACGGCCGCCGGGCGAGGCGGGGACGGGGCTGATGTGCTGCGTGGCGCCCATCGCGTCCGGGGGGAACACGGGCTCCTCCCGGCCGGGCGCCGGGAGCGCGGCGGGGGGCTGCTGCGGGGCCTGGAAGGCCTGCTGGGCGGACGGGGGAGCCGAACCGGGGGGCATGCCCGGGGGAGGGCTGACGGGCGCTCCGGGGTGGCCGGGAGCGCCGGGACGGCCCTGCGGTACGCCCTGCGTGCCGGGGGGGAACCCCGGGACGGGGCCCTGGGGTCCGGGCCGCTGGCCGGGGGCGTGCGGCGGCACGGGGGCGCCGGGAGGGAGGGCCCCGGGCGGAAGGGGCTGGCCGTGCTGTCCGGGCTGGCCCGGGGCGGCGTTCTGTCCGGGGGGTACGTGCGGGCCCGACGGCTGACCCATGCCCGGGTGGCCGCCGGTGGGGGCCTGGTGCGGGGGGTGCGCGCCCGTGGGCGCCCGCATCGGCGCCTGGCCGCCGGTGGGGGCTCCGTGCGGCGGGAACTGGCCGCCGGTGCCCTGCTGCGGCTGTCCGGGGTGCACGGGCGCCTGCTGCCCGCCGGCGCCCTGCTGGGGCTGCCCCGGAAGCGCGGGGGTCTGGCCGCCGGTGGGCGCGCCCACCGGGCCGCCGGGGTAGCCGGGCGCGCCCTGGGGCTGCCCTCCGTGGCCGTACGGCGGGATCTGGGGGTTCTGGGGGTGCTGCGGGCCGCTCGGGGGCTGGGGCGGAGCCTGCGGGCCGCTCGGCCCGCCCTGACCGCCGGGGTAGCCGGGCGCGCCCTGGGGCTGCCCTCCCTGGCCGTACGGCGGGATCTGGGGGCCGCTCGGCTGCGCGGGGGAGTGGTGGTGCTGCGGGTACGGGGGATGCTGGCCGGACGGGGGCGCGCCGTGTGTCTGCTGCGGCCCCGATGTGGGATGCTGGCCCTCGGCGTGGGAGGGCGATGACCCGAGCAGGTCCTGGCCGTCACCGGCCTCCGGTCCGACGGGTCTGCCGTCGGGACCGTACTGTGGCTGGTTCGGATGGGTACTGATGGGAGTCTCCGAGGGCTCTGGGGGTGGGACTGGGCCGCGGTCCACCGGCACGTGGCCTGGGCCGCGCGGTGCCGTCCGTTCCGGGTTCCCGTGGTGTCGGCGACCGTGACGGGCGTCTCCAAGGTCGCGTCGGTGCCCGTCATCACGGGAGCAGACCGGCCTTTCGGTGCAAGCGTAGCCAACGCGGGGGCGGGAACAGGACGAAGCACTCCCGGCAACGGGCATAATAAAAGACGGAGAGGTCACGGATGTGACCCCGTGCCGGTGTTTTCCCCGCCGAGCGCGGTCCGGCCGGTCCGCCCCGCCGCTGGCTTTGACCTGCGCGGCGGTGGCCAGGTAGGATATTCCGTCGTTGTGCGTTGAGTTGCCGTGGGCCCCGACCACCGGGCGCCGATCCACGCACCATCGTCTGCGCACTCACCATTCGGAGAGTCCTGTGACATGGCACGGGATATCCGGCCAGACGCCCCCGCAACCGCGGGTGTGTATACGAGTCCCCCATTCCCGCACGGGATGGGGCAGCCGACTGAAGAGCGAAGGCAAACGATCGTGCGCACATACAGCCCCAAACCAAACGATGTCCAGCGTCAGTGGCACGTTGTCGACGCTACCGATCTCGTGCTCGGGCGTATGGCGAGCCAGGTTGCCACGCTGCTTCGGGGCAAGCACAAGCCGTACTACGCGCCCCACATCGACACCGGCGACTTCGTGATCGTCGTGAACGCCGACAAGGTCGCCCTGACCGGCAAGAAGCTGGAGCAGAAGCGCGCCTACCGCCACTCCGGCTACCCGGGCGGCCTGCGCTCCGTCTCCTACGCCGACCTGCTGGAGAAGAACCCCGAGCGGGCCGTCGAGAAGGCCGTCAAGGGCATGCTCCCCAAGGGCTCCCTGGGCCGCCAGATGGCCAAGAAGCTCAAGGTGTACGCCGGTCCGGAGCACCCGCACCAGGCCCAGCAGCCGGTTGCGTTCGAAATCACCAAGATCGAGCAGCCCGCCTAGGCGTTCGCAGACTTTTACAGAGAGCACGAGGAGAACCGTGGTCGAGCCCACCGGCATCGAAGACGTCGAGCAGGAGTACGTGGAGAACCCGGAGGAGTTCCCCTCCGAGTACACCAGCGAGTCCGACGAGAACGCCGCCGCCTACGTCCCCACCGCGTCCGGCCCCAGCGCCGGTACCGGTCGCCGCAAGCAGGCCGTCGCCCGTGTCCGCATCGCCCCCGGTTCGGGCGAGTGGAAGGTCAACGGCAAGTCGCTTGAGGCGTACTTCCCGGACAAGGTCCACCAGCAGACCATCAAGGAGCCGTTCGTCTCCCTCGGGTTCGACGGCGCCTACGACGTCTTCGCCCGTCTCGACGGCGGCGGCACCAGCGGCCAGGCCGGCGCCCTGCGTCACGGCATCGCCCGCGCGCTGGCGTCCCTGGACCCGGAGAACAACCGCCCGACCCTCAAGAAGGCCGGTTTCCTGACCCGCGACGCCCGCGAGGTGGAGCGCAAGAAGGCCGGTCTCAAGAAGGCGCGCAAGGCTCCCCAGTTCTCCAAGCGCTAGTGCTCATGCGCCGGCACCCGCTCGGCTGAGCTTCGGCCCGTACGCCGTTCCCACCACCGGGGACGGCGTACGGGCTTTCGGTTTTCCCGGTGGCTTGTCTGGGCCACCCTCGCTACTCCACCGGCGCCGTGACCCGGCGCCGTCGTCGAAAGGGGCTGTCCGCCTGTGGCTCGGCTGTTCGGAACAGATGGTGTACGCGGTGTCGCCGGTCGGGACCTGACCGCCGCCCTCGCGCTGGAGCTGTCCGTCGCGGCGGCGCGGGTGCTGACCCGCGGCGGCGACGGGGCGCGGCCCAAGGCCGTGGTGGGCCGCGACCCGCGCGCCTCCGGCGAGTTCCTCGAGGCCGCCGTCGTCGCGGGCCTGGCCAGCACCGGTGTGGACGTGGTGCGCGTGGGCGTGCTGCCCACCCCGGCCGTGGCCTACCTGAC